>CBFDBP010000154.1:0-8311 GCA_965603065.1 uncultured Gammaproteobacteria bacterium
TCACCGGATCTGACTTCGGGTCGGTTGCCTTGGTTTCAGTGTTGTTATTGTTTGACATGATATTAAGAAGTGCCTCTATTTGGGTGTTTAGGAAACTGTTAGTTGATTTTCTGGGTATACAACCATCAGGTCAAGGATTAAACAGGGCGAACGTCGGCTCGTTGATAACAGGATCAGGGCAACCGGAAGATGGCAGCGTTGATCAGGTGCTGTGTTGCCGATGGTGCCGGTGCCGGAATCCTGACGATGCGAGGCTGCTCTGTTCATCCGGCAGCCGGATTAAATCCGTACTCCATTGTCGGGGCGTACAGAATCTGTTAGTGTGATTTCCCGTCCAGTTGAATGTTATCTCCAGATTTTATCGGAGCTTCATGACCCAATTTATATTCATAACCGGCGGCGTGGTTTCCTCACTCGGGAAAGGCATCGCCGCCGCTTCGCTTGGCGCGTTGCTGGAAGCACGTGGTCTCAAAGTCACCCTGATGAAACTCGATCCCTATATCAATGTCGATCCGGGGACCATGAGCCCGTTTCAGCATGGTGAAGTGTTTGTGACCGATGATGGTGCAGAGACTGATCTGGATCTTGGCCACTACGAACGCTTCGTGCGTACCACCATGGGTAAGCACAACAACTTCACCACCGGCCAGATTTATGAGCAGGTGATTCGCCGGGAACGACGCGGTGATTACCTGGGCGGTACCGTGCAGGTCATTCCTCACATTACCGATGAAATCAAACGCAGTATCCGCGCCGGCTCCGAAGGCGCCGATATTGCCATGATAGAGATCGGCGGTACGGTGGGTGATATCGAATCCCTGCCATTCCTCGAGGCGATTCGCCAGATGGGAGTGGAACTGGGGCACGGCAACGCTATTTTCATGCATCTGACGCTGGTGCCCTATATCCCGACTTCGGGTGAAATCAAGACCAAACCCACCCAGCACTCGGTCAAGGAACTGCGTTCCATCGGTATCCAGCCGGATATTCTGCTGTGCCGCGCCGATCGTCCGATTCCCGTGGATGAAAAGCGCAAGATCGCACTCTTCACCAATGTACCGGACAAGGCGGTTATTTCGGCGGTTGACGTCGACAGCATTTACAAGATTCCGCTGTTATTGAATCAGCAGAGGCTGGATGACATCGCGGTTGATCTGTTACGGCTGGATGTGCCGCCGGCGGATTTGTCTGATTGGCAGCGGGTGGTCAACAGTCTGGAGCATCCTGAGCGCGAAGTGACCATTGCCATGGTTGGCAAGTACGTCAACCTGACCGAGTCCTACAAATCGCTCTCTGAAGCCCTGATCCACGCCGGGATCCAGACCCGCAGCAAGGTAAAGATCAGGTACGTGGATTCCGAGGTCATTGAACAGAAAGGCCTGGACGTGCTGAGCAAAGCCGATGCCATACTTGTACCGGGTGGTTTCGGAGAACGTGGCGTGGAAGGCAAGATTATGGCCGTGCGTTATGCGCGTGAACAGGGCATTCCATACCTGGGTATCTGTCTGGGTATGCAGGTGGCGGTGATAGAATTTGCCCGTAATGTCGCCGGCCTGGCCGACGCCCAGAGCAGCGAGTTCAACAAGGATACCCCGCACCCGGTCATCGGCCTGATCACCGAATGGCAGGATCAGACCGGGGCTATCGAGCGCCGTGACGAGAACAGCGATCTCGGCGGCAGCATGCGCCTGGGTGGTCAGGCGTGTAAGCTCAAGCCTGCTACACTCGCGCATCGGGTGTATGGCAGAGACCAGATCGTCGAACGCCACCGCCATCGCTACGAATTCAATAACACCTACCGGGAGGCGCTGGAAAAGGCCGGTTTGACCATCGCCGGCACATCGCTGGACGACAGCCTGGTAGAGATGGTCGAAGTTGCCGATCATCCGTGGTTTCTGGCCTGCCAGTTCCATCCGGAGTTCACGTCGACACCGCGCGATGGACATCCCCTGTTTACCAGTTTTGTGGAAGCGGCCAACCGGCGTCATCAGCAGGACCGCGGGGAGCCCGCGCAGCCCAGCCTGGCGCAGGCGGATGGATGAATTGAATGAGTTTTCTCAATAAAGGCCCATAACCGATGAAATTATGTGGATTTGAAGTGGGGCTGGATGCCCCATTTTTTCTGATAGCCGGTCCTTGTGTCATTGAAAGTGAGGCGCTGGCACTGACAACGGCGTCTGATCTGAAACAGATGACCGCTGAACTGGGTATCCCGTTTATCTATAAATCATCTTTTGATAAAGCCAATCGTTCTTCGGGCAGCAGTTACCGCGGCCCGGGGATGGAAGAAGGCTTGCGAATCCTGCAGAAAGTCCGGGATGAAGTGCAGGTTCCCGTCCTCACGGATGTGCATGAGGATACACCGCTGGATGAAGTGGCTGCCGTAGTGGATGTCCTTCAGACGCCCGCCTTTCTGTGTCGACAGACCAACTTTATCCAGAACGTGGCGCGTACCGGCAGGCCTGTGAATATCAAAAAGGGGCAATTTCTGGCGCCCTGGGATATGAAAAACGTCGTCGACAAGGCCCGGGCTGTCGGCAATGACCAGATTATGGTGTGTGAGCGTGGGGTGTCGTTCGGGTATAACAACCTGGTTTCCGATATGCGTTCCCTGGCGGCCATGCGGGATACCAGTGCCCCGGTGGTCTTTGATGCGACGCATTCGGTGCAGTTGCCGGGCGGCCAGGGCAGTGCGTCCGGGGGACAGCGGGAGTATGTTCCGGTGCTGGCGCGAGCCGCAATCGCGGCCGGGGTATCCGGCATCTTCATGGAAACCCACCCGGATCCCTCCAGGGCGCTCAGTGATGGCCCGAATGCCTGGCCACTCGGACAGATGAAAGCATTGCTGGACACCTTGAAGATGCTGGATGATGCGGTAAAATCGCGGCCGTTTGCTGAAACCGCGCTGCTGGGTGGTTGAACCTAATTGAGAAAGCATAATACTTAATGAGTACGTAAGTTTACCGAGCCAAGCTTTCGGGACACGCTGTAAATACTTCCCTGTACGCTCGACGGCCGCGTCCATGCGACCGACGGTTCCGAAAGCTTGGTTCGGTAAACTTACGCATGCCTTAGTAACTCACTGTAAATTGGAATGGAAATGGCAAAAATTAAAAACATTCAGGGCAGGGAGATTCTGGATTCCCGCGGTAACCCGACGGTCGAAGCCGACGTGTTACTGGATGACGGTTCCATGGGGCGAGCCGCGGTACCCTCGGGTGCTTCTACCGGTACGCGCGAAGCGGTCGAGTTACGTGACGGTGATGCATCCCGCTTCCAGGGTAAAGGGGTTATCAGGGCGGTTGCCGCGATCAACGGCGAGATTCGCGACACCGTTGTGGGACTGGATGCCGAAGCCCAGGCCGAAATCGACCAGGCCATGATCGGGCTGGATGGCACTGAAAACAAGGCCCGCCTGGGCGCCAATGCCTTGCTTTCGGTATCGCTGGCAACGGCGCAGGCGCAGGCGCGCTGCAGTGGTGTACCGCTGTACCGCTATCTGAACGCTGATGGCCCGTACCAGCTGCCGGTACCGATGATGAACATTATCAACGGTGGCGCGCACGCCAGTAACAGTGTGGACCTGCAGGAGTTCATGATTGTACCCGTGGGTGCACCCAGCTTGCGTGAAGCTGTGCGTTACGGTGCGGAGATTTTTCATGCCCTGAAGTCGGTTTTGCACGGCCGTGGACTGGGTACCACGGTCGGTGACGAAGGCGGTTTTGCCCCCGATCTGCCGTCCAATGAATCGGCTATCGAGGTTATTCTGGAAGCGATCGGCAAAGCCGGCTTCAAGGCGGGTGCCGATATCTGCCTGGCCCTGGATCCGGCCAGTTCGGAGTTCTACAGGGACGGCAAATACCACCTTGAATCCGAGAACAAGGTGCTGGATGCGCAGGGCTTCGGTGATTACCTGGCGGCCTGGGTGGACCAGTATCCGATCATATCCATCGAAGACGGCATGGCCGAAGACGACTGGGAAGGCTGGAAGCTGCACACCGAGAAACTGGGAGGACGCATCCAGTTGGTCGGTGACGATCTGTTTGTCACCAATACATCCATTCTGCGACGGGGTATCGATGAAGGGATTGCCAATTCGATTCTCATTAAACCTAACCAGATCGGCACGCTGACAGAAACCCTGGCAGCCATCGATATGGCAACCGGCGCCGGCTATACGGCGGTGGTTTCGCATCGCTCCGGTGAGACCGAGGACGTGGTGATAGCGGATATTGTTGTCGGCAGTGATGCCACGCAGATCAAGACCGGTTCGCTGTCGCGTTCCGATCGTGTCGCTAAATATAACCGCCTGATGCGCATCGAGGAACAGTTGGGCAATGCAGGGCGTTACCCGGGCGCAGCGGCATTCAACCAGCGGGTAGCGGGTTAGTTGGTTTTGTTCCGCTGACACAGGTATGCGATGGCTGGTCTGGTTGCTTGTGGTCCTGTTTGTACTCCTGCAGTACAAGCTATGGGTGGGGGACGGTAGCCTCGCGGAAGTCTGGGATCTTTACCAGCAAGGTGAGTTGCAGAAGCAGGAGAACCAGCGACTGCACGAACGCAATCAGGCGCTGGAGGCCGAGGTGCAGGACTTGAAACAGGGCCTGGATTCGATTGAGGAGCGCGCCCGCGAAGAGTTGGGTATGATCAAGGATAGCGAAACCTTTTATCAGATTATCGAGGATCCGGCAGCTGCGGATGAATGACGATAGCCCGAATCGCGGTCAGGGGAACGCCCCTACAGGTTGCGGGAATAGCGCCGTAGGAGCGCCGGCCTTCGGCGCGATGCTTTACGATAAGGGTCCCTCATATTGATCAGCCGCTCAACTGTAAAATTTGGCGTTGCAGCAATCCCGGCTTCTGCCTATTCGCTTTCAAGGCAAATCCGGCTGCGCGTCCTACGCGATATCCTGCCAAGCTGGAAGCCCTCCGCTTGTGCGGGCTTGATAGCACAGTAGTATGCCCATGAAAAGCGAAGCCGCTTACTGGGCCGTTGTTCCTGCTGCCGGCTTCGGCCACCGTCTGGGGGCGCCGGTGCCCAAGCAGTTTCTGGAACTGGGCCGTCGGACGGTTCTGGAGCACAGCCTGGAATCCTTGTGGAGTATCCCGCAGCTTGAAGGACTGGTGCTGGTCAGTCATGGACATCCAGCCCTTGCCTCGATACTGGAACGCTATTCCGAGCATAATCTGATCCGTGCTCCGGGTGGTACGGAACGCTGCCATTCGGTTTTGAACGGGCTTGTTGCATTGTCAGAACTGGCGAGTGAAGACGACTGGGTGCTGGTGCATGATGCCGCGCGTCCTTGTGTTCGGCATCATGATCTGCATTTACTGATCAATAGACTCGCAACTCACCAGGTCGGCGGGCTGCTCGGTACCCGGGTTCGAGATACCATGAAAAGAACCGACGCGCAGGGTGTGGTCAGTACAACGGTGGAACGCAGGTATCTGTGGCATGCGCTTACACCACAAATGTTCCGTTACGGCTTGTTGAAGGCGGCTTTGGAAAAGGCGCTCGAGGATGGCTATAAAGTCACCGATGAGGCGTCTGCCATGGAACACGCGGGCTATCAGCCGCTGATGATTGAAGGCCATGCTGATAATATCAAGATTACACAATGTGAAGATTTACAGCTGGCCGAATTTTTTCTGCAACTGCAGGGGCGTTTGTGAGGATCGGTCAGGGCGTCGATGTTCACGCCTTCCAGGATGGTGGCACACTCATTCTGGGCGGTGTCAGAATACCGCATACGCGTAGCCTCGCTGCACATTCGGACGGTGACGTTGTCCTGCATGCCCTGTGTGATGCTTTACTGGGCGCGGCCTCACTGGGTGATATCGGCCGGCATTTCCCGGATTCTGACCCGCACTACGAAGGTGTCGATAGCCGCAAGTTATTGCGCCGGGTGGTGGAGAAAGTGCATGCACAGGGTATGCGTGCCGGCAACGCCGATCTGACACTGGTTGCTCAGGCACCGAAACTGGCGCCCTATACCGGTGCCATGCAACAGAATATCGCAGACGATCTGCAGCTCGCCCCCGACCGGGTGAATGTAAAGGCGACGACCACCGAGCAGCTGGGTTTCACCGGACGCGGGGAAGGGATCGCCGCCTTTGCAGTGGTGCTGCTGGAAGAACGGGGACAGAATTGAGTTACCCGGTCATAGCTGCGTTGCCCTTGGGTGCGATATTGCGGATAGGCAACCCGGAGTGTATAAGAAACTGCTCTAACACAACCCGTTTTTTCGCCAAGTTATTAGTGAGTGCCTGAACCAGCCGGGTTTAGCTTGCGGGACACGCTGTAAATACATCCCTGTACGCTCGACGGCCGCGTCCATGCGGCCAACGGTCCCTCAAGCTTAACCCGGCTGATTCAGGCACGCCTTAGTAGAACAGTTAAGGACATTGATCCGGCAGGCCCCTACTCCTTGAATAGCGTTGATTCTACATTTGAAGCTATACCGGCCTGGCGTGCGTTGCCAACGGCGTGGGGCGGCCCGCTTAGCCCTGCGAGGTATCGTATACAGCCCGAAGATTTCCAGGTGTTTGAAGTACCCATTGTTGAACCCGGCGGGGAAGGCGAACACTGCTGGGTCCATGTCAGGAAACGTAACAGCAACACCCAGTGGGTTGCCCGGCAGCTGGCGCGTTTTGCAGAGGTATCACCTTCGTCTGTCAGTTATGCCGGGCTCAAGGACCGCAATGCAGTCACCGAGCAATGGTTTTCGGTACAGCTTCCTGGGCGCCCGGATCCGGATTGGAAATCCTTGCAGCACGAGGAGTTCGAAGTCCTGCGCGCCGCCAGACATCTGCGCAAACTGAAAACGGGCGCCTTGAGGGGTAATCGCTTCCGCTTGCGTATACGCAATGTCAATGCTTCTGCAGATGGCGTCGATCAGCGTCTGCAGCAGCTTGCCAGCGGTGGTTTTCCCAATTACTTCGGGCTGCAGCGATTTGGTCGCGACGCTGGCAACCTTGCCGAGGCGGAAAAGTTATTCACGCGCCCGCGCTCCCGCCTGCCCAGGCACAAGCGCGGCCTCTATCTGTCGGCGGTTCGATCAGCCTTGTTCAATCAGGTGTTGGCGGCAAGAGTAACGGACGGCTGCTGGAACACGGCGATGCCCGGCGATGCCCTGCAACTTGAAGGTAAATCGGCCTGTTTTGTGGCGGAGGCTATTGATGAGCAGATCGACCACCGGCTACAGGCGTTGGAGGTGCATCCAACGGGCCCCTTGTGCGGCGATGGCGAGGTGCTGGTCAGTGGGCAGGCTGCACAATACGAGGCCGGGCAGTTGCAAGCCTACGGGGCATGGATAGAGGGTTTGCAGCGTTTCAGGGTGGCGGCTGCCAGACGCGCACTACGCGTGCTGCCGGGCGATTTGAAGTGGCGACTCGATGCCGATGGAAGCTGGATACTGGAATTCTTTCTGCCCGCTGGTTGCTATGCAACCAGCCTGCTCAGAGAAGCGTTTGATCTGGATAGCGAAGATTGATGTCTGCAGCTGAAAGGCTAGCCGCGGTTGCTGAACGTATCGCAGCCGCAGCCGGGAGATCAGGGCGTTTACCGCAAGCGGTTCGCCTTATCGCCGTATCCAAGACCAAAACGCTGCAAGACATACAGTCTCTGCTGGTACTGGGGGTGAAGGATTTTGGCGAGAACCAGATTCAGGAAGCCCTGGGCAAACTTTCTCAGTGCAGGGAAACGGCATTGGACTGGCATTTTATTGGTCACCTGCAATCCAACAAGTGCAAATTCATCCCGGGTAATTTCAGCTGGGTGCATTCGATCGACAGTGAGAAACTGGTGCGGCGTATTGCTCAGGCTGCCCGGGACGCTGACGCCAGTGTCAATCTGCTGCTGCAGGTCAACGTCTCGGCTGATCCGGCCAAGCACGGCGTCCCCAGCCGGGACCTTTTTCCAATGGTCGAGCACATACTCGAGCAGCCCCCAGGCAGGACTCAACTTCGCGGGCTGATGACAATCGGTTACCGCGGCGCGGGCGACGATGACAGGCGGCGCAGCTTCGCCACTCTGCGTCAGCTGCTCGAACAGTGTCAGCAGCGTTTCGGAGAATCAATGACTGAACTTTCAATGGGTATGAGCGGTGATTTCGAACTCGCCATCGAGGAAGGCGCGACCATGGTGCGCGTGGGCACGGCTTTGTTTGGTCCCCGGTGATTTAACCGCAAAGGACGCGAAGGAAACAAGGCTTGAATAATTGAGGTTTTTTGTTCAATACAGCGTGTCAGGCAGCGTTATTCTCTGCATCGGAAAGCCATTTTTTACTTCGCGTCCTTCGCGTTCTTCGCG
>CBFDBP010000155.1:0-8288 GCA_965603065.1 uncultured Gammaproteobacteria bacterium
GGCCGCACTGGCGGAGGCAACAATCGGTGCCTTGTTGTACCAGCGGAATTGTGCCGTTTGCCATGGCCTGGAAGGCGATGGCGGTGTTGGAATACCTCTGAATCTTAAAGATTTTCTTGCTGTTGCCAGCGATGACTACCTGCGTACGACGCTGCGCCGGGGACGCCCGGGTCGTGTGATGCCTGCCTTCCATGGCCTCAGTGATGACCAGGTCAGTGCCATCATCGGGCACATACGCAGCTGGTCTGATTCAGATGGCCCGATATACCCGGTTGAAGCGTTGAATGGGCAACCCGAGCGGGGCAAAACACTGTTTGCCGGTCATTGCGCCGCCTGTCACGGCGACAAAGGGCAGGGTGGCGTTGGCACGGGGGTGACCTTTTCACGTCCCAGAGACGCTCCGGTGGAAGCGCCGGCGCTGGATAATCAGGGTTTTCAGGTATCGGTCAGCGATGCCATGCTGAAAGCGACCCTGTTGCGCGGACGTGAAGGAACGCCTATGCCATCCATCGAGGCGCTGGGGCTGGAGGAAAGAGATGCCAATGATCTTGTCGCCTATCTTCGCCAGCTGAATACAGGCGCCAAGCCGGTGGAGGCAGCCGGGCTTGAGTCGGTCATCCAGTTCGAATCGTCATATGATCTCGAGCAGACGCTGGAAAATCTCAAGCAGGCTGTCGTGGGGCGTAATTTCCGCGTCATTCGTGAGCAATATTTTGAACAGGGCCTGGCCGCCGCTGGCGACGAAAATCCACGCAGAATAATACTGTATTTCTGTAATTTCGCCTTTCTTGACGAAGCGCTGGCGATTGACCCCAGGGTCGGTTTGTTTCTTCCTTGCCGCATCACCCTTGTGGAGACCGAACACGGCGTACAGGTGATGAGTATCAATCCGAAAAACCTCAGCCAGCTATTCAATAACCAGGCCTTGGATAAGGCCTGTGAGCAGATGCACGATCTTTATGAAGAGATCATGGAGGAGGCGACACTGTGAAAAAGTATGTTGTCATGCTTCTGTTGCTGTTGCCGACCGTGCTGGCGGCAGAGGAACTGTTTATGGTGCGCTCACAGTTAGCATTTCCGGAAGCCATGACCGTTTTGCAGCAGACCATCCGGGAAAATGGCTATCAGGTATCCCGCGTGCAACGCATTGATATCGGTTTAACCAGGTCTGGATACAAGACGGATAAATACAGAGTGGTGTTTTTCGGTGATCTGGAGGAAATTCGCAAGCTCAGTGACCAGCACCCGGAACTGATCGCGTATTTGCCGCTGAAAATAGCGATTTTCGCCGAAAACGATGAAACAATATTGCTGTCCTCCAGCTTTAAGCATTTGCGCACCTTCTATACAAGTACAGACTTGCTGGCGAGCTTCGATCATTGGGAAACGGATATACAGAGAATCCTGGAGCGTGTGCGTACCGCAGAGTAGGAGCGGTCTCCTGACCGCGATAACGGTCAACAACCATCGCGCCGGAGGACGGCGTTGCTACCGGGTGAACAAGCAAGCTTCGTGAGAGCGGATTTCTGGCGGCGATATTATCGCGCGCAAGGTTGCGTGCAGCTACGTCGTCCTATTGTGAAGGGCTTCGTTCAGCAGGCTTTCAATACGTTTTTTGTAATTCAGGAAATGAATCGACTGCACGCCATTCACACTATCAGTTCCAAGCATGGCTGGATTTATGTCGATGTCAGTGATGTAAACCGGATAAGCGCCGCCACTGCCTCTTTTACGGGAGATTTGTTCGGAGACCCGCTGAAAGATCTGATCACCAAATTCCAGTGCCGAAAACTCCCGATTGCCGCAAAAGATGCTGAATGAGCCGTGGCGCTCGTCTTCCAGGCTGCCGATAACCTGAACATCCAGATAACGTTGCGTCCCCACCTCAGCGATGACCTTTACGGGTTCGAGTACATACTCTTCCAGGTTGTTGCGAGCGATCTGAAAATATTGAATATCCATCTTGTCAGGTAGACTGTTTGGCGTGTTCGTGTGGTTAAGCCGGTAACGCACCATATCCAGAAAATGTTGGAACTGACCGAGCAGTGTTTGCTGATCGTGAAAAGCAAGGTACTGATGAAATAATGAACCGCGTTCATCGAGGATGTAGACTTGAGCGCGGCCACCGCTTCTCTGGTAGAAAAGCTGTACCACGCCTTCCCGGTTTCTCTCCAGTACCACTGCCAGGGGTGAGTTCTCCATTGTTCGCTTATCCATGCGGATGGGACTGAAAGAGGTCTGTGGCTGTCCAAGATGATTCAACAGAGCAGTCTGTGAATCCAGTTCCTGATAACGCGGAATGTTGTGTTCACATTTCAGTACATAGTAGTCCTGCCCGATTCGCAGGGCATAGCGGGCGTGTATGCGCCAGTAATTATAGTAGAAATACTCCCTGACCTCGTTAAACAGTTGTTCCAGGCGGCGGGCAATGATGGCGCCGCGTGACGAGGAAAAGCTGAAGCAGGGTAGCGGCGGCGGCACCGTGCCGGAATCGACCGGTGACCAGGCGAAGTAATCGCACAGGCAGTCGAGCAATGCAGTACAGCCGGTATAGCGGTAGGTCAATACCTCGCCCCACGATGTTACTGCAATGGTTTGGAAATCGACAGCCAGATTTTCCCACTGTCCACCGTAACTCAGCGGGTCGATGCGTCCGCTGACCAGTTGCATGCCGTTGCGGGTGAGCTTCGACATCGGGTCCCGAGCCAGATTGATAAACAGCCCAGCCTGGCGAACCGTGGCCTGTTCAGCCAGCGACTGCATGTCACTTTCAGGAATATCCCCACCGGGAAACATCTGTTGCAGACAATCGAGTACACAACGTAACTCCCACTGTCTAAGACTGCTGTCGGGAGGTTGTATACCGATGCTTGTCGGGTTACGGTTGATAAGGCCGTTGAAATGGCACCAGACCAGCAATTCCAGCAGGCTGGCCGTGCGTTTCAGGGGTGTATGTTTATCTGTATCTCGTTCTAATACATTACCTCTGTATATTGCCCAGCCTCGCTGCACCCTCTTGTCGATATGGTGCAGGGACAGCCTCTCTTCAGACAGGTCTTTGGATACACCCGGGTTGATCATTTCGACTTTGCCGGCCTTACGTTCGAAAGCGACGTATAGTTTGCGTCCCAGTAGATTAAGATCGTCGGAATTAATGGCGTGTTCGTTGTTGTGTTCACGCCCAAACTTCGACAGTGCGCGATAGCTGAGCGTCAGTTCGTCCACCAGTATTCGGCGTTCTTCCAGTACACGCTTGATCTTCCATTGTCGGCGCTGGTCCAGCGACGCTATCTTGTTCCTGCTCCAGCCCCAGGTTTCAACAAGTTCACGAATGGCCTGCCGGCGCCAGCTTGGCTTGCGACCGCGGGCGGGTTTGCTCATGGCTTCGTTGACCTTGACGTAGAAGCATCGTCGGACCAGATCGAGGCGCTCAAGTTCTCTGCGCGAAAACAGATACTCCTCAACCGTGTTGCACATCATGACGTAGGGGTCAAGCCGATCCAGCTGCACGTGGCCACTGTGAATTGCTTTTTTGAAGCGCATGGCCAGTATTTCAATATCCGGGTACTGATTGGCATATGCTTCCATCAACAGGATTTTGATGATGGATTTATAGGGTGAGTCAACCGCCTTGTAGAGCTGCCAGAGTGTGGCGCCGAAGAATTCCTCAGTCGGCAGGTGGGACAAGGCACCGAAATCAACAATATCGTCGGCCTTGATAAAACGATTCACAATGAGCTTGTCAACGTACTCATCGTAGTGTCCTTCATACGCAGGCGGCACCAGCCACCATACCGGGTAGCGCCCGGCGACCAGCAGGCCGGTGCGGTAAAACTCGTCCAGCAGCAGATGATGCTGGGAGCTGCCGGCGTTTTCATTGGAAAGTTGCTGGTATTCACTATCACGAAAAGATGCATCGTCCATCAGAAAAAAATGCACTTCCAGGCCGAGTGATTCCGCCCAGCATTTAATGCCATCGGCTTTTTCCTGCAGCGCTGCGATATCCTGTTCGGACAGCCCGGGTCGATGGCAGATCCAGACATCAAAATCACTGGATTTGGAATATGCAATGGTACCGGTACTGCCCATCAGGTACAGCGCGTGAATCGAGTAACGGCGCTGGGCACGGCGCTGGTAACTGAAGCTCTTTGCCAGTTTGCGGGCCGATTGAATGCATCGTTTACCAGGCGAGTAGTCGCAAACACCGCAAGGTGTCGTATTGGACAGGTAGCCCGGCAGCATCGGATGATTGATATGAAACAGCAGCGGTAGCAGCCGGATAAATACACGCTGACGCGTGTTCAGGCATTCCTGAACACGGCGCAGGCGATCTTTGTTAAGCGCCATGAAGCGTCGCTTGATGGCACGTAACTCCAGTGCGTCGATTTCGATGCGGACTTTTTTCTTGTGCCCGAAATCCGAACTGACGATACCCTGGTCCGCGCTGCCTGTTCCTGACAGCTGCTGCAAAGTCGATGTGTGTGTTCGGGGTTCAGTAGTCACACAGATGCCCGAAGTTACAGCGCGAGCGACTGTTTGTTGTGGTCAGCGCGAGCCTGTGACAGAGCCATGGCTGTGCGTTTCTGTAAGGTGCCGGCATTGTCATTCCTGCGCCAGGCTGATACTCCACAGTTGATGGCCGGCGCTTGATTTGCCGAGAGGGGTGTCGTCATCGGGCCGATACTCCAGAACAGGTGATCTGAATAACCACTGGATACCTGTCTATATAACGGAATCTGTGACCGGATCTTTATATGAAGTGTGGTCCCGTTCACAGCCTGTGGCGCTGTGCCTGGATCGGGGGCTTATTCGTACTCTTCGGCACGAAACGCTTTGCCACGTACTTTTTCAGCGGGATAGCGTTGCTCATTGATTTCAATCTTGTCTGTCGCCGCCGCGATCAGGTCGACATTGAGTTGATCCGCGATCCGAATCAGGTAGATCAGGATGTCAGCCAGTTCCAGACTTACAGCAGAGCGCTTCTCAGGCTCCAGGTCCCTGCTCTGCTTTTCAGTAAGCCATTGAAAATGCTCTACAAGCTCAGCCGTCTCCGCGATCAGAGCCATGGCCAGGTTTTTGGGAGAGTGAAACTGTTGCCAGTCGCGTATTTCAGCAAACTCGGCCAGTCTCAGGCGCAGTTGTTCCAGGCTGTCATTTTGATGTTTTTCGACCACTGGCCTCATTAAACCATACTGCTTGCCGATACTGCTAAAGCGAGAATTCTGAATTCGATGAAAAGTCCATGACCGGCTTGATCAAGCAAAAACTGACAGTTCCAATACTGCTGGCCCGGGCATGCTTTTTCTGTTTCTTGCCGACAGCATATTCTGCCGGGGCGAGGCGATTCATTGTGGTCAAGTGCCAGGGCTTGTTTGGGCCCAATAACGGGATGGAGGCCATGAGGGCGGTGAGCTCAAACCACAGACCGGTATTGGCCATTTATATCAGGAACAGTTCGACTGAGGCGTCGCGGTGATTATCGAGCGGAAAAATACCCTGTTCATTTTCGCACTGGTACTGGCTGTGTTAGTTGGCGTTGCGGGCGCCGGATTTATGTTGGCTCGGGATCATGTCACAGTCAGCATCGGTGAAGATCTCGATCGTGCGCAGAAGGTTTTTGTACAGGTACAGAAGAACCGTTTCGAAAATCTGCTTACTGTTGCCCGGAGTGTGCGCGATGAGACCAGCTTTGTCGCTGCAATCCGCACTGGTGATATCGCCACAGTACGCAGCGAACTGGATGATCTGTACCCGCGACCGGGCGCGGATTTCATTGCGGTATCCCTCGACAGCGGAACGGGGGGTGTCGCAGGGTCGGGTAACAAGCCTCTCTACATGTCACCTCAGATCCTGAGTTCGGAAGTTTTGACTGACCTGGTACGCAGCCTTTCCCGGGTTGATCCGGTTGTGTTTGGTCATGCACTGTTAGACGACAGCTTGCTGCAACTGGCGGTTGTGCCGGTTGAAAATCCGCCGGGAGAGCGTGTTGGCACCCTGCTGGTGGGGAAACGTTTTGGCCAGATGGACCTGGAGAGTCTCCGCCAGCTTGTTTATCCTGATGTCGCGGTCTTTCAGGGTAAGCGGTTGCTGGCGAGCAGCATCACGGACCTTAAGCCATCGGTGCACCTTGCAAACAAGCCTCCCTCAACAGCCGGGCAAGGCACGCTAGAGATAGGAAATGATCGTTACAGTATACGGATTATGCCGCCCCTGAATCAGCTTGGAAGCGAGAAACAGCCGGTACAGATACTCTTTGCAGCAAATTATTCGAGCTACTGGTCGCCTTTTAAATTGCTGGGTGAAAAGGCCCTGTATTTCTCTGCGATGATGCTCCTGCTGGCGGGTTATTTTGGTGTCCGTATCAGCCGCAGATCTCTGACCCGACCCATTCAGCTGCTTGAATGTGCAACCCGGACCGTCGCCACGGGGAACATGAAACTTCGGGTCTCGGTGAAGCGTAACGATGAGCTGGGACAGCTGGGCGAGTCCTTTAACGCCATGTTGGGGGCGCTTAATTCATCGCGCGGTGAGCTCGAGCGAAATCGCCAGCGTTTCCGGGATTTTGCTTCGAGTTCATCCGACTGGTTATGGGAAACGGACTGTAGCGGACATTTCACCTTTGTTTCCAGCAGTGTTTCCGAAACGCTCAATATGTCGGCGGCAACCTGGCTTGGCCGAACACCGGCCGAAGTGTTTCCCGGCAGCAGCCTGGAAGATTTGACACGCCTGCTTCGTCGAGCCGATAAGAAACAGCGTGGTTTCAAGGATGCTGAGATCTGGGTGCATGCGCTGAGCGGTGAAGCACATTGTTTACGTCTTAACGGGGTGCCGGTATTCAACGGCAACACGTTTAAAGGTTATCGTGGTACAGCACGCGATATCACCAAGCTCAAGCAGGACGAAAAACGCATGGTGATTCTTACAAACCAGGACCATCTTACCGGACTTTCCAATCGCCGCCGCTTCCTTGAAGAACTGGACCACGAAATTCGCAGAGTGGAGCGCAACGGGCAGCTTGGAGTTCTGCTGTTGATTGATCTGGACCACCTGAAACTGGTCAACGATACGGCCGGTCATGCCGCGGGCGACCAGATCATTGTGCAGGTGGCTGGATTGCTCAAGCGCGCATCGCGTGAAGAGGATTTTCTCGCACGAATAAGCGGCGATGAATTTGCCGTTGCCTACTCGACAATGAGCGAGGACCAGGGCCTGCAAAAGGCGCGGCAACTGCTGGAGAACATTAATTCACTCAAACCCAGATATGGCGGCCGTACGCTGAATATTTCCGCAAGTGTAGGTGTTGTCACTTTCCCGCAGCAGGGCAAGGTTCCCGTTGAGTTGATGGCAAAGGCGGATGCCGCCATGAGTGTTGCCAAGTCCAGCGGTCGCAATCGTGTATACAGGTACGACGAGACCGATATGATGCGGGAACGCATGGATAACCAGCTGATATGGAAAGACCGCTTGCTGGAAGCGCTTGAGCAAGATGCACTACATCTGGCGTTCCAGCCTATCGTTGCGGTGTCCAGTGGCAAGGTCCATCACTATGAAGTGCTGGTGCGTATGGTCGAGAACAATGGAGTCATGATTCCGCCGGCGAAATTCATACCGGCTGCGGAACAGTTTGGGCTGATTCAATGGGTCGATCGTAGCGTTGTCACTAAAGCGGTTCGTTGCCTGGCCGACTTGCCGGACAATATGCGGGATGTTGGTTTTGCCATCAACCTTTCCGGCCTGTCTGTGGGCAGACAGGATACCTATGAACTGATCGAACAGGAAATACGCGAGACTGGTGTTGATCCGGCGAGGATTACCTTTGAAATAACAGAGACTGCAGCCTGCGAGCAACTTGCCAATGCCGTGGAGTTTATTCGGAAAATACGTCAGTTGGGTTGCCTGGTTTCACTGGATGATTTCGGGGTCGGTTTTTCATCCTTCTCCTATCTCAAACACCTGCATGCTGACATTCTGAAAATCGACGGCAGTTTTATTCGTGATATCCACAACAACAACGCGGACCAGTTGTTCGTGAAAGCGCTGGTGGATGTCGCGCGTGGCATGGGCATGCAAACCATCGCCGAATTCGTGGAAAACGAACAGGTATTCGAGCGGGTTCGCGGTCTGGGCGTTGATTATGTGCAGGGCCATTATCTGGGTAAACCACAGAGCATCCTGGAAACCGTCAATGTCGAAGCGGATGACGGCTTCAGTGCGTCGATGGCTTGAGGTCAGGCCAGCCTTTGTCTGGCGCGAATGATCGCTGCCCGAACCTGGTCCGGAGCTGTGCC
>CBFDBP010000156.1:0-8211 GCA_965603065.1 uncultured Gammaproteobacteria bacterium
GGCTGGCGCTCAGCTGCAGCCTTTGGGCCGCGGCAGCCCGGCCACCTTATTGGCACACTTGATCAGGCCGGTAGGAAACAGCGAGTAGATATATTTCTGGTCGCTGCGGTCTTTGCCGTATAGCTTTTTCATGAGTTTGGAGAATGTGCGCGGCTCTGCCACTGTGCCGTTTTCATGGAAATATTCGCGCGCCAGTGTGATTATATCCCAGTGCTCTTCGCTCAGTTCCAGGATCTTTTCATTCTTGCCAATTTCAACCGCCAGCTCTTCGCTCCACTCATCGAGGTTGTTCAACCAGCCGGCTTCACTGAGTTCGATGACTTTACCATTTGCTTCTGCTTGCATTCTTAAATTGCTCCTTCGAGAATTTTGTATTTCGCTCAATAACTGAGTAATTTTATCAGGTATTATTTTCGATTTCTAATAAATTAAAATAAATATTATTAACAGCTGATTAGGTGGCACGTATTAATTTTTTCACGAGTTTGCCGCCGTGCATGGCTGTGGGAAAGGGGAGTTGCTACAATGCCGCCCTTTGCTGGCCGGTGGAGCCGTTCCAATGACTGATTCGACAGGCTCCCGGTCCGCTGTCATCAGTGGTTTATGGTGGCCTGTATCGGTCCCCTCGCGACAATAAACTGTGGACCCGGTCAGACCCGGAAGGGAGCAGCCGCAGCAGTGGACTTGGGCGCCGGGGTGTGGCTGGTACGGGCCGCCACCCTTTAGCGGGCTGTTATAATGCCCGGGCGATTTGCAGTTCGCGGTCAGGAAACCGCCCCTGCGATCATTAGTTTTAACACAGGATAGGTAATGAGTTACCAGGTTCTGGCGCGTAAATGGCGCCCCCGGAAATTTGCCGAGATGGTGGGGCAGGAACACGTCCTGCAGGCCCTGATAAACGCGTTGGATAACGATCGCCTGCACCATGCCTACCTGTTTACCGGCACACGGGGCGTAGGTAAGACGACGGTAGCGCGTATTTTCGCCAAATCCCTGAATTGCGAAACCGGTGTCAGCGCCGAGCCCTGTGGCCAGTGCCCGGCTTGCGTGGAGATCGATGAAGGGCGTTTCGTGGATCTGCTTGAAGTGGATGCCGCGTCACGAACCAAAGTCGAGGATACCCGCGAACTGCTGGATAATGTCCAGTATGCGCCGAGCCGTGGCCGCTACAAGGTTTATCTGATCGACGAAGTGCACATGCTGTCGGCGCACAGTTTCAATGCCCTGCTGAAAACACTGGAAGAGCCGCCGCCACACGTAAAATTTCTGCTGGCAACAACCGACCCGCAAAAACTGCCGGCTACTGTCTTGTCACGCTGCCTGCAGTTCAATCTCAAGCGCCTGTCGATACCATCGATCGTTGCTCACCTTGAACAGCTGTTAAAAGCCGAAGCTGTTGAAACCGATGCCGGGGCACTGCGCCTGCTGGCGCGTGCTGCAGACGGCAGTATGCGGGATGCGCTCAGTCTGCTGGATCAGGCCATCGCCTACGGTGGTGGAACTGTGCATGAGACCGAAGTGCGTGTCATGCTGGGCACCATCGAACAGGCGTACGTTGTCGAATTGCTGAGGGCGCTGGCTGGTGGCGATGGCGCCGCCTTACTGCAGATTGTCGAGCGGCTGTCGCAACAGCTACCCGACTACGAAGGCTTGCTTACAGAACTGCTCGCTTACCTGCAGCAGATTGCCATTGCACAGACCTTGCCCGATGCAGTGGACGAGCATCTGGATGAACGCGAGGCGGTACTTGATCTGGCGGAACGGATGGATGCCGAAGAAGTCCAGCTTTTTTACCAGATCGGCTTGATCGGGCGGCGCGATCTGCAAATGGCGCCGGATCTGCGCGGCGGCCTGGAAATGGTCCTGTTGCGTATGCTGGCGTTCCGTCCGGCGTCCGTGGAGCAGTCCCTGCGAGCGGAGCAGCCGTTGCCGGTGGAGACTCGAAAAGTGCCGTCTCCTGAGCAGGTGAAGACGGCAGCACGGGTGCCGGCTCAAGCTCAGAGCCCGGCTGCGGTCCCCGCCAACGACTGGCGCAGCCTGGTGGAAAGCATGCAACTGAAAGGCGTGTTGCGTGAACTGGCGATGAATTGTGCACTGAAAAGTCATGATCACAACAGCTGGGAACTGGTGTTGGATACCAGCCACCAGCAGTTGCTGAGTAAAGCGCGGCAGCAGAGGCTGGAGAAATCACTCTGCGAGGTTTTGCAGCAAACGGTTCGTGTGGAGATCGAAGTGCAGGGAAGTGCAGATAATACGCCGGCACGGCAGCAACTGCAGGAGGCCGAAACGCGACAGGCTGAGGCAGTAAGTGCGATCGAATCAGACCCGAATGTAAAAGCCATTCAGAAGGGTTTTGACGCAACGCTGCACAAAGAGACAATTCGTTCTGTGGACTAGTGAATCTTTGATTGAGGTGAATAGAGTATGAAAGGTGGACTTGGGAACCTGATGAAACAGGCCCAGCAGATGCAGGCTGATATGCAGAAGGCCCAGCAGGAGATTGCCAGCCTGGAAGTCACCGGTGAGTCCGGTGGCGGTCTGGTCAAGGTGACGATGACCGGTCGTCATGAAGCGAGCCGTGTGGAAATCGATGACAGTCTGGTGGGTGATGACAAGGACATGCTTGAAGATTTGATCGCAGCGGCGATTAACGACGCTACGCATAAAGTCGAGGCTGCTACCCAGGATCGCATGTCGAGCGTGACGGACGGGATGAATTTGCCGGCGGGAATGAAATTGCCGTTCTAGTCTGATAGAAAGTCGTTACAGCGCTGATGTCTGCATCACCCCTGATCCGCCGCTTGATGGAAGCGTTGCGCTGCCTGCCGGGTGTGGGCAACAAGACGGCACAACGCATGGCCTATCATCTGCTGGAACGTGACCGGGAAGGTGGCCGGCGGCTGGCCCAGGCACTGTTAAGAGCCATGGACGAGGTCGGAAAGTGTCTTGATTGCCGTACCCTTTGTGAAAGCGATCGTTGCCCGCTCTGTGCCAGCGCTACGCGTGATAGCAGTTTGCTCTGTGTCGTTGAAACCCCTGTCGATATCGATGCGATTGAGCAAGCGACCGATTTCAGAGGGCGTTATTTTGTCTTGATGGGGCACCTGTCACCACTGGACGGGATTGGTCCGCAACAGCTCGGGCTCGACCAGCTCAGCGAACGTTTTGCCGGTGGCGAACTCAAGGAAGTCATCCTGGCCACCAATCCAACCATCGAAGGTGAGGCTACTGCCCAGTACATCAGTGAACTGGCTCGAGAGCAGGGTATCCGTACCACACGTATTGCCCACGGCGTGCCCGTGGGCGGTGAACTGGAGTACATCGACAGCGGTACCCTGTCCCACGCTTTCTCGGGACGGCGCGATCTGTAATCCCAGGGTGCTATGTTTCCGGTGGCTTCCGGTGCCTGCAAGACGTGCAGCAGGGAGGTCATCTGGTAATGGCAGTTGGGTAGCGCTTTAGCGATGAAATGAGAGTCGGAGTTAATGAGGCGTCCGTTTATATTGCCCGGGGCTGGTTTGTCTCTTTATGGCCTGATTTAAGCTGCCCATCTAACGGGCTGATAATAAAATAAAAAGAATGTTCATCCCAGGTGCGATTTCGACGGATTTCTGTCAGGGTGCAATGTGAGAAAAAAAGTGTAAACTTTTTGCACGAAGCAGCGATCTACTAATGAGTGCAATGGATAGCCGACCGATCCGTAAAGCTATGTCGGCCATCCAATGTTCGGCTTGGTAGCTGGACCATACGGAAAGAACTGAGCGACGCAGATGGACATCAGCAGATTACCGGTCACGCCTTTGTTGCGGCCGGCATCAGCACCAGTCAGCACGACCCGGCAGCCTGCTTCGGCTGAAGCAGTGGAGCCGGTGAATCCACGACAAGCCGGCGGTGGATCTTTTGAGCGCGTCGTTCAGGGTGAATTGCTGCACCGGGAGCAGACGCCTTATCAATCGACACGCGCCTTTATCGATGAGCGCAAACTGGATCAGGCACAGCCCGCCGGGCGGCAGGCCGAATCATTCCAACAGGCACGCGCCGCCATCTCCCGATATCTCAATAACACACGGCCTGAAGCTGGCGCCGAACCCAGCCAGGGCCGCTCGGTTAATTTCTTTGTCTAGGTAGAGGGGATCCAATGTCTGACTGCCTGTTCTGTAAAATGGTGTCTGGCGAAATTGCGCCTGACACGGTCTATGAGGATGATGATGTGCTGGCGTTTCGTGATATCAGTCCACAGGCGCCGACGCATGTCCTGGTGGTTCCCAAGCAGCATATTGCCACCCTCAACGATCTGGATTCCGACAGCGCCGGCCTGATTGGCAAGATGGTGCTGGCAGCTGCGCAGGTTGCCAGGCAGGAAGGGTTTTCGGAACAGGGCTATCGCACCGTCATGAACTGTAACGCGCACGGTGGTCAGACCGTTTTTCATATCCACCTGCATCTGCTGGGTGGCCGGGTCATGGATTGGCCCCCGGGCTAGCGTCCTGTCATTATCCTGACCAGTTCCCTGTAGTTCGCCAGTCGCCGCTGGTTGATGGCACCGCTGCGCGCCGCATCCTGCACAGCACATCCAGGTTCGCTGGCGTGCCGGCAGTTATGAAAACGGCACTGCCCCAGATAGGCCCTGAATTCCCTGAATCCCTGCGCGAGTTGATCCACAGCTACCGGACTCAAGCTGAAGTCCCGCACTCCCGGCGAATCGATCAAGTCGCCGCCGTCCGGCAGGTGGTAAAGCATTGTCACTGTGGTGGTATGACGGCCCAGGCCTGTGACCTGGGACAGGGCGCCAATGCGTATATCAAGATCGGGCAGCAGGGCCTGTACCAGCGATGATTTTCCGACCCCTGACTGGCCGACCAGGATACTGGTGTGGGATTTGAGCTGTTGGTGCAGATCCCTTAAACCATCTGTCGTCCGGGTGCTGATAAACAGCAGCGAATAGCCGATATCTTCGTAGATGGCCAGGCGTTGTTCCAGTTTGGCGCGGCTTTCCGTGTCCAGCAGATCCGATTTGTTCACCACGATAACGGGTGTGGCACCAATGAGTTCGGCGGCAACCAGATAGCGATCCAGCATGCCATACTCAAAGCTTGGTTTGCAGGCGATCACAACGACGATCTGGTTGAGGTTGGCGGCAACAGGACGAACCCGTTCGTTATTATCCGGCCGTGCCAGCGTCGTATTGCGTTCCAGCACCCGGACGATCACGCCTTCCCGCGGGTTGCTGGCCTGCCAGAGTACCCGGTCACCGCAAACGGTACGCGGGAGATTCCTGCGCGTTGCACAGCGGAGTACTTCACCGTTGCCGTCCTCCACCAGACTGACCTGGCCGTAGTGAGCCAGTACCAGGCCAGGCTGGCCTTTGTGTTTTTCTGACGCTTGGGAGGAGGGGCGGGGTTTCTGGCTGCGACGGGTTGCCACACGCGTACTCAGACGTCCGGCGCCGCGAGTGAGTCGATTCTGGCGGCGCAGATGAAGTCATTTTCAGACAGGCCGCCCACCGAGTGTGTGCTGTAGTGAACGTTACAGTGCTTGTAGCCTACTGCCAGCTCAGGGTGATGATCCTGCTGATGTGCGACCCAGGCCAGTGCATTGACAAAAGCGATTGTCTGGTAATAGTTTTTGAAGCCGAAGTTGCGCTGAATCGCCTGACCGTCTTCGCTGACTGACCAGTCCGCATGGATCTGTTCTATCAGCGATTCAATGTCGCCGCTTCCCAGCCTGCCGGTTTCCCGCTGGCAGTGCTTGTCGATCAGCGCAGTGCCCATGGGACGATCACTTGAATTTGTAGAATGACTGATTCAGGTGTTGCACGACATCGTCGACGTCGCTATCAAACCACTGCAGACCCAGATTCAGTTCGCAGCGTTTGACCTGTTTGACCAATGCATCCTGGTTGGCAACACGCCGGTCTTCCCGGGTATAGACGCCGGTGTCGTGACATTTCATGCAATGCTTGTCATGCAGCTGTTGGCCGTGCTCGGCATCGGCAAGTGCGTTGCTGCCTATAGCCAGTAAAGCAGCGAAAATTAACGATCGTTTCATCCTGTATCTCCTGTTCAGCCGGTTTTAGTGGACAAATGCGCGACTCGCACGGGGGCTGGCGGGTGTGAGTCGTAGAACGCTGAATACAAAGGATCGGGTGTCAGGGTGCTGGCATTTTCCTTGTACATCTTGACCAGTGCCCGGATCAGGTCAGTGGCACTGGCCTGAGTGGCGGCATAATCATCGGCTTCAAATTCATGTCTGCGTGAAAACCATGAAAATAGCGGTTGCAGGAATATGGTAAACACCGGCGATACCATCAGGAACAGGAGCAGGGCCAGGTGATTTGAAGGCTGCTGTACGCCGAGTCCCTGATAAAACCAGCTCTGTTCAATCAGCCAACCCAGCAGCGCCAGGCCCGCCAGGCTCATGAGCATCATGGTCATAATACGTTTCTGCACATGTTTGCGTTTGAAGTGCCCCAGTTCGTGCGCCAGTACTGCCTCTATTTCGTCTGCTTCCAGCGTTTTGAGTAAGGTATCAAAAAACACAATGCGTTTGTTCTGTCCCATGCCGGTGAAATAGGCATTGCCGTGACCAGAACGGCGCGAGCCATCCATGACGTAAATACCCTGGCTCTTGAACCCGCAACGATCTAGCAGAGACTGAATACGCTGCTGCAGATTTTCATCATCCAGCAGTGTGAATTTGTTAAACAGCGGTGCAATGACCGCCGGGTAGGCCCACAGCATCAACAGGCTGAAACCCGCCCACAGCAGCCATAGATACAGCCACCACAACTGGCCGGATTCCTGCATCAGCCACAGTGCAGCCCAGGCCAGCGGTACACCCAGTATCAGCATCAACAGGGTCTGTTTGGCCATGTCGCCGATAAAAGTCGTGAGCGTGGTCTTGTTGAAGCCGAAGCGTTCCTCAATGACAAAGGTCTGATACACAGAGAAAGGAAGTTCCAGAAGTGCCATAATCATGAAGGCACTGATCAGCATGGCCACTCCGGTCGGAATGGTTCCCCAGCCAAGCTGCTGCCAGCTGCTGTCCAGCCATTGCAGACCGCCTCCCAGTGTCCAGCCCACCAGCAACAGGCTGTTGTAGACAAGTTCCAGCTGTCCCTGCAGCGTGTTGGTGATGGTGTAGTCGGCGGCTTTTTGATGGGCTTCCAGCTGAATGCTGTCGGCGAAAGCGTCGGGTACCCTGGCACGGTTGGCGGCTACGTTATGCAGCTGTCGCCGTGCCAGCCACAGCTTGAGCACCAGGGAAGCGCCCAGAGCCAGCAGAAAAATCCACGAGAAGGTATTCATTCAGTTCCAAAAATACGTTTGTACAGATGTTATCAGGGTAGCCTCTGCTACAATGCAACACAACCTTAAGGAGTCTCAGGAATGTCAGACAAAAAGACCAATCTCATCTGGATCGACCTGGAAATGACCGGCCTCAACACGGCTGAAGACGAAATTATCGAAATAGCGACTATCGTCACCGACTCGCAACTGAACCTGGTCGCCGAAGGTCCAGTACTGGCAATTCACCAGCCGGACGCGGTCCTGAATGGCATGGATGAATGGAATACCCGCCAGCACGGCAAGTCAGGGCTGACACAACGCGTGCGTGACAGCAAGCTGACGATGCAGGATGCGGAACGTCTGACACTGGAGTTCCTGGCGGAGCATGTGGATGCCGGTGCATCACCCATGTGTGGTAACTCCATCTGCCAGGACCGGCGTTTTATGGCGCGTTTGATGCCGCAGCTGGAGGAGTTTTTTCATTACCGTAATCTGGATGTGAGTACCGTGAAGGAGCTGGGCAAGCGCTGGGCGCCGCAGGCAATCGCAGGCTTCACCAAGGATTCAAGTCACCTTGCCCTGGACGATACCAGGGATTCCATCAAGGAACTGCAGTACTATCGCGAGTATCTGTTCAAGCCTTTCCTGGCATGACCACAGAGCATCCCGCCCGGCGCCTGCTGGTGAGGCAAGGAAAACCACTCTTATTTGCTTAGCGCTTCACTTGCTTTTTCGGTGTCAACAGCTTCTTTTGCCTGTGGTTTGTCAACCGCGTCATATGCCTTTTTGTAATCGACACCCTCTGAACCGACCGCTTCTCCCATCTTTTCCTTGTCGACGGAGTTGGTGGCCTTTTCTTTGTCTACCGAATCATACAGTTTCTCATAGTCAACGGCATTTGCAGCGGGGAGAACCAGCAGGC
>CBFDBP010000157.1:0-8109 GCA_965603065.1 uncultured Gammaproteobacteria bacterium
ACGGTTGGACCATGACTCCATGGGCGAGTTTTGCCTGTTCGGGCAGGTTCTTCCTCATAGTCATAACGGCAGATCTGCAGATAGTCTGAAAATCCAATGTTATCCCAGTAATTTATTTAGTTTTTCAGTGGCTGACGTGAAACTGCCAGGGCGCGTTGCAGAACCGCTTCAGGGGTATAAAAATGGGGTGAAAAGCGGATGCCGCCACCCCTGAGGGCGCAGATGACGCCATTTTTCTGCAACTGCCGGTATCTGGCTTCGATATCCTCACCGTCAAAGCGGAACGTGACAATACCTGCACGTCGTTCCGGCTCCGTTTCCGATACTATCATCCCCCCGCTATTGATAGTGTTATCAATAAGGTACTGAATTTTATCAGAAACGCTATCAAATATGTTTTGAATTCCCACCTGCAGCAGCAGACTGAGGCTGGCGTGCAGGGCGTGTATACCCAGCATGTTGGGGCTGCCGCATTCGAACCGCCGTGCCGACGCGGCCGGCTGCCAGTCGCTGCGATCATAATCACCCATGGCCTCGACCATATGCCAGCCATACTGTCTGAGTGAAAGACGTTCGATCCACTCCCTGCGGCAATAGAACAGGGCCAGTCCCTCCGCTCCCAGCATCCATTTATGACCATCCGCCATGGCAAAGTCTGCCTGGCAGGCCTCCACATCAAAGGGTTTAACACCAATACCCTGAATAGCATCGACACAAAATGCCACGCCCTGCTGTCGGCACACGGCACCAATCGGGTCCAGATCCAGCGCCAGACCGGTGGCGTATTGCACCGAGCTGACCGATAGCAGGCGTGTGCGCGGTGTGATAGCGTCGATAATCTTTTCTTCCGGGTTCGCTGTCGAGTCTATGTCAACCGCGATGACTTCTACACCGAGCGGTCTCAGCGATTCCCAGACAATGCGGTTGGAAGGGAATTCCTGGCTACTGATAATAACCTGGTCACCTGCTGACCAGTCCAGTCCATAGGCGACAACGGAAAGTGCCTCCGAGGTGCTTTTCAGCAAAGCGATTTCATCGCTGCTGGAAGCGCCGATCAGCGTCTGCAGCTGTCGGCGTAACAGCTGTTCGGTTTCCAGCCAGCGATCGTAATAGCGGGAACCGCTGCTGCCGTTTTCTTCGGCAAAACGTTTCACCGCATCCACCGTCCGTTTCGGCCAGGGTGAAACGGCGGCATGATTGAGGTAGCAAAGTTCGTCTGACAGTGTGAATTCACTTTCGATTATGTTCACAATCGCCGCCATCAGCGCTGCCCGATGGGTACATAATCGCGCTGTGTCGGCCCGACGTAGAGTTGCCGTGGTCGCCCGATACGCTGGTTGTCTTCACTTATCATCTCCATCCATTGCGAAACCCAGCCAACGGTACGGGCGATAGCGAACATGACCGTGAACATATTACTGGGAATGCCCAGCGCCTTGTAGATCAGGCCGGAATAGAAATCAACATTGGGATAGAGTTTGCGCTCAATAAAGTAGTCATCGCTGAGGGCGATCTCTTCCAACCGATGTGCCAGTTCAAACAGGGGATCATCACCCTGGCACAGTTTTGACAGGACGTCGTGGCACATTTTCCGAATGATGCGGGCACGCGGGTCATAGTTTTTGTAGACCCGGTGTCCGAAGCCCATTAGACGAAACGGGTTGTCCCTGTCCTTGGCGCGAGCCAGAAATTTAGGGATGTTTTTCACATCACCGATTTCATTCAGCATGGAGAGTACCGCTTCGTTGGCACCGCCATGGGCGGGTCCCCACAGGGCAGCGATGCCGGATGCAACGCAGGCAAAGGGATTGGCGCCGGAACTGCCGGCAAGGCGCACGGTTGAGGTGCTGGCATTCTGCTCATGATCGATGTGGAGAATGAATATCAGGTCCAGTGCTTTCTCGGCGAGCGGATCAAGCTGGTACTTTTCACAGGGTACCGAAAACATCATGTGTAACAGGTTACCGGTAAAACTCAGCGAGTTGTCGGGGTAGACCTGGGGCTCGCCGATGGAGTGCTTGTAACTTGCGGCCGCGATGCTGGTCATCTTGGCGATCATGCGGTGTGCCGCTATCTCCCGGTGTCTGGGATTGCTGATGTCGGTGGAGTCGTGGTAGAAGGCGGACAGCGATCCCACCACGCCCACCATGATCGCCATGGGGTGTGCATCGTGGTAAAAACCGCGGAAGAAACTCTTCAGTGATTCGTTGAGCATGCTGTGGTGAAGGATGATATTGTCGAAGTCTTTCAGCTGCTCATGGTCTGGCAGCTCGCCATACAGCATCAGGTAAGCGACCTCGATAAAACTGCTGTGTTCAGCCAGCTGTTCGATAGGGTAACCCCGGTACATCAGTTTGCCCTGATTACCGTCCAGATAGGTCAGTTTGCTATGGCAACTGGCGGTTGAAACGAAGCCGGGATCATAGGTGAAGTAGCCGAGTTCACGGAAAAAACGCCCGATATCGACGGCGTCCGGTCCCTCTGTTGCCTGCCTGACCGGCAGCTCAATCTGCTGACCTGTGCTGTTGTCGGTAATGGTTACCGTGTGTTTAGCCATCAAATATCCCTCTAGCCTGTCTCGAAAGTGTATGTCGGCTAACTTACGCACGTCTTAATAACGTGCATTATGGCACGGATAAATCTGGTGTACGCCTCTAAACTCACAGCAAACGTCGTGCCAGCCAGCCAACCAGCTCCAGCGCTTTGCGCCCCCGGAAGCGCGTTCTCCATTGCTCCACCAGGACTTCTTCTGACAGCTGCAGATCTTCCAGGAACACCGCCCGCAATCGCTCACACAGCCATGAATTATGTGTAAACAGATTCAGTTCATAGTTCAGAAAGAAGCTGCGATAGTCAATATTCGACGTTCCAACGCTTGCATGCTTACCATCGACAACGGTGGTTTTGGAATGAAGCAGGCGCGGAAGATACTCGAAAATACGCACGCCGCTTTCCAGCAGGGGTTCATACGCGGCGTGTGCCGCCCACTGGGCAAGGCGCATGTCATTTTTTCGTGGTACCAGCAGGCGCACATCCATCCCGCGTTGTGCCGCTTCACAGAGCAGTCGCTGGGTGCGCCGATTCGGCACGAAATAGGGCGTTGTCAGATAGATCGATTGCCTGGCATGGGAAACCATGTCGGCAAAACTGCCGTTCAGATAACGGCGTCCGCCGCGGCTGAAATTGGACAGCAGGATGCTGCCGCTTTCTGCTGAGTCTAGTACCGGTGGGCGTTTTCTGCCGATCCAGAATCGACTGAACAACTCCATGGCCTGACCGGCCAGAGCGCCACTGAAACCGATGTGCGTGTCTCGCCAGCGGGCATCACCGAACACGGCGCGTGAATTTTCCCGATGTATATTAAATCCGCCCACGTAAGCACAGGCGCGGTCGACAACCAGCAGTTTGCGGTGATTGCGCCGGTTATAGCGCCACGGGTGACGCCAGCTCCAGCGATGGAACCAGCGCACCGTTACGCCGTTCCGACGCAGCTTGCTGATCAGCTGGTGTGAAGCCCAGAACAATGAACCGGCGGCATCGAGGTGTAAACGCACCATAATACCCGCCTGGGCACGGTCGATCAGCGCTGCCGCGAAACGGCGTCCGATTTCATCATCGGCGAAAATGTAACTTTCAAGCAGCACGTAATGTTGCGCTGTCGAAATCGATGCCAGCATCGCCTCGTACAGCAGGTCGCCTTCAGTGAAGAGTTCGAAATGCTCTGAAATCGCCAATCTATGTGAGACAGTACTAATGCTTCAGGTAGACAACGGTGTGATCCGCTAGTCCGGCTTTTGTTCCGAGCTGCTCGAGTGGTGCAGGTGTTCCGAGGTGGAAGCCCTGCACGAAGTCTACGCCGATATCCTGCAGGACTTCCAGCGACTCGGCGGTTTCGACATATTCCGCTGTCGTCTGCTTGTCCATCATGCTGACGATGTCGCAAATGGATTTAACCATCATGCGATCAGTGTCATTGTTCGCTATGTTGCGTACAAAGGCACCATCGATCTTCACCATGTCTACCGGCAGGTTTCTGAGGTAGGCAAAAGAGGATAAGCCGCTGCCGAAGTCATCGAGTGCGAAACGGCAACCCACTTCGCGCAGTGACTGGATAAAATCGGTCGCCTGGCATAGATTGGCGATGGCGGCAGTTTCTGTCACCTCAAAACACAGTTTATGCCTGGGTAGCCCGGATGTTGCCAGGCGATTCAGGACGTGTTCCCTGAACGGCTCATCGCACAGTGACAAGGCCGACAGGTTCACCGAGCAGAGCTCGATCTGCTGCAGCAGATCAGGGTGATCCTCGAACCATTGGATGACATGATCAACAACCCAGCGATCCACCCGGGGTGACAGGTTATAGCGTTCAGCGGCCGGCATAAATGCGCCGGGACGAACGATGTCATCACCTTCGCGCAATCGAAGCAGAATCTCATAGCGGCTACCGCTGCCTTCTGTACAACAGGCATGAATAGGTTGTGCATACAATTCGAATTTATCATTCTCCAGGGCCGAAGTGATCATGGAGGCCCAGTGTGAGTCGCCTGCCCGGGTGGCGGCCACAGGGTCATCATCGGGGTGGTAGACATGTATACGGTTTCGTCCCTTTTCCTTGGCGGCATAGCAGGCAGAATCAGCGAGGTTCAGGGCATCTTCGATCGAGGCGCCACCCTGAAGGGGCACGAGGCCGATACTCACACCCAGCGAAAAGCGGCGTTCGTGCCACTGGAAGCGGAAATCCTCGATCGCTATACGTATATGATCGGCGAGAACGCCGGCCTGGCCAAGCGGGCAATGTTCCATGAGTACCGCAAACTCATCACCACCCAGCCTTGCCAGCGTATCCCGGGAACGGACCTGGCCGGTCAACAGACTGGCAACCTGGCGCAGCAGCTCGTCTCCGGCAACATGGCCGCAAGTGTCGTTGATGATCTTGAACTGATCGAGATCGAGATAGCAGAGGACATGGTCGCCGGGATGTTGTTTTGCCTGAATCAGTAGACGACCGAGTCGACGCTCGAACTCGCGCCGATTGATAAGGTCGGTCAGTGCATCGTGCGAAGCCTGGTAGGAGAGCTGATCCTCAAGCCGGCGTCGGTCGGTAATATCACGACAGACCGCCAGCAGGCAGGGTTTCTGCGCCTGCGGATCCAGACTGGCGCGCAGATGAACCCAGAATACCGAACCGTCCTTGCGGATTTTACGGTATTCGATTCCGCTATCGCGCCCGGGCCTGGTGAACTGCTTCTCGATATAAGCGGATACAAGTGGAGCATCATCCGGGTGTGTGAGTTTTTCCGCGCTTTCACCAAGTAGTTCATCGACAGCGTAGCCCAGGGTTTCGGCACCGATGCGGTTGATCGAAATGATTGTACCCGCGGCATTCAGTACCGCATTGATGTCGGGTGCGTTTTCGTATAACGCCTGATAGCGTGCTTCACTGACGCGCAGGGCTTGTTCGGCGTTTACCCGTTCCGTGATATTTTTGAAAATACCGCGGGTTGATATGGTCTCGCCATCTTTTATGAGTGAGCCACAGTCACCCCTGAGATGAACCGTTTCGCCCGTCTTGGTGACAAACTGGAAGTCGATCTGACTGAGCGCTTCCCCGGCTTGGAGGCGCTCGAAGCGGTCGCGACAACAAGCACGGCTGTCCGGGTGCAACACATCCAGCAGCGCCAGTGATCTGAGTTCATCCTCTGTATAGCCCATGGCGTCGCGCCAGGCACGATTGGCGTAGAGAAAAGAGCCATCGGCTGCCAGGCACTGAATCAGATCGTTGGTGTTATCAAAAACGTTGAGATAGCGCTCCTCGCTCTTCCTGAGTTCATCTTCAATCAGCTTTCGTTCCTGCTCGGATTTTGCACGGCTGAGAAGCACGCTCACCAGGGCCGGCAGGCGGCGAAGATTCTCTTCATTGGACAGGATGCACTGCTCGATACCCTGTTCGAGACACCGTAACGCGATGTCTTCGACACCGCTTCCAGCGATCAGTACCAGTGGCAACTCGATCCCGCGTTCGCGATTCCATGTAATGAAGTCAAGGGCAGTGAAGTCGTCAAGCTGCAGTTCACTGACAGCAAGATCCCAGTCACCGTCTTCCAGCGCCCTTAAAAGTTCGGATTTGGTTGTGACGCGATGGCATACCAGACTTTCGAAGCGGGCATCGAGTTGCTGCTGAATCGGGCCGGCAATATCCGCACAGACGGCTAACAGAAGTCGGGGCATAGAGTTTGGCATTCGGATCAACGAACAATTACATTATTTTTATTAGTATATAACATTTATTAATCTCGCACATTCTTGATATATTATAAAATAAAAACATAAAGATAACGCATACTTCTAAGAGGTAAGGTTAAATTCGTTAAGGGTAAAGACGTATAGCAGAGTGCTCCCAATGCTACTGACTTAAGCTGACAGCTGTCCTGTCCCCGATTGAACCTAGATTCCGCAGTTGAACGGCCTGTGTAGCCGCCCTGAGTGTTCGGATGGCGTAGCAAAAAAATGAGTTAATGGCTGGGTCCTTAATGAGTTTTTTTGCATAGCCAGGCGGGCACTCAGGGCGGCTACACGGGGCGTAGCGACTCACCCAAACGGTGAATCTGTTTAATCCATGAAAGATCATGCACACCAACACGTTAATATATCCTCGGAGCGGTCAACTGCGGAATCTAGGTTGAACAGCGTTGAGTTTTAGCTGCGGAATACACGGAATACATTTCCGTGCCCTCCGAGGCTATTTACATGACATCAGCTTAAGTACCATTACCTCCTGACTCGTATTTCTCATTATTTCTGATCTGGGCACTGCGCCAGATCAGGAACGCGGCGGGAATCAACAGCAGGGTCAGCAGCGTTGCGCTGACCATTCCGCCAATCATGGGCGCGGCGATACGGCGCATGACCTCGGAACCGGTGCCACCGCCCAGCATGATCGGTAACAGGCCGGCGATAATGGCAGCGACGGTCATTATGATGGGGCGCACTCGCAACAGGGCGCCTTCGATAACGGCCTGACGCAATTCGGACACACCGATATTACGCTGCTGTGAAGATGCCTGGTCCTGTTGTCGCCGGTAAGCCTGGTTCAGGTACACCAGCATGATGACACCGATCTCCACCGAGACACCGGCCAGGGCGATGAAGCCGACACCCGCTGCAACCGACAAGTCATAGTTGAGCCAGTACATCAGCCAGATGCCACCGACCAGTGCCAGGGGCAGGGTGGCCAGGATGATGAATACTTCGCTGGCGCGACGGAAGTTGAGATACAGCAGCAGGATGATAATCGTCAGCGTGACAGGAACAACCGTGGCCAGCTTGCGCTTGGCGCGTTCCATGTATTCGTACTGCCCCGACCAGTTCAACGAATAACCCGCGGGCAGTTCGACCTGTTCCGCCACCACCTGTTTGGCGTGCTCGACATAGGAACCCAGATCCCGGCCCTGGATATCAATATAGATCCAGCCGTTGAGGCGGGCATTTTCGCTCTTTATGACACCCGGTCCGCCGACGATACGTACGTCGGCAACGTCGCCGAGCGTAATTTGTGCGCCCGCCGGCGTCTGTATCGGGAGTTCGGCAAGTTTGCTTTCGGAATCCCGAAATTCACGCGGGTAGCGCAGATTGACAGGGTAGCGCTCCAGGCCCTCGATGCTTTCGGTAACATTCATACCGCCAACCGCGGTACTTACAATTTCCTGTACATCGGCGATATTCAGTCCATAGCGGGAGGCGGTGGTTCTATCCGTATCCACCATCACGTAACGGCCGCCAACCACTCGTTCGGAGAATACCGATACCGTGCCCGGCACCGGTGCCAGTACCCGTTCGATTTCCTCGCCGATGTCCTGGATACGTGCCAGATCAGGGCCGGCAATCTTGATACCTACCGGTGTCTTGATACCGGTGGCCAGCATGTCAATACGGTTCTTGATCGGCCACACCCAGGCATTGCTCATACCGGGGATATTCACCAGGGTGTCCAGTTCCCGTCTGAGTTTTTCCACTGTCATACCTTCGCGCCACTGATCGCGTGGCTTGAACTGGATGGTGGTTTCTATCATGGTCAACGGCGCCGGGTCGGTGGCCGATTCCGCACGCCCC
>CBFDBP010000158.1:0-8108 GCA_965603065.1 uncultured Gammaproteobacteria bacterium
CCACATTCGGATTATCCCGGACAGTACCGACTCAGCCGGCAAACCCTGGCGGCCCGTGTCATAGACATCTTTCAGATGTAAATCCATCGCCACCCAATCCAGTAGCTCCCGATGCCGGTCGAGCCGCTCCGACATGCCTTTCAGTGTCCACCAGCTCGCAACCTGCCCGGAAGTGGGAAAAGCTGAACTTCCGCTATATTGGGTCGTTATTCCCCGTTGAGGATATTCAGGTCATTCTGGGTTGCGCTCCGCAAAAAATCGTACAGTGTATGAGTATGTCTCATATCCCGAAGGTAGACGGGGTATCCTTGAAGAGGCATGCAAAACGGAGTCATCAACGGATAAATTTTCAAACGGAGTGGCAATAGGCGTGTCAATGCCTGTATGTAATCGAATTATATAGAAACGCAGCGGATTGCAAATCCGCCGACCTCGGTTCGACTCCGGGCGTCGCGTCCAAACTAATTACGCTTCATCTGTTGCGTCTGCAACCTTTGCCCGCCAAAAACCGCTGTATACACCCAAAACCATAAAGTGATAATGACAGGCGTCGACGTGACAGGTTTACATGGACGTGAAATTTTCAATTTTCGTCCGCAACCATTCATGCAGCCTTCGCCACCAAGCCGAGCCGAGAGGCTCGCAGCCTGAACACAAGTACCATGAAGGTTACGATTTAATCGTGTTACGGATTTTCGGGACACACAGGACGGTTTCGAGACGGACAGGGTAGCCTATGGGCTACCCCCTACCAGATTTGCCTCGATATGATCAACCGACTGTGAAATATGAGCCGTTGACGGCCATATGCACAAGAATGCTGGCCACATACCCAACGGCAATTGCCGGAGTCCATTTGAGATGTCCGAAGAACGTGTATTGCCCGCGGGCCTGTCCCATGAGTGCTACACCTGCGGCGGACCCGATGGAAAGCATGGAGCCACCGACACCGGCGGTCAGGGTCACTAACAGCCACTGTCCTGTCGACATGTCCGGATTCATGGTGAGAACTGCAAACATCACCGGGATGTTGTCCACGATGGCAGAAAGCAGACCGATTGCCACGTTGGCATTGGTTGCACCCCAGCCGGTATACATCATTTCTGACGCCATGCTCAGGTAGCCAATAAAACCGAGGCCGCCGACGCAGAGCACCACACCGTAGAAAAACAGCAGCGTATCCCATTCGGCTCTTGCCACCGGGGAAAATACGTCGAATGCCACCGGTGTGCCCATTTGAGCATCGTGTTCAGTATTGTCCGGTTTGCCCTGGTGATCCCTGTGGGCGGTCTTTTTCAGGAAGAAGCCAAATAACTGGAGGTATCCAAGACCAGTCAACATCCCGATCACCGGCGGCATGTGCAGGAAGTTGTGAAAGCAAACGGCGGTGGTGATAGTGGCGAGAAACAGCGCGATTATGCGCCGCGCACCCCGTTGCATCCGCACCGGTTCTCCCGATGCCTCCGGCTTAAGGTTGGGCACTGCAAAATGCATGATCGCGGCAGGTACGACGAAGTTGACTGCGGCTGGCAGGAACAGGGCAAAGAAGGTCCAGAATTGCACCATCCCCTTTTGCCACACCATCAGCGTGGTGATGTCGCCGAATGGCGAGAAGGCACCGCCGGCATTGGCGCCGACCACGATATTGATGCAGGCCAGGGTGACAAAGCGGCTGTTGTCGCCGCCAACTGCCATCACTACGGCGCACATCAATAGTGCGGTGGTCAGATTGTCCGCAATCGGGGAGATAAAAAATGCCAGGATGCCGGTGATCCAGAACAGGGAACGGAAACCGAATCCGCTACGGATCAGCCAGGCGCGCAGTGCCTCGAACACCCTGCGCTCCTCCATGGCGTTGATGTAAGTCATCGCCACCAGCAGGAAGAGCATCAGTTCGGCATACTCCAGCAGATTATGCCTTACCGCATGTTCCGCTGCCGTGGTCAGGCCATGGGCAGCGTATACCCAGGCGATAAACCCCCAGATCAATCCCGCGGCGATGATAACCGGCTTGGATTTGCGCAGATGAGTGAATTCCTCTGCCATGACCAGCGCATAGGCCAGCACAAACAGTCCGATAGATAACCAGCCCACCCAGTGCCCGGTAAGGTCAAGGTGGCTGGAAGTTTGCTCGGCGGCCAGTAACCCCTGTGGCAGTAGGCCGAGCAACAGTAAAGCCAACGACGCTTTGATCTTGTTGTGAAATTTCATCGGCAATTCCTAGAACACCAGATTCATCATTATCAGCATTACGACCAGAAACAGTACTGTCATAATGCCGCCCGCTTTCAGGAAGTCAGATACTCGGTAGCCTGCCGGACCCATGATCAAGGCATTTACCTGGTGGGTGGGGATGAGGAAGGAGTTGGAGGTGGCGATCGCCACCGTGAGCGCGAACACAGCCGGGTTGGCACCTGCACCAATCGCGATGTTGACGGCCAGCGGCACCAGCAGCACGGTTGCACCCACATTGGACATCACCAGGGTGAAAAAAGTGGCCAGTGCCGCAACTGCGGACTGGATTACCCAGACCGGCATATGACCAACCACCAAGAGCACCTGATCGGCGATCCATTTTGCAGTACCAGTGGTCTCTACCGCCAACCCCAGGGGGATCAGCGAGGCAAGCAGAAATACCGTCTTCCAGCTTACCGCCTCATAAGCTTCCTCGATTTTCAGCACGCCCGACAGCACCATACCCATGGCGCCGGTCAGCAAGGCCACCGAGAGGCGGATGTCGGTGAACAGCACCATGAATAAGGCTATGGAAAAGAAAATGGCGGCTGGCAGGACCTTGTGGGGACGCAACTCCTCACGTGGATACTCGGTAGTCACCACCACGAAGTCACGATTCGTTTCAAGCCTTGCCAGCGCATCCCAGGCCGTGTGTACTACCAGGGTATCGCCTGCCTGGAACGGCATGGTACGGATTTCGTCCCCCTCGCGCATTGTCTCACCGTTGCGGTGCAGCCCGATCATGGCGAGACCATAGGTCTTGCGCATCCAGATATCACGGGCACTCTTGCCAATAAGATCGGAACCCGGGGGAATGACTACCTCGGCGATGCCGGCCTTGGTGGTGGCGAGCGACTCGGAGAAGGTGCGTAGTTGCCTGCGCTTTTTCAGACTGTACTTTTCTACGAAGTGCGCAAGATCATGCGGATCGGCCACTACACCCAGTACCATACCTGCCTGGAACTCAGTGTCACGGGCCAAGGTGCCGGGACCGATTCGGGACTCTTCACCAGACCACTTGCTGGCGATCACCCGCACTCGATACGTTGTCTCTACGTCATCCAGCTCTTTACCGATCAGGTCGCTACCCTCCGGAACCACCAACTCTGAAAGGGAGTAATCCACACCGTAAATGTCATGGAAATATTGCATGGGATCGGAACCCACGGTACTGCTTTCACTCTTGGTCTTTGGCAGTACAAAGCGTCCAGCCAGAACAAAATAGATGATACCGGTCGCTATTAACGCTACCCCTACCGGCGTTACCGAGAACAGCCCCCAGGTTTCCATCTGCTGCGTTGCAGGCAGCGCTTTATTGGAAGTCAGGATCAGATCGTTGAGCAGGATCAATGGACTGGAGCCAACCATGGTCATGGTGCCGCCCAGGATGGCGGTAAAGCCCATTGGCATCAGCAGGCGCGACATGGGTAGACCGGAGCGGGCTGAGATACGGGAGACTACCGGCAGGAACAGTGCGGCGGCCCCCACGTTTTGCATAAACGAAGAGATAAAACCCACGGTGGCCGAGATGATCGGGATGATGCGCCCCTCGGTGGTGCCGCCAATCTTCAGGATAAAGGTAGCGACCTTGCTCATGATGCCGGTCTTGTCGAGGCCGGCGCCGATGATCATGACGGCGATGATGGACATCACTGCGTTGGAAGAGAATCCGTCGAACAGGTGCTTGTTATTCACCAGTCCCTGCTCCAGCCCCATGAAGGGGGCCAGTAGCGAGGTCAGGCCCAACAGCACCATGACGGTTGCTGCCGCAACATCCACACCGACCACTTCAAAAGCAAACAGATAGATAGTCAACATCAAAATGGCGCTGACCCAGGCTATCTCGACTGTGGGTACCACTGTTGCAAGAAACACAGCTAGCGCTGCAAATACTACTGCTGCGATTATCTGTTTTGGGCTGACTATGCCAGGTTTCGCGATAGTCTGTTCTTCATCCGCAAGTCTGTTCATTGTTTCTCTCTTCTAAATAATCCTTAAAATGTCTTGATACGCGCGCAGTGTCTGGCTTACTTCGCATGACTCGATGACTGCAAGCTAAAAGGGTGTTTGGTATCCCCGACCTTTGTGGAACTTCAGGCTGCGGACTGTTTATGAGGTCGGGATAATGCATGGTCTTCAATGAGTACCAGCGGAACAAGGAGACGACTCCCACGTTTTGGTATCACTTCTTCTATGAGAACCCTGACAGCAGAGTCGTCCGGTATGGCTACCAGAAAAACCAGTGAGGGGTGGTTGCCGATGTATTCAGCGATGCTGTCGACGGCATTCACACCAAGTTGGATACACTGGCAGTCAAGACCGGCCTCTCGAACCTGATTCTCCAGCGCAGAGATACTTGCCATATCGGTCACACCATGAAGCAGCAGATCAATCTGCGCGCCCTGACGCAGACTGGCATCGATGGCGTAATCGAGGGGCGTACCCAACCCGTTGCCATCGCTAATGAAGGCGATACGTTTTGAGACTGGCCTTCTTGGCAGCTGTGGAGCAGCGGCCGTTGGCCTTACTCTGGCTTCCGCTCCGCAACTCAGCACCTTCATTTTGTCGTGCATGGATAAAAATTCACCGGCATGCTGGTTGGCCAGGCCGGACAAAATTCGTTTCAACTTGTGATTGAGTTTTTTCATTATCTGTAATTCCGAATATGCGTCTACTCTAATGCTGCAACAGCTATGCCAAACCCGGATACTCATAAGTTACTGTTGTAATAAGCTTTTATATATTCGTCTCAGCCACCCGGTGTTTCAGGTTGCAACGGTCAGCGCGGTGTGCGAGTAGTAAATGCTGTAAATGCGCTGTACACGTATGTCTGGTACAGTTGTTGCAATTTGAAACATATGGTTGCGTTTTGTTATGGCCGCATTTTTCGATCTGAGCAGCCTGCGGGGCAAAATCACCAGTGGGTATATCACACTGGTGATCAGTACCGCGGTACTTGGCCTCATTGCCTTTTCAGACTTGCTGTTTCTCAAGCGACAGGTGACAGAGGGAGAGGTGGTTATCGATCTTAAGGATGCGATCCTGGAAATGCGTCGTGAGGAAAAAAACCTGTTTCTCTACGCGGATACTACCGCGCTGTCTCGGGCTGACGAACAGGCTGTCTTGTCTCTGGAAATCCTGCAGCAGTATCACACTGTGCTGGGTGCGATAATGGGCGAAACCGGCCCGTTGACAATGATGCAGACCCTGAAGGCCTACCGTAACAATCTGGGACATTGGAGTGGCACATCAGGCCGCAATCTCGAGTCACTTCAGGATGAGATAAGGACGCTCGGACACCGTGCCTATCTCTCCGTTGAGTCGCTTTCTGATCAGGAGCGCCGACTGCTGGAGACAGCGATTCAGGAATCCCAATGGTTTTTATTTATTTCACTTTTTTTGATCGGGGTCTCGATATATATCGTCGGGCGTCAGCTCAAACGTGTGGCAGTTACCCCGCTCAAACAGTTGGAGTCTCGCCTGATGCCTATTGCAAGGGGACATTTCAAACACCTGGAACCACCATCGGCTGACCGTGAATTCATCACGTTTACTGATGCCTTTAATCGTATGCTGAAAGAGCTGGAACTTCGCCAGAAACGCATGCTGCAATCAGAAAAACTGGCGTCACTGGGTATCCTAGCAGCCGGTGTGGCTCACGAACTGAACAATCCATTATCCAATATATCCTCCTCCTGCCAACTGCTCAATGAAGAGCTGGAAGATGCAGATCCGGACCAGCTTCAGACCTGGCTGAAACAGATAGACAGTGAAACGGAGCGTGGCCGGAATATCGTTCGAACGTTGCTCGATTTCGGTGGTCAACGCATCTTTGAGAAGACCCGGCTAAGGTTGCTGGATCTCATCAACGAGATCCAGGTTATCCTTGGTAACACGCTGCAGCAATACGCGGCGACGCTTACGCTCAATATTCCCGAAGACCTCAGCCTGGAAGCAGACAAGCAGCGCCTCCAGCAGCTGTTTATCAATCTTATCCAGAATGCCCTTCATGCGAGTGGCCGGGGGGGGCATCTTCGGATCAGTGCCATGCTGTGTGAACGAGGCGTTTCGATGATTCCGGAGGGTGCCGAGGTGGCCGGTGATCTCAAGTGCATCACAGATTACGATGGCCGGTTTATCGAGATTCTGGTCGCCGATGATGGCCCAGGCATACCGGGTGAGCGTCTCTCCAGGGTCTTCGATCCGTTCTTTACCACCAGCGAGCCGGGACACGGTGTTGGCCTGGGACTGTTTATTGTGCAGGAAATCGTGCGCGAGCATGGCGGCTGTCTTGCCATAGCCTCCCGTCCGGGGAAGGGGACACAGGTGATCGTGTTGCTTCCCGGCAAGGAGTCGACCAGTGACTGACCCCGCATCCGATGCAGGTCATATACTGATTGTCGATGACGAAGCAAACGCGGTTAACAATCTGGCGCATGTGTGTCGCAAGGAAGGTCATCAAGTCACCACACGGACTACCGGCATGGGCGCTATCAAGGCCCTGGAACATAGCCGTTTCGATGTGGTGTTGACAGACCTGCAAATGGAAAAGGTGGACGGCATGGCCATTCTCCATCGGGCCATGGAACTTGACCCGGAAACTGCCGTCGTGCTGATAACGGGCTACGCCACGCTCGATTCCGCCGTGGAGGCGATGAAAGCGGGCGCGTTCCACTATATTGCCAAACCTTTCCGCCTGGATGAGGTGCGGGAGGTCGTGCGCAATGCGCTGGAACTGGTCAATCTGAAGAGAGAAAACCGGCAGCTAAAGGAGCAGCTGACGAGCAGCCGTAGCGGGCCTTCAATCATCACGCAGGATGCGGTCATGCAGCGCTTGCTGGAAACGGCACGAAAAATAGCCCCTACCGACACTAACGTACTCATCACGGGAGAGAGCGGGACCGGCAAGGAATTGCTGGCCCGTTATATTCATGCTCATAGCAATCGAGGCGAAAAACTTTTTCAGGCGGTCAACTGCGGTGCCTTGCAGGAGGATTTGCTGGCCAATGAACTTTTTGGCCACGAGAAGGGGGCCTATACCGGTGCCACAGAAGCGCGTCAGGGGTTGATAGAAGCTGCAAACGGGGGCACCCTGTTCCTGGACGAGATAGCGGAAATGTCCCTAGGCATGCAGGTAAAGTTACTGCGAGTCATTCAGGAAAGAGAGGTTCAGCGTCTGGGAGCCACCCGGGCAATTACTGTGGACATTCGCCTGATTACCGCCACGCATCGTGATCTGCGCGATGAAGTCGCCGCCGGCCGCTTTCGACAGGATTTGTTTTACCGTCTTGACGTGGTCGGCCTGCATCTTCCTCCTCTGGCGCAACGTCGTGATGATGTCCCCCTGCTTGCATTCTACTTTCTGCGCAAGCATGCGGCGCAAATGAACCGTAGTGTGGAGGATATTGATCCTGCGGCTATGAGCATCTTGCTTGATTATGACTATCCCGGAAATATCCGCGAACTCGAAAATATCGTGGAACGTGGTGTAGCGCTGGCCAGGGAAAGTGATCTGACCGCAGCTGATTTGCCAGTCACCCTTACAGAACATGCGGTGCATGTTGTGCGTGAGGAAGCGGGCCGCCTGCCCACTTTGGCCGAACGCGAAGCAGACTACATTCGTTATGTGCTCGAACGCAGCGGAGAGAACCGGACAAGGGCAGCAAAGGTCCTTGGTATCGATCGGGTCTCATTGTGGCGGAAGTTAAAGAAATACGGCATGGAAGAGGAACGCCATACTGATAAGAATAAGTAAGCCATAAAGATAATTGAAAAATTAAAGATTTGTGGAATGGGTGTGATGGTCCAGCGAAAGTTTGCGCCCACCCGTCCGGCAACGGGACTTCCAGGTCCAGTACAGTCGAAAGCCCTTG
>CBFDBP010000159.1:0-8103 GCA_965603065.1 uncultured Gammaproteobacteria bacterium
CGATGCCGATCACCGTGCTGTTGGGCGTCACGGCGGGGACGGCGGTCGGAAGAATTGCGTTGTTCCTGAACGTCACACAAGTGATGTCCTGCCGCGGCTTCGGGAGTTTCTTGTCTTCGAAGTGATAGCCAGCGTGTTCGCCATATGGCCCCTCCATGAGCGTCTCCGAAATCGAGACGAAGCCCTCGATGACGATTTCGGCCGTAGCGGGAACCATCAGGTCGTTGGTCTCGCACTTGACCATCTCGATCGGCGCGTTGAGCATCTGGCTGGCGATATCGTACTCATCCACGTAGTCGGGAACGCGGCTTGCGCTCTGCCAGGCACAAACCGGCGGCACGCCGAAGGCGATGGCGAATGGCATGTCCTCGCCCTTTTCCAGCCACTGCTTCCAGATCATGCCGTTGTGCTGGGACGTCGGGATCCAGAAGCCCTTCATCGTGTTCTTGTCATGCACGGCGGAGCGGTTGATGGACCAGTTGGTCCACTTGCCATCGGGGGTCCGGCAGATATTGACACCGGCGGACTGCAGCATCCGTTCGCCGTCGCCCACGTGTTGGAGCGGCACGGGGAGCTTGAACAGGTCGATGTCGTCGCCGACCCACTTGTTCTCCTTGCAGGGCGCATCTTTCGCGTCAACGATCTTTGGCGGGTGTACCGGGTTGTTTTCTAGCGAGTGGATGTAGGCTTCCTGGATCTCCATCAGTGTGGCATCGAGCGGCGCGCCCACGTTGGGCGCCACCCGGCACCATGGCCGTCCGAGGGTGCCGCTCTTGGTGAAGCCCCATTCGGCGGCGCGGAATCCGGGGCTGTCCTTGACCTTGTTGAAGATCGGCGACGGCGACATCGTCTCGTCCGCATAACGGCAGATCGCGCCCATCTCGAGATCCCAGTCGACTTCGTCGTCGATGGCGAGGTACTCGCCTTCCTTCAGCATCAGTTCCAGGTAGTCGCGATAGCTGCGCGGGATGCTGTTGTAGTCTATATTTACCGTCATCTTGAGCTCCTTGATGTTGCTTCTAATATGATTATTTGGTGCCGATCACCGTGTAGGGAGTCTTGGATTCATCAGGTTTTGCATTCTCGGCTGGTTGATCTGATTGGTTAGGTGGACCCTCCCAGCGTTTCAGGATTCCGGCATCCAGGTCGAACAGATCGAGGACTCGCCCGACGCTGTGGTTGATGAGATCGTCAATGCTTTGCGGTTGGCTGTAGAAGGCCGGCATCGGTGGTGCGATCACGGCACCCAGTTGTGCTGCTTCATACAACAGTTTGCAATGCCCGACGTGCAGGGGCGCCTCGCGCGGCATCAGCACCAGCCTGCGCTGCTCTTTCAGCACCACATCGGCCGCCCGCACCAGCAGGCTGTCGGCGGACGAGTGGGCGATCCCCGACAGGGTTTTCATGGAGCAGGGGGCGATCAACATACCGTCGGTCTTGAATGAACCGCTGGAAATCGAAGCAGCCTGGTTACCATAGCTGTGCACTTCGTCCGCCAGTGCTTCCACCTCCTGTGGGGTATGGGTGGTTTCGATTTCGATATTCAATCGGGCGTAGCGGCTCATCACCAGATGCGTCTCCACCCCGCCCATGGCCTTGAGTACCTCCAGCAGGCGGATCCCGTAGATCACGCCGCTGGCACCCGACATGCCAATTATCAGCCGTTTCATAATACTTTCCTCACTCTTTCTCAATCCATTCCAGAAAGGTGACCGGTACTCCATCCGGGTCACGGACCTGGAAGAGGCGTGCACCCCAGGAACTTTCCCTGGCTGGCGGCGCCTCGACGTCGATACGCTGCCTTGCATCTTCAATGTCATCTACCTCGACAACGATGTGAAACTTGTTGGACGACGCGCCGAGTTCGCATTCGTGTTGTTCCCGCTCATTGTCGATAATCTCAAGTCGCATACCCCCTGTGTCGAACCGCTGCCCCCGGGCGTTCGAACGATCCCACTGATCGACGACGGCAAAGCCGAGAAGCTCACCGTAGAAACGGCTGACCTCATCGAATCGGTTGGTGACCAGGGCAACGTAACTCATGACTATCCTCCTATGGATTTTTGTTGGGGGCGGTCCGAAATCCGGCAGCGTGGCAGGACTTCGTCCATCAACAGCTGCAGGCTGCGGTCCCATGATTCACGCTCGTCGGTGGCGTCGTAGGACACGATCGTCAGGTAACCGAAACCGCCGGCCTGTGCCTGGAGATCCATGATGCGGTCGGCGACCGTCTCGGGCGAGCCGACAAACCACAGGTTGTCGGCCAGGTAGTCGAGATCGACCGCCTCGTCGGGCATGGAGGGGTCGCGTTTCAGGAACCGCCCGAGTCCCAGGCCGAGGTAGATCGGCAGCAGGAACTCGCGCCAGCAGCGCCCCATGATGCCGTTGATCGCCAGGTCCCGCGCCTCGGCATCGGTCGGCGCAACGTAGACGTCGCGAATGATCCGCCAGTCGTTGCGATCGGGCGTGCGGCCCGAGCGGGCCGCGCCCTCGACCACCGCATCCCAGTGTTGCGCGGTAACCGATGCGTCGGGGTCGATGCCCAGGCTGACCGGGATCCAGCCTTTCTCCCCGGCCAGCTTGTGATTCTCCGAACCCGGTGTCAGACCAGCGATGGCGATCGGTGGGTGCGGCCGCTGATACGGAACCAGGTGGTGTCCGAGGGGCAGGTCACTGCGTGTTTCGCCCATCGACCAGAACTCGCCCTGAAAGTCGCTCGCACCATCGATCCACAGCCGGGTCATCATGTCGATCGCTTCGAAGGTCATTTTCCGATTCCGTCCGTGGCTGGCGTCAAGAGCGAAGAGCGCATGGTCTGTCGGCAGCACGCCAATGCCGACACCGAGTTGATAACGTCCCTCGGCCATGTGATCGAGGTACGCGACCCGGTGAGCCAGTTCGAGCGGATGGTGAAAGGGCAACAGGTGACTTAGCGGGCCGAGCCGGATTCGTTTTGTTCGCAACAGCGCCTGCGCGATCAACAGGTCGGGCGCCGGGCAGGGTTCCCAAGCCGCGGTGAAGTGCTCTCCAATCCACGCCTCCTCGAATCCGAGCGCGTCAAGCCGCTCGATATCGTGCAGATCCCAGCGCTGGCCGTCGCGTATCGATCGCTCGGGTGGGTGCGAGGGCATGAGTAAAGCACCTAACTTCATTTAGCGTTACTCCTACGCTTTGATGCGTTGCGTCTGATCGAAACTGTTCCAACGCTTGTAGGCAGGCAAACTCCCCTGCTTATTTACTGGGGTCTGGAACGATAGGTGCGTCAAGTAACAATACGCCCGGCCCCTGCCAACTTAAGAATACCTTTGGCCTGCCCGCTCTTCCTGTGCCGTCGTGGTGTAAACGTCAAAACTTTAACGACTTAACACGCCCGAAAGGTTCCGACACTTCTACTAGCGCTGCCCTCGCCTTCTTTTCACTTTCACACTTTTAATATAGTTTTACTTTCCGTTTTGGTCTATTTCTGCCAAGTTGAATCGGGCTGTGTTAAGGTGGTCTGGCAACGTCCAAAGTTTCTCTTGTAAATCATCACTAAATCGGGTTACGGCATGGACTACTCTCCGAAAGAATCGGGACCGCCACTGCTTCGCCTGGGGCATCTTATGGCCTTCACCGCCTTCCTTGGCAGCACCGGTGCGCCGGCCGATCGTTATTTGCGCGACCAAAAGTTGCCGGTGTTGTGTGACGATCCGGATATGTTCGTCCCGTTGACGAGGGCCTGGTCTTTTTTCGCGACCGCGGCGCGGCATGAAGATCCGATGCTGGGGTGGCTGGTTGGCGCACATGTCGGCGATCACAACCTCAACGCCGGTCTGTTGCGGAAGCTGGAGACCGCCCCGACACTTTTTCAGGCCCTGCAACGGCTGGTGCAGTTGGCCAGTGCAGAAGCGTCTCACATCCAGCTCGGCATTCATGAACGCCGAGCCGACGTTTTGTTCTACACCCGTTATTCGGACATGCGGGACGTCCCCGGCTACCAGACCTCGCAGGCCTATCAACTCGGGGTTATTCTCGGCCTGATCCGGCATTTTCTGGGACGGGACTGGCTCCCGGATGAGATCGGTGTTGAACACGCAATCGCCCCGACCGTCGCGCAGAAATATTTTCCCGGCAGCCGAATCTTGACGAAACAGCCAATGGGCTACATCGTCGTGCCGCGCGCCTGTCTGCATCACATGGTGCGCCGCACCGCGCTGAAAAGCGGTGTAGACGACGATCTCGTTCTGAGCAAAAACTTCGACTACCTGGATACACTTCGCGCGGTGCTCAAGCCCTGCTTGCCCGACGGCTACCCGTCCGCGCAGTTTGTGGCCGCACTCATGGGCGTCTCGGAGCGCACTCTGGCCCGAAGGCTCTCCGCCTGTGGTCTAACCTACGGGACACTGATCGACGAAGTGCGTTTCGCAGAGGCAAAGAAGCTCCTGCAGAAACCGGGGACGCGGATCGAGGACGTTGCGATATCGGTCGGATTCGCTGATCAGAGTAATTTCACGCGAATGTTTCGCCGTCTAGGTGGTCTGAGCCCGAGAGCGTTTCGCAAGGCGGCCCTGGATTGAGTGAAGAGGTGCAACACGCGCAAACGTCTGGTGAAGTCGCCAAAACTTTACTTCTATGACGTCGGTCTCGCCGCATGGTTACTGGGGATACATCGTCCGGAACACATCCAGCGAGACCCGCTGTATGGCGCGATGTTCGAAAACATGATCATCGTCGACCGGCTCAAATCAAAATACAACATGGCGCGCCCGGTGGAGTGCTATTTCTATCGGGACAACACCGGCAACGAGGTTGATTTAATGGAACCGGAAGGGCATCAGGTTCATGCGATCGAAATAAAGGGCGGCGCAACCATCGGTGCCGACTACTTCAAAGGTCTGAGCAGATTCAAGAATGCCTTTCCAGAGACGTTTCTCGACGGAACCGTTATCTACGGCGGCGACCACTCACAGCAACGCACCGAATGGACAATTCGGTCGTGGAGGGATGTTGAAGATGAAAATCGCTAACGTGGTGTCGGAGCATTACTGATCGATACCTGCCTGTGGCGAATGGGTAGTGTCATGAGACAACGATCACTTAGACAGTTGTATTCCTGAACGCAACCTTCCCTTAAGCGAAAGCATCGTAAATCAGGAAAGAGAAAAAAAAGGAATAGCGAACCAGTTACCGTGAAATCCAAAATCGCATCTCGTTAATTGTAGTAGTCACGAAAGGCAAACCACCACGGGATTACCGGCTATATCCTATTTCAATCATCGGCAAAACCAGGGCCTTCTTCGTCAGATTCGAGCTGTCGGAGCACTACGTCCAGATCGATTTCATCAGGATTGAGAGGACTTGCCTCCTTCAATTTATGAATCAGCGCCGCCTGATTCAAGACTTTGCATTCTCCCCCGCCATCCTGGACAAATGCTTGCCAGGGGATAAACCCGGTTTCAGAAAAGTCTGTATCGCCTTGGGCAGGCGTTTCAACACTGATCCCTACCAAATAAACCAGTCTATTTCCTTTTGCGTCGCTACTGGTTTTGATACGTTGCGTGTTTGCGTCAAACTCCTTCTGAATATTGATTTCTGCCGCTGCAAACAGTGGATCTGGAGCAGAGACAATATAGGCCATCTGGTCACGTAGATTAGCCTCGGCACATTGGAGGGTTGCTTCAACCTTGGGTTCAGACGTGTTGAACGAAAACCACTCGGGATATAACAACTTGCAAACCTGTGAACTCTGCCCATTGAATAATTTATCCGGTAAAGCTGCATTCGCATGAAAGGTTACTTTCGAATCAGATTCAAAGTCGACCTGAAAAGCACCGTTCGACTCTTTTTCCACGAGCCGATTTAGATTCAGGCATAAACCATCTTCCCGGTTTTTCTCTAGCAGCACCGTATCTATCTCAACCAAGTGCTTGCCCTGCGCCTGAACAAACCGCACATGACCAAGCGCATTCTGGTACTCGCGTTGGTACCACGCGAGCACCTTTGACATCGTGCCACACACGGTCAACTGCTCAGTCGATCTCACCTGTAGTCCGCGAACGCCTGATGAGGGCGGTACTGCAGAATTTCTCAGCACATGGCTGGTCTGGAGCAACACAATGTCATTGGATCGAGCCACCCAGTTCATGGCATCTCTGAAATTCAATGTCCCATATATATTGCCAAGCTCAACTGGAAACACACCAAAATGCTTGGTCAGCATTAAGGTGGCTCTACCTTGATCCTGATCGGGGCAAAACGCTGCCCCAAGCGATTGATTGCTTCGAGACAATCCAATGGAACAACATAAATTGTAGAGACGCGGGAAGAAATCACCGTAATCCAGTGATACCCCTTCGGTTCGGAAAACGCCCAACGGATTTCGGGAAAAGGCGGACATCCTGATTACCTATATCTCCCTGGATCGTCTGTACCAGTCAACCAAGAACTTTCATTGCGTGGTGTAGCGCATCCAGACGTGACTGGTACATGTGACCCGTATTGAAGTGTTGCAGGATCTGTTGCTTCTCCAGCATCTTGCGAACAGAAGGCCTTGCCCCGACCAGGAAAATATGGCGACCAACCGATTTTGTGTCAATCATGATGTCTTCGATGGCGCGTGCCGTGGTGAAGTCGATAGTTCGCACTGATGTCAGATCCAGCAACATCGTGACCTGCCCCCCAATAACGAACCCATCTTTTCAGTTAGTCTACATTTAAATATTTCATTGTAAAGTTCCAGCAGTCGGTAGGACATACCTGGGCTGCAATTGTGCTGACATCATAGTTTGTTGTGCCGGTGGACGGTATCCCAGTGAACTGTGTGGCCGGATGGTGTTGTAGTGGATTCGCCAATTCTCAATCACTACCTGCGCCTCTTTTAAGGTGTAAAAGATCTCACCAGCTAACAACTCATCGCGAAGCTTGCCGTTAAAGCTTTCGTTGTAGCCGTTCTCCCAGGGGCTGCCCGGCTCAAAAAACAAGGTTCGCACTTTACCTACCGCCAACCACTCCCGCACTGCGATGGCTGTGAATTCCGAGCCGTTATCCAAGCGGATGTGTTCCGGCACACCGTGCTGCATAAATAATTTTTTCAGACAATCCAGCACATCCGTCGAGTTCAGCTGGCGCTTGGTTTTAACCGCCAGGCATTCATGCGTGTACTCATCAATTAACGTCAGCATGCGGAATTTCCTGCCGTCCTGCGTTCGGTCCATCACAAAGTCATAGGACCATACATGATTACGATGCCTGGCCCGCAGGCGCATGCAGGAACCATCGTTTAACCATAAGCGGGCGCGTTTTGGCTGTTTCTGCGGTACTTTCAGGCCTTCCCGTCGCCAAATCCGTTCCACGCGCTTGTGGTTGACTTGCCAGCCCTGGTGGTTCAGCAAGGCTGTGATCCGACGGTAACCATAATGCCCATACTCAGTAGCCAGGTCGATAATGGCCCGGGTCAATGGCCCTTCATCATCCCGGACGAATAATGACCGGCATTGCGTCGAGCGCGGCTGGCCCAACACCTTGCAGATCCGTCGTTCCGAGGCCCCGCGCTGTCTCTGTACCTGCGTAACACAACGCCGGCGACGCTCAGGGCTTAGTAGTTTCCCTTTAAGGCCTCATTGAGAATGTCTTTGTCCAGCGACAGATCCGCGACCATCTTCTTATGTCCGCAACGTTCTTGGCAGATCATCCCAATAAGGAAACCGTCTGGGCGTATACAATACCTCTATGGCCGTCGAATTCCACTATAACCCGCTAAACAGAGCCTATACTGCTTGCCTGGATGGATTGCGCGCACCCGGTCAAATTTGAACAATGCGGTCTCTGAGGCATTTATTGGCGAGCCATCCCGTCGGGCAGGACAAGTGTGCGTGATTGAGTATAATCCGGAATAAAATTACGTGTTTTTTACGATTACCCTGGGGAAAACCCAATGCCAGAACTTGCTACGAACACGGTGGAGCACGCTGGAGGCTTCCCGATCCATGACATGATGATGCGTTACAATGTGTTTGTGCCCCGTCTCTACAACTGGTGCATATCGCTGGGTTTTACCCCCGGGAAAATCATGCCATCGCGTGCATTTTGTTCCGATGAAAGCCAGGGCTACCCCATCATAATGAT
>CBFDBP010000160.1:0-8040 GCA_965603065.1 uncultured Gammaproteobacteria bacterium
GGTTCAGGCGACTGCGCGTGGTCCCTGCTCAATGGCATCGGTACCCGTTGATCGTCCGTTACGCCCGCTGAACAGCCAGCCATGCAGGATTCGGTGCTGCTCACTGGAAACGGCATCGAACATCAGCCCTGCACCACGTTCGGAATGATGTACGACCACCGCCGGCAACCTCATGGCCGGCTTGCCGTTATACCCAATGATCTCCACTTCAAGATATTCGTTTTTCCGCCACTCGCAGCTGCCGATCTCGATAAACAGTCCGCCAAGCCCCAGATTTCGGCAAAACCCTGTCTGGACCGGCAGACCATGTTTGTACAACAGCAGCTGACACTCGATTGGTTTGCGAACACTGCATCGGTGCTCCATATTACCCTCCTGTGATTGATAGCTGATCCATCGTGGCCTTATCGTCATCCCTGACAGGTACTTTAGATGTTTACACCGCACAACACGTGGGCCGGATCAAACTCTGCGGGCATCTGCCCGACTTCAGCTTGTCGGACTGTCTGCCCTGCCTGGCGACCATGCCTGACACGAGTTGTCGTCGATAAACGACAGCCTCAAGTCATCTCAATCTAATACTCAGTCAGCGATAACAGACCGGATTTGCCACCCACTGCCGCGGTATTCACGCTGCGTGTTCGTGCCGTCGCGAAACGGTGTAGATAATATGGACCACCCGCTTTCGGTCCGGTTCCCGACAAACCCTCGCCACCGAAAGGCTGGGCACCCACAACTGCAGCGATCATGTTGATGCAGCACGACGTGCTAAACTTCACCGGCACCCACTTGCCAGGAGGAACCAGCGTCATGGCCATTCTTTTCCGTTGTATTTTTTGTATTAGTCTGCTCCTGACACCTTTGATTACCCAGGCTGAAACAAACATCGCAGGCATCAAACTGGCTGACAGTTACCAGGTCGGCCAGCAATCCCTGCTGCTGAATGGTGCCGGTATTCGCAGCAAGCTGTTTGTCAAAGTTTATGTCGGTGCACTCTATGTCGGCAAAACCAGCAACAGCCCGGCGGCTATACTCGCCGCACCCGGCGCAAAGAGTATGCAGATGACCATGCTCTATAAAGAGGTTGAGGCAAGGAAGATTACCCAAGGCTGGGACGATGGCTTCGAGGCCAATCTGACCGATGCCGAACTTAAGGCACTCGAAGACCGACTGAAAAAGTTCAATGCACTGTTCCCCACATTACGCAAGGGTGATACCGTGCGCATGGATTATTCGCCTGACACTGGTACCCGGCTCAGCATCAACGACAAACAGCTGGGCCGTATCGAGGGAACGGATTTTTTTGATGCATTACTGAAAGTCTGGATTGGTGAACACCCGGCGGACAAGAATCTCAAGAAAGGCTTGTTGGGCGACTAGTGGTCCTTAAAGGTGAACTTACGTACGCATCAATAATGGTACCTTGACCTTGCGCGCCGTTTTTCTTGACCTGGAAAGCCTGAATCCGCAGGATCTGGACCTGCAACCACTGCAGGAATGTGTGCAAGACTGGCAATTCCATCATCACACCGAAACCGATCAGGTCGACGAGCGCATTGCTCATGCCCGGATCATTGTCACCAATAAAGTTCGTATTACGCGGGAGCATATCCAGGCAGCGCCCGAACTTCGCCTGGTCTGTGTGGCTGCGACCGGCACCAACAACATCGATCTGGACGCCGCCAGTGATGCCGGCGTGGTTGTCAGCAATGCGCGCAACTACGCCACCGCTTCAGTCGTCGAGCACGTCTTTTCACTGCTGCTCACCCTGGTTCGGCACCTGGACAGCTACCGGCAAAGGGTCAAGGCAGGCGACTGGTCACGGAGTCCGAACTTCTGCCTGTTCGACGAGAGCATAGAAGAACTGTCGGGAAAAACACTGGGCATTGTCGGATTTGGTGTGCTGGGCCGGGCTGTCGCACAGCTTGCACAGGCTGTTTCAATGCGCGTACAAATCGCCCAGCGTTTACACGGGCCGCCCCTGCCTGGGCGAATTCCCTTTGACCAACTGATTGAGACATCGGATATCGTCAGCCTGCACTGTCCGCTGTCAGCACAAACGCAGGGGCTCATCGGCGAACCACAATTGCGGCGTATGAAAAACACCGCCATCCTGATCAACACGGCGCGCGGGGGTATTGTCGATGAGCAGGCTCTGGTCCGTGCGCTGCAACAGGGCTGGATCGCAGCTGCAGGTGTCGACGTCGTAACGCAGGAGCCGCCCGAAGCATCCAACCCGCTACTGCAATATTCATCACCACGACTCGTCGTAACACCACATGTCGCCTGGGCCAGCAGAGCCGCCCGGCAACGACTGGTTACCGAAATCGTGGATAATATTCAGGCTTACCTGCACGGTAGCCCGCGCAATACCGTCTGTTAGGGTCTGTTAACAGGCCCTGGTCACCGCGACACTAGTGTCGCGGTCTTCGCATCCGCCAGACACCCCTGGGCTTGGCCAGATTCACCTTCAGACTGCGTCCTTCAAGCTCAACACCATCCGTGGCGCTGATCGCGGTCTCGGCACTGTCATCGTCCATTTCGACAAAAGCAAAGCCTCTGGGTTTGCCCGTGTAGCGATCGTTTACCAGCTTGACTGATTTGACATCGCCATGTGCCGAAAACAACTCTCGTAACTGGTCGGATGTCATATCGAATGATATGTTTCCCACATAAATCGATTTCATTTTTATTCCCAACCTCCTTTTTGGCTCTCCGACGCTGACCCTGGAAAGAATTCCTGCTGCCACCGGAATCAGGCCGCGTTTCTGACAGATGAAAGTATAGCCTATGAAAACCAGTGGCAGGCCGGTAAGGCTGTTCAGCTCAACACGATCCCCGCTATACTGCGAATTCAACAAAAATGGAGAAGTGCACATGGCGAGCGGAATAGACTTGAGTTGGGCCTGGGCTATCGGTTTGATTACCTTCGCCTGTGGTATCGCATGCGGCATCGGCATTGCGTACCTGATGCCGGGAAACCGTCGGCGCACTCAGGAGTTGCAGGAAAAACTCCAAAGCCTGCAACAGGAATTTGACAGCTACCACGACCAGGTCGGCCAACATTTTCAGCAAACCTCGGAACTGGTTCAGAAGATGACGGAAAGTTACCGCGATGTTTATGAGCACTTGGCAACGGGTTCCCAGGCCCTGTGTCAGACGCCGGTAAGCACACCACGACTGGACATTCCCGAACATCCCATGCTGGAGTCCGAAACACAGACCCGGGCTGCCGACGAGAAAACCACGGGGGCATTTCCAGACACTCAGACTGACGAGCTGGATGACCAGGAATCAGACGCTTTTCTCGGTGATACACCACGCGTACCGACGCTTAATAGCGAAAACGAGAGAAGCCACGCCAGCAGCCCGACAATTTAACAAGGCTACTCCCCGTGCACTGTCACTGTAATCCGCCTTTGATGGGGGATGCGGCGATGTTCCCACAGATAGATGCCTTGCCATATTCCCAGATCACATCGGCCGGACGAAACCGGGACGCTGAGAGAATTTGACGTCAAAATACTGCGCACGTGAGCCGGCATGTCATCGGGACCCTCGTCGACATGTCGGAATATGGGATCACCATCCGGCACCAGCCTGGCCATAAAACGCTCCAGATCAGCCTGTACCTCCGGATCGGCGTTTTCACACAGCACCAATGAAGCACTGGTATGGTGCAAGAATATCAAGCAGATACCGGTATGAAGCCCGGATGCCTTCAGCCGCTCCTCAACATCCCGCTTGATCGGGTAAATACCCCGGCCTCCTGTCACGACCTGGAATGATGACTGATAAACCATTCGTCCCGCCCTTTGTCCACAGCTTTCAGGTATACTTCCCGTTTTTTCACCCACGAGAATGTGTTGTGATCGAACGTCTGCGTAATATTGCCATAATTGCTCACGTTGACCACGGGAAAACAACCCTGGTTGACCAGTTACTGTCCCAATCCGGCACCCTCGATGCGCGTGCCGCCGCGCCTGAGCGCATCATGGATTCCAATGACCTGGAGCGCGAACGCGGTATCACCATCCTGTCGAAAAACACCGCCATCCAATGGCGGGACTATCGCATCAATATTGTGGATACCCCCGGCCACGCCGACTTTGGCGGTGAAGTGGAGCGCGTGTTGTCCATGGTGGATTCAGTGCTGCTACTGGTGGACGCTGTCGAAGGACCGATGCCACAAACACGTTTTGTCACCCAGAAAGCCTTGCAGCAGGGACTCCATCCTATTGTCGTCATCAACAAGGTCGATCGGCCCGGTGCACGTCCTGACTGGGTGCTGGACCAGACTTTTGATTTGTTTGATCGTCTGGGCGCAACCGATGAGCAACTGGATTTCCCGGTTGTGTACGCCTCCGGGCTACAGGGTTTTGCCGGTACCGAAGCGGAAACCCGCGCGGGTGATATGACGCCACTGTTCCAGATCATCGTTGACCAGGTGCCGGCACCCGCTGTTGATGCCGACGGCCCCTTCCAGATGCAGGTCAGCGCCCTGGACTACAACAGTTACGTCGGGGTGATCGGCATTGGCCGTATCAAGCGTGGCCGCATAAACACCAACACTCCGCTCACTGTTGTGGATCGTAACGGTAAACAACGCAACGCACGCATTCTGCAATTATTCGGATTCCTGGGACTGGAGCGTGTTGCAGTACCGCAAGCACAGGCGGGTGAGATTATCGCGTTTACCGGCATCGATGGGCTGGGAATTTCCGATACACTTTGCGATCCGAACGAAGTGGAGCCGCTGGCTGCATTAATCGTCGACGAACCTACTGTCAGCATGACCTTCCAGGTCAACAAGTCTCCTTTTGCCGGGCGTGAAGGAAAGTTTGTCACTTCCCGACAGATTAGTGAACGACTGCAACGGGAACTGGTACACAACGTCGCATTACGCGTTGAGAACACCAGTGACCCGGATAAATTCAAAGTCTCCGGCCGTGGCGAATTGCACCTGTCAATACTGATCGAAAATATGCGCCGTGAAGGATACGAACTGGGCGTGTCCCGGCCCGAAGTCATCAATCGAGAAATTGACGGTGAATGGCAGGAGCCCTACGAACAGCTCACCGTCGACGTCGAGGAACAACATCAGGGTTCCGTGATGGAAAAACTGGGTGAACGTGGTGGCGATCTGCAGAATATGGTGCCGGATGGCAACGGCCGCGTCCGCCTCGACTACATCATGCCCTCACGTGGCCTGATCGGTTTTCGTACCGAGTTTCTGACCGCCACCCAGGGAAGCGGTCTGCTTTACAATGTATTTGACCACTATGCGGCAGTGAAAAAAGGCGAATTCGGGAAACGTATCAACGGTGTCCTGATTGCCAATGGTTCGGGTAAAGCACTCGGCTATGCGCTCTTCAATCTGCAGGGTCGTGGCCGCCTGTTTATCGATCCGGGTGAGGCTGTCTACGAAGGTATGGTTATCGGCATTCACTCACGTAACAATGACCTGGTGGTCAATCCGCTCAAGGCCAAGCAGCTCACGAATGTCAGGGCCGCGGGCACTGACGAAAACATCCTGCTGACGCCACCCATCCGCATGTCGCTGGAGCAGGCACTGGAATTCATCGACGACGACGAACTGGTTGAAGTCACCCCGGAAAGTATCCGCTTGCGCAAAAAACTCCTGCTGGAACATGAACGTAAACGTGCGGCTCGTGCGAGCTAGCCATATTTACCCTGGTAAACCGACATGATCGACTGCAACTCCTGCAGCAGGACGGCGCGTTGTATCTCATCGAGTGATTGATACTCAGGACGCAACTCGCCTTTTTGCAGCGCCTTTATATAGGCACTGACCGCATCACAACCAAGTGCACATATCGCATCAATGGTCTTCTCCACCTCTGCAGACAGATTTTTCATACACCAGCCCACCACAGTCTTAAACGCAGCCCGATTTCAGTCGTATAACCCAGCTCGGCAAATCCAATTCCCCCACTGGCGCCTATTATCATACAGGCAGGCACTCCCCGCACACCAAACCGGCTGGAAGATTTACCGGTAGCGGTGCTCAATCCGGCTCCGGATAGCTGACACTGACCCCGTTCTGCACAAGATTTTTCAGGGTTCGACTGTTCAACTGAAGCTCCACCGCACGCTGTACTGCCTCCATTGCCTGTTCAACTTCCAACTGATGCGGCAATGTTTTCAAGCTTAGCAAGCGATTTTCACCGGCGCTGCGCACAACTTCATACAATTCAGAAAGCGTAATGGTCTCAATATCGCGTCTTGGCAGGTAGGCGGGTGGTGAATCACTGGTTTCGGATAGAAATCCTGCGTCTACCATCAACTTCAATACATGGTGTATTGGCTCCATGGGTAACGCTAGATAATGTACCAGATCTTCTGAAGTCCAGGGGTCGCGTTGATTGAGGTAGCGGTCCGCCACCATAAACATGATTTGAAGCGCCAGTCGTTCACGCAATCGATTACTGAGACGTAACTGAACCGGTCGGCGGCTCATATATTGTGGATACTGGACATAAAAAGCGACCTGGGCGCCCAGCAACAGGATCAACCAGCTCATATACAGCCAGATCAACAGCAAAATCAGAATGGCAAAGCTGGAATAGATCGCCGCATAGTTCGATGACGTAGCGATGAAAGCGGCAAACGCCCAACCACTGGATTGCCATAGAATGCCTGCGACCACTCCTCCCACAAACGCTGGAAGAAACTTGACCCGCGTATTGGGCATAAACATGTAGATAAAAATGAACGCGGCAATCACTAACAGGTAAGGTACCAGCTTGCTGAACAACACGATGAGGTCACCAAAAGGCTCTACGCTCATGAGCCCTTGTACCATCGTATTATTCATCGCGGTCGCTGTTACGCCGAGCGCTGTAAATACCAGCACCGGCCCGATCAGAACAACACTCATGTAACTGGAAAAACGCTGGGCAAAGCCACGCAATTGATCTACCTGCCACACATAATTAAACGAGGATTCGACTTTTTGTATAAGAGAAACAACGGTATAGAGGAGAAACACCAATCCCAGAGAACCCAGCACACCGACCCTGACGTTTTCAACAAAACCGATAATACTATCCGATAATTCTTTGCCTTTCGGCCCGAGGGGTTGAAGAAAATTCATCAACAACGGCTCGATCTGGTTGTGCACACCAAAACCTTTCAGCACCGAAAAGCTGACCGCCAGCAATGGGACGATTGACAACAGGGTGGTGTAAACCAGACTCATCGCTCTTAGATTGAGCTGACCTTTTATCAGCTGCCTGGCCAATACAACTAACAGCCGAACAGGAACAATGATCCAGCGTCGCGCATTACTCACTTCACGCAAGTCATCACACCATAACTGTGACGCGTAGTGCTCATACCATTGCATAATTTGATTACTCATAACGAGTTTACCCTTGTTAAAATGTTGCACTTATACAACGACTGTAATTCAATTTTGTTTTTAATCGTATTAATTTTCATTTTTTTAAAAATATATTTTGCAATCAAAACGTATGAGCTAATGCTCCGCAAAGCGACCGACAAGCACACAGTCCAGGCTTCCTGTATTATCAGGCACTTACAGAATACCCTATTATTTACTTATGAAATGCGTATGAGCACAATAGTAAGCGATACTGCAAAGCCATATAAACAACTCTTCAAGTCATAAACCAACCTCGAACTTACCCAACAATGATAGAGCGAAATGTTAAGCGGGTGTTGTAATTTATTCTTTTTTCATTAAAGTTTTAATTGTAGACGCCGTAACGTTACGCGAACTATCTATCTGAAGGAGGTTATCCTCATGGCAGTACGGAAGAAAACAGCAGTGAAACGTAAGACTACCGCCAAGAAGAAGGTGGCAACAAGGAAGAAGGTGGCAACAAGGAAAAAGGTGGTAACAAAGAAAAAGGTTGCTAAGAAAAAAGTTGCCAAGAAGAAGGTAGCTAAAAAGAAGGTGGCCAAGAAGAAGGTCGCTAAAAAGAAAGTGGCCAAGAAGAAGGTCGCTAAAAAGAAGGTAGCCAAGAAGAAGGTTGCCAAAAAGAAGGTTGCCAA
>CBFDBP010000161.1:0-8037 GCA_965603065.1 uncultured Gammaproteobacteria bacterium
TTCGTGAACAACTGGGACGAATACAAAGAGGATCGATCCCCGGAGCAGGTCGCGGATGTCAATGCCTCTATGGGCGGTGACTACGAACGGGTCCTGGAAGCGCTGGACGCACTGACAGTAATTTTCGACGTGGAGGATGCCGGCGCCGTCGCGGCCTTTGTGGAAACCGAAATAGCCAGGCATATCGATCCGTTCGTTATTGATCTCAACGAGCGTGTCAACGAACACCAGCTGGTGTCTGAAGGGCTGTTCCTCAAATCTATCGAAAAGAACGAAAAGTTTCTGTATGGCTGTGCCATTGTTATCGCATTCGGTTTGGCAATCGCCGGTCTACTTGGCTTCCTGATTCATTATTCTATCGCTCGACCCATCCGACAGATTTCGTCAACCGTGAATGAGGTGTCTGCGGGTGACTACCACGCGCGCACGAAAGTCACCGGTGATGACGAACTGGGCCAATTGGGCGTAGCGTTCGACGAACTGCTGGAAGAAAAAGTCGCGAGTCTGGTTCGCGCAGAGCAGGAAAACGAACGTTTGAACGGTTCAGTCATTTCTCTGCTGAAAGCCGTATCCAAGCTCAGTCAACGCGACCTCACAATCAAGGTTCCGGTCACCGAGGATATCACGGGCCCGGTGGCGGACGCGCTCAACCAGCTGACCAGCGAAACATCGCAGGTTTTGCAAGGTGTCCAATCCGTATCCGAGCAGGTGGCGCGCGCCTCTGCAACGGTCAAGTCGCAATCGGATAATGTTATCGAGGTGGCCCGGCATGAGCAGGAGGAAGTCGAAGGGACTGGTAAGTCGCTGGTGACCGCGGTGGAAGCGATGAACAACATCGCGCGGCTCGCCATGGACTGTGACGTGGCGGCGGAAGGTGCATTCGATGCGACACGTAGTGCACTTGAATCGGTAACCCACACCGTGGACGGTATCAGCGGAATACGCGATACCATCCATGAGACTGAAAAGCGCATCAAACGACTGGGCGATCGGTCCCAGGAAATCAGTCGCGCTGTCAATCTCATTAATACTATCTCCGAACGCACTCACATACTCGCGTTGAATGCGAGTATGCACGCCGCGTCGGCTGGGGAGGCGGGTCGCGGATTCGCTGTGGTGGCGGACGAAGTGCAGAGGCTTGCGGAAAATGCGCGTGACGCAACTTCACAGATCGCCACCCTCGTTTCCAATATACAGGTGGAAACATCCGATACGGTGACAACCATGAATGATCTGATCACCGAAGTCGTTGACGGAAGCCGGCTTGCCACAGCTGCCGGTTCACAGATGAAGACAACCATGGACAGTACCGAAAACCTGGTGCACGCGGTACGGCAGATAGCCGAGCGTTCGCGCGACCAGGCACAGGTCAGTAACGAGCTGCAGGGGCGTTATGAGCGCATCCGTGAAAGCAGTCAGCAGACAACCGCCAGGCTTACCGAGCAGACCAAACAGACCAGGCAGCTGGTTCAGTACGCCAGGCGGCTGTTGCAGGCGGTCCAGGTATTCAATCTGCCAGGAGCACGGTCGGCAGTAAAGCCGGTGGTCGGCGAGACTGCCCGTAAGCCGGTCACAGAAGTTCAGCATAAGAAGGCTTCCTGACCGGTAATGGCAATCGCACTTGAAAAACTGAGCAGCCTGGAAACTGCCATCTCAGATGTCGTCGCTGAACTGTATGAGATCTTCTCTGCAGGCGACGGACTGAAGGATCCGGCTGCCTGCTCGCGTATGCTGGACCGCTATATGAATGAAGTCGGCCGCATCGGCATGCTCGCCCGCGGGGCACGACTGGACGGGGTCCACGAGAGTTGTTTTTATTTCTACCAGGTGCTACAGGAACTCAAGCAGCGCAAGGCGGTACTGAAACCCGACGAGCTCGATCTGCTCGAAAAGTGGCCGTTTGTCATCAGTACCTGCCTGAACACGCCGTCGTCTGTCGAGATGGTCGAGTCGTTGCTGGATTATTTCAGCAACGATCTGTGGCCCATCGAACTGCCGGATCATGTCGTCAATGATGTGTATGACGCCTACCGGCGTCAGAGTGCTGCGGCGGCCGATGCAGCGGAACCGGCTGCAGCAGACGAAAGCATGCGCGAAACGTCACTCGCGGTGGTCATGAACGGGTCATCGCGACGGCTACAGTCGCCGCAAGTACAGAGTGGTCGGCTGTCGGATAGCGAACCGCGGTCTGACTCGCAGTATTTTGACGCCGACCTGGTCAAGGCATTGCAGCAGGAATTGACCGACTCCACAGACGCCTTGTTCGATGATCTTGATCATGTCGGTGACACGGATGCCGGTGACGCAATTACGGCTGCGTTTGAGCTGTGCGCTGACCGTCTGGATCTGATGGTGATATCGGCCACCGAAGCCGGCATGGACGGCACCGTGGCGGCGTGCGCGGCTTTCCAGGCGAACCTGCGGGCACTCGGTCAACGGCGCCAAGCGCTGTCAGTGCATGAAGCGCAAATTCTCTCAAACTGGCCATCGCGGATGATGCACTATCTCGAAAACCCCGCGGATCCCGGCTTCATCGACGCGCTGGTAGATTTCCTGCAGACCGTTCCGGAAGCGGCAGCTATCACCGATGACGAGCGTGCAAGCCTGTGCCGGCAGCTGTCACCTGGCAAACATGAAATTTCACCCGCGACAGAGGTGCCGCAGGATGCGGCGACAGACAAGGAATCGCAGGGCTGCGCGACCGTTGCGAACACAAAAACTGAGGCAGACGGAGTGGCGCAGCGTGTCACTCGCACCGCTGGTACCCTACCCGGGGATGAGCTTGCGGAACTGGTATCACTTGTACGCGGCGAGCTTGAATCGGTTGCCGAGGACTTCACGGCGGCGATGGCGCCATTCGTTGCGGACGGCGACACCTCGGCACGCGTGAATGCCCTGAACACCCAGGCGGAAATGGTGGATCGGTTCAGAGAAGCCACGGAGTCGATGGGACTCATCGGTCTGAGCTGTGTGTTGGCCCACGTTTACAACAACATCGGGCAACTGGCCAAGCAGGGCGCGGTACTGGACAAGGCGCAGCAGGAAATGTTACAGCAGTGGCCGCAGCTGGCGCTGGCTTATCTATCCGGTCTGCCCGATGACTGGCACAGTCAGCCACTGGGCGCTTACTTGCAAAACGGCTGCTGGCCGATACCGGCCGAAGAAGAGATGGTTGCCGGTATTCTCCAACAGCTGCAGGCGCCCGAGCTGATTACCGAGAAGGTAACTGGCGAACCGCGCCAGACACGAGCCGAAGCCGAAGATGTGTCACTGGCGCTGCCAGAAGACATCAATCCCCAGTTAATCGACAGTCTTCTGCAGGAACTCCCTGGCCACACGGCGGAATTCAATGCCGCGATAAGCCACCTGGTCGACGGCAGCGGAACCTTGCAGGAGGTTGATATAGCGCAACGGATTGCACACACCCTGAAAGGTTCTGCCAATACGGTCGGTATCAGCGGTATCGCCAACCTCACCCATCATATCGAGGATATCCTGCTGGCGTTCACCAAACATGGGTGCCTGCCGGGCCGCTCCCTCTCCAATACGCTGCTTGCCGCGGCCGACGTGCTGGAGATGATGAGTGAATCGCTGCTTGGTATGGGCCCGTCGCCCGAACAGGAGGCACTGTCGACGCTGCAGACTATTCTGGACTGGGCAAACCGGATTGATCGCGAAGGCATTCCTCAACAGGACGACGACACGGTGCCGGCTGCGGCCCGGCAAACGGCCAATGCGGAAACCGATGCTCACAAAGTGGCGAGTGAGACCACTTCCATGCTGCGCGTACCCGCTGTGATGGTGGACGACCTGTTACGCCTGGTGGGTGAGTCGATCATTCTGACCGGCCAGCTTCAGAACCGGCTGAGCGTGGCGGAAGAGCAGACAGAGTCCTTGCGCTCGCAGCACGCCCTGTTCCAGCAGCTGACTGCAGAACTTGAGCATCTTGTCGAAACCCAGGGCCTGACCGCTACGCACACGCGGGACACTTTGCAGGATGAGTTTGATACGCTTGAACTGGAGCGCTATAACGAGCTGCATACTGTTACCCACCGTCTGGTTGAGGCGGCCACTGACGCCGACGAATTGACGACCGGGATCGGGGGGCACCTGGCAACCCTGGACGACCTGCTGGTGGACCAGCGCAAGCTGCTAAAAGAAAAGCAAGAGCTTGTTATGCGTACGCGTATGGTGCCGGTGCAGACTGCTTTGCCACGTCTGCAGCGCGCGGTCCGTCAGGCCGGGCGTCAGACTGGTAAGCAGGTGCAGCTTGCGGTACAGGGTGCCGAAACCATGATCGACAGCCAGGTCCTGGCGGACCTCATCGACCCCTTGACACACCTGCTGCGCAATGCTGTCGATCACGGCATCGAAGTCGCCGAACAGCGTGTCGAAATGGGGAAACCCGAGACTGGCAACATCGAGCTCAGCTTCCACAGGCAGGGTGACCACATTATTGTCGACTGTAGTGATGACGGCGCAGGACTCGACATCGAGGCGATCCGAGCGACGGCCGAGGCCAGGAACATGCTGCTGCCGGACTATGATCTTGGCGCTGAAGAGTTGACTAAGCTGATTTTGCTGCCGGGATTCAGCACCCGTGGTGAAACCACCCAGTTATCCGGGCGTGGCATCGGCATGGACGCGGTACACAGCCGTGTTAACGCATTAAAGGGCACCCTGCACGTTGGATCAGAAGCAGGAAAGGGCTGCCGGGTGGAACTTCAGTTGCCATTGAGTTTGATTTCGGTTCACGCCTTGATTGTACCGGCCGGGGATCACTCCCTTGCCGTATCCAGTCGCGGCGTTGACCAGATACTCTATCCGGGTGCCGGTATTCTGCAGCGTGAAGGCGATACGCTGACCTACCGCCTCGAAGAACATGTCTACGAAGCCTGGCATCTCGAGACCTTGCTGCAGATGCCCCTACCCTCGGACGCTGAACAGTCAAACGAACGGCCAATGCTGCTGGTACGCAACGGAAACTCCACGGTGTGCGCGGTCTGCGTCAGCGGAGTGAGCGCCACGCAAGACCTGGTGGTCAAACAAATGGGGCCTTTTGTTCCACCGCTGGTCGGGATTGAAGGAACCACGATACTCGGCGACGGCAGTGTCGCGCCCCTGATCGATATACCTACATTACTTGGTACGGACAGCCACGGTTCGACAGCTTGGATCCACGCTCAACCGGATCGCACCGAACCCAGTCAAATGCGGCCGTGTGCGCTGGTGGTCGACGATTCACTCAGTGCGCGACGTTCTCTCGGCGAATTTATGCAGGATCTGGGTTATGAAGTGCTGACCGCACGCGACGGCCTTGAAGCGATCGAGGTCATGGCTGAACGGATACCGAAAATTCTGCTCGTTGACCTGGAAATGCCGCGTATGAACGGTCTTGAGCTTGCCGCACACGTGCGTGCACAGCAAAGCACCGGGAGCCTACCCATGATAATGATTACGTCGCGATCAACCGAGAAACACAGGCAAAAGGCACAGGCCGCGGGTGTCAACGCGTATCTCACAAAACCGTTCTCGGAAGACGTGCTAATTGACCAGATTCAGGCCGTCGTTTCCGAAGCCGAAAGGACATTTGCGTAGAAATGTTAGCTGCGCGGACTGAACAGTAATCTGAAATTGGGCGTCGTGGAAAACATTTGCCGCGGCGCGGTGTGGCTACAGGGGCCGCCGATTTGATAGCCGTTGCTAAAACCACAGGGCAAGGGAGAACACCATGAAAACCAGACTGCAAAACATAGCTATAATCGTCATTCCGCTGTTTCTGGCAGCAGTCACCGTCCACACGCATGCAAAGCAAGTGAAACCGGCGCCGCCGACCTATACCTTCGGTGTGGTGCCGCAGCAGTCGGGCAGCAAGCTGTCAAGATTGTGGTCGCCGATTCTCCAGTACCTGGAGAACGAGACCGGCTATCACCTGCGTTTCGCCACCACCCGTAATATTCCAACCTTCGAAAAACGGCTGTCGACTGGAAAGTACGACATAGCCTACATGAATCCTTACCACTATACCGAGTATCACAATATGTCCGGATACCAGGCCTTTGCAAAAGCCAAAGACAAACGCCTGAAAGGGATACTGGTGGTGCACAAGGACAGCGCCGTCAAAAGCCTAAATGACCTCGAAGACCAGGAGCTGGCTTTTCCGTCGCACGCGTTCGCGGCGAATCTCGTTCCTCGCGCACATTTCAACCAGTTGGGGACATCGGTGACCCCAAAATACCTGTCATCCCACGATTCGGTGTACCGCAACGTTGCCAAGCAGCGTTATTCGGCGGGCGGCGGTGTCATGCGCACCTTCAAGAACACCGCCCCGGAATGGCGCGACCAGCTGCGCGTGCTCTGGAAGTCAGACGGTTACACCCCGCATGCATTCGCGTCGCATCCCAGGGTGCCGCAAGAGGCGGTGGAGAGAATACAGCAGGCGATGTTGAAGATGAACCAGGATGCCGCCGGACATAGACGGCCCAATTAATCCCTGTGTCCGTGCTTCAACGGCTGTGATGAACGACAATTTTCATGCCAGAGACTGAAATCATGCCTTCATCAGCCATTTGTTTGAGCACACGGCCCGCCACTTCGCGTGAACACCCCACGATTCGGGCGATTTCCTGACGGGATATCTGGATCTGCGTGCCGTCCGGGTGTGACATGGCATCCGGTTCGCTGCACATATCCAACAGGGTACGCGCGATACGCCCTGCGACATCCATGAACGCAAGCCGCGTGACACATCGGCTGGTTTTGAGCAAGCGCTGGGAAAGCTGCAGGCCGAAGGCGGTCAGCAGATCGGCATGCACATCCTTGAGTTCTGTGCCGAACAGCGTAGTCAGCTGTTCATAGCTGATTTCAGCCACCTCGCACGCGCTGCGCGCTCGTACCAGCACACGGCGTTCATGCGAGTTGTAAAAAAGGCCGATTTCACCGATGAACTCGCCGGCTTTCACGTAAGCCAGGATGACGTCGTTGCCGTCTTCGTCTTCCAGGGTGACGACGGCATTCCCCTTGACGATGTACAACAAGCTGTCGGCCGGGTCACCAGGCCGTATGATGGCGCTCTTCTTGGCAAACGTACGTTGCGTGCAGTGTTGCAGGAAGCGTTCTATCGCCTTTGGGTTGATAGTGCATGCGCGGTCGCGCATCAGATAGTCGTCATCGGTTATAAGCGGCATTACGAATTCTGACTCATCCTGCTCGATAGTAAAGGTGCGCAAGAATCGCACAGGTATCGACGAACAAGAGATCTGCGATCTCCCGACATCCCTGTGACGACTAGACGGCTTCGCTACACAGTAAAAGTGTGATAATTCTCACAATTCGTACCGCGGGCGCTTGCCGCTGTCCCATTTCTTACGTATGTTACTTAGAAGCGTTGGTCGCATCAATGTCAAACAATTAATGCGGGTTTGCGTGATATAACGTGAATTAAGGGTGGGGCATGCAGGCGACGCAGAACGCAGAGACCAGCACTGACGGTTGCACAGAAAAAGTTTCTATTCTGTTTATCTTCTGGACATTTCTCAAGATAGGATCGGTCGCGTTCGGTGGTTTCATGGCGCTGATCTCCGTCATCGAGAATACCGTCGTCAAGCAGCGCGGCCTGCTCCGGCACAGAGACATGCTCGATGCGATCTCGCTGGCAAATCTACTACCGGGTCCGCAGGCAGTCAATGTGGTTGCTTTCGCCGGCTACCGCCTGCGTGGCGGCATGGGGGCACTGGCCGCAGCGTCGGGTGTAATTTTGCCTTCCTTCCTGCTGTTGCTGGCATTGAGTTATCTGTATTTTCGCTACGGTGAAATCGTCGCGCTGCAAAAGGCGTTTCAGGGATTTATTCCTGCCGTTGCCGCGATCGTGCTGAGCGTCGCATGGCGTATGGGGCGCAAAACCGTAACAGGGGTGCGTGAAGCGTTGCTGGTGGCGATTGCAGCCGGCGTTCTCGCGCTGGTTCCGCTCGCCTACAAGGTCTATGCACCGCCGGCGATTATTGCAGCCTTTGCACTGATCGGTCTGTACCTGTTTCG
>CBFDBP010000162.1:0-8018 GCA_965603065.1 uncultured Gammaproteobacteria bacterium
GACAGGTGGTGTCTGCAGGGACGGTATTCATAGGTCGATGGTCAAGCAAGGCTGTAATACGCGGGAATTGCTATTGTAGTGTCAGCCTGGATTTATCACCAACCTTAACTACAAATGACACAAAGGTCACTAAGGAACAACCGGTTAAATATTCGTTGCGAGAAATGCGGATAATTATTGGGAAATCCCCATGGTCTGCCGTGAATACGCAGCAGCCCCGGCTTGACGTCGCAAACTCGCCATAGCAGTATTCCGACTGCGCAGTTCAACAAGGATGATTGCGCGCCTGCAAGGTGTTCCTGCGCTCCGCCATCGTGCGGCCGGAGTGTGCAGCAGAGCAGGGTGAAACTACAAGGAGGTAGTTATGTTAGGCATGCTTGCGGGCGCGGCGATGCTGCGTCGCACGTCATTAGGTTTTTTCTTTCTCGTCCATGTGCTTTTCCTGCCGGGCGTTCCTGCATCACAGGCGGCCGGGGGTTCGACTGCCTTGTGGATCGCCGACTCACAGGGTTTACTCAAGGTGTCGGCCCTTGATGGCAAGTTACTCTTTGATATCCCGCTACCAGGTGGTGTGCGGGCGCTTGCCGCGGATACAGTCAACGGCCGTCTGTGGGCCTACAGCAGGCAGCGATTACAGGCCTATGCAGCCGATGGCGAGCGTCTTTTCGATATAGCACTCGACGATTTTTCTTTCCCCCGGCCCAGGCTGTTGATCGACGAGGGTGCCGGCACCCTGTGGCTGGCAGGTGGGCGGCGTCTGTTGCGTCTGGATACGCAGGGGCGGCTGCTGCAGACCCACCGTTTCAGCCGTCCCGTGCTGGCAGCGGCCGTAGACCGCAAACGTTCGCAGTTGTGGCTTGCCGACGGCAAGCGTATCCGGGTGCTCGATGAACAGGGCACGGAGGTGTTCGCTATTGAGCTGCAGCGGGATCATCACGTGCATCAACTCGCCTACGCACCTTCTCTGGATCAGGTGTGGGTCGCGGCAAAAGGCTGGTTGCGTCGTTACGATGCCAACGGTACGCAGGTATTCGAGTCTACCGGGCATGCCCTGAGGGGGGCACGATTGTTGTCAGCCGATGGCCGCGGTGGTGTTTGGCTGGCCGCTAAACGCGGCGTCGCACACGTGGACGCGTCCGGCCTGGTGGCTTTTAGTTTTGCGGCGTTTTCAGGAGAACCTGGTGGCCGCCTGGTCGATCTGGTGGCCGACCGTTCCGACGGGTCGGTGTGGCTGTCCAACCGGCGGACCCTGAAACAGTTTGCCGCAGACAGTCAGCTGCTGCAGCAGTTTACACTCGGATCGCACGATGGTTCGGTGCGACGGCTGCGGAAGCTGGAATTACTCGCCGATACCGAAGCGCCGACACTGGTGTTTGCTGCGCCGCAACAGGGTGCGTTACTGAATGATGCGCAGGCAACGATCACACTGAGCTACAGCGATAACGGTTCCGGTATAGATCCGGCATCACTCAGCTTCACGCTGGATGGTGAGCCAGTGCAGCTGTCCTGTAAGACGGATAGTGCTTCGGTGCAGTGTGCACCGCTGGCCGCCTGGCCGGAAGGTGTTTTGACCTTGACGGCATCGCTTGCCGACCTGGCCGGCAATACGGCCGGCGCCCGGGTCGAATTCAGCGTCGATAGCCGGTCACCACCGGGTGCAGTCAACAGCCGGGTGCTGGCCACCGACCCCGTAGACGGCGTGCTTACCCTGACAGGCAGGGCCGGCAGCGTGCAGGCGGGTTACAGCGTCGTCGTCAGTAACAGCATGAGCGGCGAAAGCGTAGTCGCACTGGCGGCAGCCGATGGCCGTTTTACACTCCGAATTGCAGCTGAAAAAGGGGATGTGCTCGATCTTGTCGTCAGAGACGCGGCAGGTAACAGCAGTGATCCGGTCACCCGGATCGCCGGCATCAACCGGCCGCCTCTGCTGGCACCCATCGGCGATCAGGTCGTCACTGTGGCAAAAACCCTGAGCTTGCAACTAATGGCCGGCGATGCAGATGGTGATGCCGTTGTTTTCGGTGCTACCACATTACCCTTGCCCGACAACGCCAGCCTGAATGCCCACAGTGGACAGTTCAGCTTTCGCCCCGATAGCTCACAGACCGGAACATTCAGTGTCACGTTTTATGCTCGCGACGGCGTGGATACCAGTAGCGAGACCATACAGATCAGTGTGCCGCAACCGGATCCGGCGGCGCCAACGGTATTCAGCGGGCGACTGCTGGACGCCACTGCTGCGGCAGCTGGCGAGGCCCGGCCGATTGTCGGTGCGAGCGTTTCTTTTCTTGGTCAGCCGTCGTCTGCAATTTCAGACAGAGACGGCTACTTCAGGCTGGAAATGGCAGCCGTCGGCGAGGCCGTGCTGCATATCGATACCTCGAGCGCCGATGCGGCAGCAGACGGTTCAGCATACGCTGGTTTTCGTGAGCTGATGCGCATCGAAGCGCATGTCGACAACAATGTTGAACGCCCTTTCTACCTGCCCCGTCTGGCTGCGGAGAGCCTGACTACAGTCGACCCTTCCCGGGCCACGGTGGTTTCGAATCCGGCTCTCGGCGTGTCGTTCTCGGTCGCACCGGGGAGCGCAAAAAATGCCGACGGTAGCGATTTTACCGGTCAGCTGTCGATCTCACTGGTACCATCCGGCCTGAGCCCGGCGGCCATGCCGGCGCTCATGAAGCCGGGGTTGCTGATTACCATCCAGCCGCTGGGCGTGACTTTCACCACACCGGCACCCATCACTTTTCCGAATGTCGATCAGCTGCCGCCCGGCGCTGAAGTGGATATCTGGTCGCTGGACCCGGACCGTGGTGAGTTCCTGGTTGTTGGCACCGGCCGGGTGAGGCACGACGGACAATCGATTGAAACCGTGCGGGGCGGGGTAACTGCTGCGGACTGGCATATGCCCCTGGTGCCGGCGCCGTTACTCGACGCTGATTCGGCGGCGCCGGATCAGGACCCGGACAAGCAGGATGAGTGTGAATCAGGCTCCCGGGTGGCCTCCAAAAGCGGATGCCTGAAAACACAGGTAGCGCTGCCCGCTTACTTCTCCCTCGGCGAAGCGCGTGGGCTGACCTTTGTGTACCGAAGCAGCCGCGCCTACCCACGGCCCCTGATTGCTTACCGGGTGCGCTTACAGGAATTTCCGGGCGTCCGGCTGACAGTGCCCACCAGTGTTTCCTATTCGGCCAGTGTGGGTGGCGTTGATCTGGGACAGACGGCTTTTGTGGATACCCGGGCACTGGCTACGTCGATCGGGCCGCGCCTGGCTGTCGATTTTGATGCCGGGGTACTCACCACCGGAATTTACACCACGGGTTTCCAGGCAGCGAGTAATTTCTTTTCGTCAGCCATGTCAACGCTTGTTGAGAACCGCCTGACGGTGGTCAACGGTGCGGACAGTCCATTTGGCGCAGGCTGGGGATTGGCAGGCCTGAGCCGGCTTTATCCGGCCGCGGACGGCGGTGTGCTTCTGGTGGGTGGCAATGGCATGAGTGTCCGCTATGAGCCGCCGGTTGCCGGCGGTGAGGCATTTCTGTCTCCGGCGGGTGATTTTTCCACGCTGGTGCAACAGGCTGACGGCGGCTATCTGCGTATTCTCAAGGACGGAACACGGATCGCTTTCAATGCGGCTGGTCTTCACGTCTCGACGGTGGACCGCAACGGCAACAGTACCCGCTTCAGCTACGACAGCGAGGATCGTTTGACAGAGATCAGGGACCCGGCGGCTCTGGTCACCCGGCTGCACTACGACAACGGGCGCTTGAGCCTGGTCACTGACCCTGCCGGACGGGTAAGCCATTTCGTCCATAATGATGGTGATCTGGTCGAGGTCACATTACCCGATGGCAGTACACGTGCTTTTGGCTACGACAAGCGTCACCTGATGACCGCTGAGACCGATGGCCGTGGCGCCACCACTCGCCGGTTTTACGACAGGAGCGGGCGCCTGCTCAGGGCCGAGTTGCCCGGCGGTGTCGTACGCAAAGTCACGAATTCGGATTCTGTCGGCAGGGTTGGTGTATCAACGGGGTTTGGAACAGCAGAGAATCCTGCGCCGCCTGCACTGCCGGATGTGCTGGTCAGTACCTTCACCGACGGCGAGGGCCGTACCCGCAGAGTTAAAACTGACGCGTTTGGCGCGGCAACGGAAATCACCGACGCTAACGGTCTGGTGACACGCATTAAGCGTGACGGCAACGGAAATCCCTTGTCTGTTGATCGGCCTGATAGTGCCAATACATTGATTGCCTATGACGATAAGGGAAATCCATCGCTGATAGAGGACCTGGTATTTACTGATGCCGTAACAGGGCTGACATATGACCCTGCAAGCAGTCTGATCACCAGCATGACCGACAGTTTGCATAACACGACACGGATAGACCGCGACGGCAACGGCAATCCGCTAACGGTCACATCCCCTCAAAATCGTTTGACCCGAATGAGTTACGACCAGCGAGGTTTGCTGACCGGTGTCATCGACGGGTTCGGTACCAGCCGAAAGCTCGAATACGACAGCCAGGGTCAGCTGACGCGGATTATCGAAGGCGAAGGCGATGAACAACGTATTACCCGGATGGCATACACGTCCGAAGGTTACCTGGAGACGCTGACCGATGCGCAAGGCCGTGCCCAGTCGTTTGGCTATGACCGGATGGGCCGTGTCAGCCGGCAGATCCAGCCGGATGGACGGCACATCGAACTGGTTTACGACGCCAACGGCAACCTGATATCCCTGTCACCGCCCGGTCGTCCCGCACACGAATTCAACTATACGGACCTCGATCTGGAGGCAGCTTATGCACCTCCGGACATTGGGCTCGCCGGCGGCGAGACCGGTTTCGACTACAACCTGGCCCAGCAACTGGATCGGGTCATCCGCCCTGACGGTCAGGCGCTGGTTTTCAGCTATGACGAGGGTGGTCGTTTGTCAGGTTTGATGCTGCCGCGTGGCCCTCTGAATTACAGCTATGACCGAATAACGGGTAACCTTGACTTCATTACAGCCCCGGATGGCGGGCAACTGGGGTTCACTTATATCGGAGACCTGATCAGCTCGGTAAACTGGTCGGGTGATGTGGCCGGGATGGTAAGCCAGCGCTACGACATTAGACGCCGGGTTATATCCCGTCATGTAAATGGGGATGAGGCGGTTGCCTATGGCTATGATGACGACAACCTGCTGCTGCGGGCGGGCGCCCTGAGCCTGGAGCGTGGGGCACAACACGGCCGCGTGGAATCTGACCAGCTGGATCAGGTTATCCGCCGTTATACCTACAACGCTTTTGGTGAGTTGTCGGAAACCGACTCGGCGCGTCTGCCCGAGGTTGGCGTAGTGCGGCAGGCAGACGGTATCACGGCAGATCGGATACAGATCGGCGGTCGGATCAGCGCTGCGGGTTCAGTGAAAATCAACGGAACCGCCATGACGCTGGCTGCGGACGGGACGCTGGATGGCGCAGTGGTTTTGCCACTGATAGGGAGCAATGATCTCGACATAGAAGTGTTCAACCGGTCGGGCACGCTGGTGGCGGGGCTGTTGGTGTCGGTAGAGCGAGAGGATGCGCTCACCGGCATCGAGGTACTCAAAGTGCTGGACGTCAATGCCGCCGGTGATGTGTATTTTCTAGGCAGGCTGGCCGAAGGAGGACCGAGTGAAATATGGCGTATCGCGGCAGGGGGATTTGCTGTGGATCAGCCGGACTGGTTGCAAGGTGGGTTGGATATCGCGCTGGACTCGGCCGGGCGCGCTTATGTTTTAAAGGCTACGGGGGTATGGCGGCACGATGACAGCGCTGATGTGCTGATCAACGATCTGTCCGCCCTTTCCTCTGTGGACGATCTGGAGGCAGGGCCGGATGACCTGCTCTATCTGGCAAGTGTTGGCGATGTTTATCGTCTGCAGCCTGACGGGACGCTGTCTTTATATGCCTCGGTGGTGGCGGAGCACGCAGACCTGATTCTCGATGCATCAAGCTGGGGGCTGGTGGTCGCCGACCGACTAAGCCGCTCGTTTTTCCAGTTGGATCCAGTCGACGGTGGTACGACGCTATTGTTTCAGGTGGTGGACAGGCTGGTTGATTTTGCCGTGGACGAAGATGGTCGGGTATGTGTTGTGCACCAGGTGCTGCTGGCGAGTCTGGCCGAGACGGTCACACTGGATAGCGACGGTCTGCTCTGCCAGTCGGCGGATGGTGCCCAGACCCAAATCGCGGTACCCAACGATGTGCTTGCATTGAACTCATTGGCGTTTGATGGGGCAAACCGTCTGTATTACGGGGTGGCCAGTAACGTCAAGCGTGTGGAGGGAGCCACGGCAAGCAATTTAATTACAGCGGAGCAGTCGTCGACAGTCCTGGTGCTGGGCGGCAGCGCAGGTGAAACGTCCTATGCGGAGAAATACAGCCGCGACAAGCTGGGCAGAATTAACCGCAAGCTGGAGACGGTAGAGGGTGTGACAACGACGACCGACTATAGCTATGACCTGGCAGGGCGGCTGGAGACAGTGACGACCAACGGTGTACTTAACGCCTCATACGCTTACGACGTCAATGGCAATCGTACCGGCTTGACCACCGTGGCCGGGACCTCGAGCGGGGACTACGATAACCAGGACCGGTTGCTGAGCTATGCCGGTAACCGCTACAGCTACACGGCCAACGGTGAGTTGAAGAGCAAGACCGATATCGCGACGAGTCAGACGACCCGCTACAAGTATGATGTTCTGGGCAATCTGATTCAGGCCACGTTGCCGGATGGCACACAAATCGACTACCTCATCGATGCTCTGAACCGGCGCATCGGAAAGAGAGTTAACGGCACGCTCAAGCACGGGTTCCTGTACGGAGACATGCTGAACCCGATTGCCGAGCTGGACCAGAATAACAACGTTGTCGCGCGGTTTGTCTACGCTGACAAAGTAAATGTACCGGCTTACCTGGTCAAGAACAACAAGACCTACCGGATTGTCAGCGACCACCTGGGCAGCCCGCGACTTGTGATCGATGCCGCAGACGGCAGCATCGTGCAGAGAATAGACTACGATGAGTTCGGCAATATCCTCAACGATACCAATCCGGGTTTTCAACCGTTCGGGTTTGCCGGTGGACTCTATGACCCGGACACCGGGCTGACCCGCTTCGGGGCGAGAGACTACGACGCCGAGACAGGCCGGTGGACAGCCAAGGACCCCATCCGTTTCCAGGGTGGTGATCCGAACCTGTATGGGTATGCGCTGAGCGATCCGATTAATCTAATCGATCCCAGTGGCAGGATATTTAATCTCGCTGCAGCTGGTGCAGGAGCAGTGCTGGGTGCAGCATTCGGGGCCGCAAATGCGGCAATATCTGGTGGTGATGTATTGGCAGGCGCGCTTGTTGGAGGTGCAACAGGAGCATTAGCAGGGTTTACGTTTGGAGCAACATTTTCTGGCCAATTGGTTGGGGGTGCGTTTATAGGATTGGGTAGCGATTTAGTAAATCAGTCTATTAATAATCGTGATAAGTGCGGCAACGTGTCGTTTAAGATCCTCCAAGCTATTAACTCTGGTCTTACAGGGGCTGTGGGAGGGTCTTTCAGCGCCTTACTCACAAGGTTTGCTGGAGCTGGGCCTGGCTTGGCGGCAATAGGAACTGGGTCTCTTACAGGTGGGTTGTCTGGTTTAAGCGCGGCTGGTAGCTAAGTGGGAGTTGAATTATGTTCTATTGATTGGCGTCGATGAATACGTCGCTAAAATATATGCTACGCGTGCTTGTCGTTTTAATGGCATTCGCATGAAATGCCTCTTCAGCAAAATTTATGGGCAAGTTTGGCTGGAATGGGCGTGTAAGCTATAGATATTCAATAGTGCTTCAGTCATTGCGGGGTTGTGTAATCAGGGTGTTACTTTGATCACTCAGGATTGGTTTGAATTAACAAGCATTAGGGAAGACGCTTAATCAGTGCGTCCCCTCTCCCTCCGGGAGAGGGCCAGGGAGAGGGGATGAACAATGAAATCCTTGGCAAGGAAGTTG
>CBFDBP010000163.1:0-7998 GCA_965603065.1 uncultured Gammaproteobacteria bacterium
ACGCTAATCGGCTTTTTTCTCTCCGCTCGCTGCCAGGAACCTGGCCTCCAGTTTACTGTATTGTTTTTCGAGCTCCTGAAGCTTGGTTTGCAGTTCGTGTTTTTCATCCGGCAGGGAGCTTTCGCCTCCTGCCCTGCGCAGGACCTCCATCGCATCCTGTTGATTATTGATAACCTCTTTCAGACGATCGAATTCAGCGTCGTGGGTATCAATCAACTTGCGTTGCTCTGCCACTGTTTCTTCTAACTGCGGAATTGTTTCAACTGCTTCCACACCAGGTTCCATCACTATTTCACTTTCAGGGAGAAAGTGTTCGATCAGTTCACTCAGTCCCGCTACGAGTTTGTCCTGGAACTCAGCCGGGTTATTCTCGAGTGCTCGCGCTTCAACTTCCAGTTCGAGAAACTGTTTGCGCATACCCATCACTTCGGCGACTTTCTTTTTGGCGTCATCTTGCGACTCAGCCGCACGCGCTATGAAGTCCTGAGTATGGATCACCTCGTCGCGCAGATAGTGATCGAAGGTGACGGGTTCCGGCAACTGCCCGGCCTTTTTCAGATTCCCTTGCACTACACGCAGCCGGCCTGTCAGTTTATTACAGCGAACGATAAAAACCAGGCTGACCACAAGCAAAAACAGTGCAAACTCCAACAGTCCGAGAAAAGCGTAGAGATTGATCTGAAAGTCTGCCATCGTTAACCGCCTGACCTTCGAATTCGCCTGTAAGCTGTCATTCCCGCAAACGCGTGAGACTGCCGGTAACTTGCCGCCGTAAGCCGGACACTATGCCTCTTCGCCCTCTTCATCATCCGCTTCAGCACTATCGCTCTTCTTACGCTTCTTGAGAAACCACCATACAGCAAAAACGATAGCACCCAACAACAGGTTGATACCCATAAATACACCGGCGACCAACCCCAGGTGTACGTCCTTTTTCTTTTCAGGCTGTGGTTGCTGTTCCGGGTCTTCCTGAGGAGTTACCCCGGGACCGGCCGCTTGCTCTGCAACAGCGTTGTCCGGTTCCGGCTCAGGTTCGGCTTTCTGTTCAGGTGCAGGTTGAGCTTCAGCCTGTTCTTCAAGCTCTGGCTTTGGTAAACCGGCAGGTCTTGGTGCAATCTCGAAGTGAACTGTTTTCTGACGCTGGAAAGTTTCGCCTTCAACGATAATCCTGATCTGGTAGGTACCCGCGTTTTCATAACTCAAGGTATTGGAATACACACCGTCAGCCGGCTTTTTGTCCCCGTATTCGCCTTTGTCGAACAGATCGAAACGCGCTCTTGCGCCATTGGGGTCCTCGATTTCCATCAGGAAACGGGTATTGGTCAGCACCGCTTCCTTATCCAGCAGCTTGCCGTCCTGTTCCAGCCAGGACTCCAGCACCATGTCGTCACCTGCCATCAGACTGGATTGCTGGGAGTTATGGTTAAGTGCCATATTGGTCACGATGTAGGCCCGGTTGCTCCCACCGGTAAACAACAGTTTCCAGGCACCCGGATCCGGGTTCCGCAGGGTAATCATGTCGAAATGATGCGACAGGAACCACTTCAACTTGTCATCGGCATTCTCGGCTCCCAGTTTCCTGCCGTCCGGCGATTGCAGGTAGATGCGCACATCTTCGCGTTCCTTGGAGGCGACGATAGTGACCTCTTCGATGGATCCGTCCACCATAAACTCGCCACCTTCAACTGGTAACATATCCGGATCTTTGGCACTTTCAAATATGGCGCTGAAGACATCGTGCAAATCCTGATCGCTACGTGCCAGCTTGAACAGCGCATCGGTTTCCTTCGCCACCTGTTTCAGCAACTCAATGTCAGACGACTCGGTGAATGCAATGGTGTAGAGCTTGATACCTTTGTCCCTGGCAGCCTGCAACAGCTCCCCTTGCAGCTTCTGCGTCAAGGCCCAATCCTCATCGCTGTTACCCACGTCCATTTTGCCGTCGGACATGAGCACCAACATTTTTTCCTGGCCCTGTTTGCCCTCCTTGCCGAGCATCTCGATGCCTTTGGAAAGAGCCGCGTAAAGGTTGGTATAGACACCCTTCGACGACACCTTGTCGGCAGAGGCTAGAATCCGGGCGTTGGTATCTGTAGTCGGTGTGGTGAGATGTAAAACAGGATAACCGTTGTCACTGAAACTGATCAGGCCGATGCGGTCCTCACCACCCAGCAAGGACATAAACATTCTTGCCGCCGGAACCCGCAGCTTTTTGGGGTCGTTCTTGGCCATACTGCCGGAACTGTCCATGATCAGAACAGCATCGACGCCACCAGCCTCGGCCAGGGCGGCTGATGGGACGCCAGCCGCGAACAGTAACGCCAGGCTGAAAAACGCGGATACGCATCGCCGGCTGGAATTAGCTGAAAGAATCCTTCTCATGCCCGAACATCCTTTTAACCCATTGTAATATATGGTGTATTTGAGTTCATCCGGACAATACCGGACTGCAATGCCTGTAACGGCAGGAAGCAGAATTAATTGACATTCAAGTGCTTAATCGCTGATCCCAGAAACTACCCGAGAAGCTTTTTTTGAGCAGGTAGATCTTTTCACTCAGACGGGACAGACCCCGATCACGGAATCCGGATGGACACCGAAGCGGGCAGTAACGACGTCAGGCGGGAGACATACCGCGGACGCATATCCGCCGGCAGCGCAACCAGCGCTGCCCGGTCGTAGACGGCACGTACACGCAGCAACTGCACGGGCTGCAGATCAAAATAATCACCACACAACAGGCACAGATTATCCCTTTCACTGACAGAAAATGCGCCCTGCCATCGATGCGTAGCGACCAGTCCATTTTCCTTATGAAACTCTTCCACGGCGATCGGACTCAGTTCAACACCCAGCACGGAGTAGTGTTTCCGCAGCCAGAGCATGTCCAGACTCTTTCCACTCAGAGGCACAAACACCTGCTCACCCGGTTGTATCTGCAACCGTGACCAGAAGGTCGCGAGGTGGGGATTGCTATCGCGCTGATGGAAACCAGTCAGCCCGTCTTGCCAGCGCTGGTGCCAGAAATCAGGTTCCATGGCTTTTATTAAACGTGGGGGAGACCGCCGAATGGCCTGGGATTGGCGCCAGGTAACGGCTTGAACCACTGCAATGTTTCGTGCAATTTCACAACTTCACCGACAATGATGATGCTGGGTGGTTTGATTTGTTCAGCTTTTACCGTTTCTTCCAGGTTCTTGAGGTCGGTGATTACCACGCGCTGATTCTGTGTTGTACCCTGCTGAATCAAGGCTACCGGTGTCGTTTGCGGCAGGCCGTGTTTGACCAGCTCTTCCGAGACGATGCCAACACCGTGCAACCCCATATAGAAGACAGTGGTCTGATTGGGGTGTGCCAACGCTTTCCAGTTGAGGTTTACGGAGCCATCCTGCAGGTGACCGGTCACAAAGACCACCGATTGGGCATAATCACGGTGGGTCAAAGGAATACCCGCATAGGTGGCGCAGCCGGAGGCGGCGGTAATGCCCGGCACCACCTGGAACGTTACGCCATTGTCCAATAAGGTGGCGATTTCTTCACCGCCTCGTCCGAAAATGAATGGGTCTCCACCTTTGAGGCGAACAACGCGTTTTCCTTCTTTGGCAAGACGCACCAGCAGCTGATTGATGTTTTCCTGGGACAGCGCGTGGTTATCACGTTCCTTTCCGACATAAATCCGTTCTGCGTCACGACGCGCCAGGTCCAGAATCGGTGGTGCAACCAGGCGGTCATAGACCACGACATCGGCCATCTGCATCAGGCGCAGCGCGCGGAATGTGAGGAGATCGGGATCGCCGGGACCGGCGCCGACCAGATAGACTTCACCAACGGGATGCGGTTCATCGCCGCTATCCTGAAGTGCTTTTTCAAGAACAGCGCGTGCAGCTTCTTCACGGCCGGCAAACAGCAGTTCCGCCACTTCACCCTGCAACGTGTTCTCCCAGAATTGACGCCGTTGCCCAATGCTGCTGAAACGCTGTTTGACCTGCTCGCGAAAACCCGCTACCAGTTTCGCCAGGTCGCCGTAAGCCGCCGGCACATAACTCTCCAGGCGTGCGCGCAGAAGACGCGCCAGCACCGGTGATGCACCGCCTGAGGATACCGCCACCTGTACCGGCGAACGATTAATAATCGATGGCACAATAAAACTGCAAAGCTCAGGCTGGTCCACCACGTTTACCAGTATGTTTCCGGCTTTTGCCAATTCCGACACCCTGCGATTTACATCTCCCCGACTGGTGCCGGCTATCACCAGCGTCTTGCCCTCCACGTCGGCTTCCTCGAACTCCCGGGCACTGTGCGTAATCTTGCCGGCGTCGCGCAGCACTGCTAGTTTTTCGCAAAGCTGCGGCGCAACCACCTCGACCCTGGCACCGGCGCGAACCAGCAGGCCGACCTTGCGGGCAGCGACATTACCACCGCCGACCACCAGACAATCACGTCCGTCCAGGTCCATAAATACGGGGAAGAAATTCAATCGTGTTACCTCAGACTTTGATTGCTTTCAGAATCGGTTCCAGTAAAGGATCGAGCTGTCCGGCCCGATCCAGCGCCGCCAGATCGTCATAACCCCCGATGTGCCGATCGCCGATAAAAATCTGCGGAACCGTATTGCGGCCAGTGAGCTTTTCCATCCTGGCCCAGAGGTCGGTATCGTTATCAACGGAAATCCTGTTCACCGAAACACCTTTATGACTCAACAGCCGGTCTGCGCTGATGCAATACGGACAAAACCGGGTGCAATACATGACAACTTCTGACATAAATACTACCTGCCCTGCTCCATGACTTGTTAATGGGATTATCGATGGTATCAAACAGTTTGCAAAACTGTTATCCGACTTTACCGCATAAGCGGGCCAACTGCTGCTGAATCGGTGTCATCACCGGTTCTATTTTCTTGCGCATGACGGAACCGATGGCGTCGGTGCGGGCAAAAATGGGATTCACCAGCGGCTCACCAATCCAGGCCAGCGTCATCATGGCCTTCACATCGTCACGGTATTCAGGAACCGACTTCAAGACATCCTGTACCGCTGTCGTTGTTTCGCAGACTGGCGGAACATGCAGCAAGGCCTCGGCATCGCTGAGTATGGTATTGATATCAGCACCCGGATCGCTGTTCGGGCATACGGTTCTGAAGTAGCTCTGAATCGATTTCAACAGTTCAACGACGACGTCCTGGTTGACGGGTTTATTCATGGCCGCTTGCGCTGTTTCCAGAAACACCTGGCCACATTCACTCAGGCACCGGCACAGTTGTTTGGCGACAACATTCCCCTCATCCAGGTTTGGCTTTAAGCGCTCACAGAGTTCCTGCCAGTCCTGCCTGGGCCTACCCGTATCGGGAAGCGCGTCCGGTATGGCGTCCAAAAAACCAACATAGTAGGAATTCTTGCGTTTGGCCGACCGCCAGAGCTTGTCACGAAGCTCATCGGCTATCAAACCTGGCTGCAATACCAGACGCACTGTTTCCATCATGGCCCGGTGCTCGGTCTCGAAGGGCAGAAATTCAACCAGATACTCGGCCAATACGGTGCCCATCGAGCCGCTAACCACAGAGGTTTTTTCCAGCATACGTCGCGCATTGTCCGCAACCGGCATGGCCCACCAGGCACGCCTGGCAATTTCATTATCCAGTCCTGAGGCGTGCACCACTGCCACGATTGCTTCAGGCTCACCCAATAACAGCAACTGCTCCAGACTATCATCGCGTGCCTGCCCCATACGTGTCCAACGGCGTAGAAAGATGGGGTAGCCGCCCGGGGAACCGAGCACCTGGCTGGACAGCAATTCACGGACTTTCTTCAGATACTGCTCATCCCGACCCTGCGGATTCAGCTTGACACTCGCTTCGCCCTCATCCGACAGGGCATAAACCGTCATTGCAGACTCATCGATACGAACCGCCTGCAACGGATTGGCCAGCAATACATTCAGACGCAGTGAATCTTCAGCAGACAGTTCTATCAACGATCAAAACCTGCTGCCCGGTAGAGCTCATTGGCTTTATCGACATCCTGCTCAACGCCGTTGCCTTCTTCGTACATCATCGCCAGCGTAGTCAGAGAACCCACCAGCCCCTGTTCTGCGGCCTTCTGGAACCACTTAACCGCCAGTGCCGGGTCCTTGTCCACACACTCGCCCTCCATGTACATGAATCCCAGTCCATGTTGTGCGACAGGGTAACCACCTTCCGCGGCCGCTTTCATCCAGCGTAGCGCCAGTCCATCGTGCTGGGCCAGACCCAGACCGTTCTGGTACATGATGGCCAGGCGATGCTGCGCCTCGGCATTGCCGTCCTCGGCAAACGGTGAGAGCAACTGGGCAGCACGGGAAAAATGCTTGGCTTCAAAGGCAGCCATGCCACTGGCTAGTTCAATATCCTGGTTGCTGTTATCAGACATACTGGTCTCCGTAAAAATATCGCAGTATATCAAGGCGTTCTTTCCTTACCAAATCAGTCAGGATTTAACAATGGCGCGCCCCAGACAGTCACGAGTACCGGCAAGGGCAAAATTACCACATATATTTTATCGTATTATCTCACCGGGGATATATAGCGGAATCCTGATATACCTGTATACTTCCGCGCCATTCATACGGGCACTGTTCATGACCGAGGGTCAGCGAAAGAACCGGGGCAGTGGTGAGCCTGTTGCGCTCCCGCCTTTTTGCCAGACACCGCGTCATCGGTGTGAAAATTCATGATCAGAAGCTCGGCTTCTGTGTTAACGATTCGAAACCTTGTCGAAGGAGATCGCAGCAATGGATCAAAGTTATTATGATTTTACCACCAAGATGGAAAATGAGTCTGTCAATGCCGATTATGTTGAAGGCTGGCAGAGCGGCTATGTGTTGAATCCGCCGCGCGAAGAGCAACATACCACTGAAGCTTATGATGCCGGCTATGAAGACGGTAAGGCTCGTAACATGGACAACTTCTCGAACTGGGCCGGCAAGTAAGCTCTGGGCGGTTCCAGACGAAAGACGGGCCTCCGGCCCGTTTTTTTTAGCTCAGCTGACCCCTCGACCGTCAGACACGTCGACGCCCGGTCGGGCAGTTTTCTCGATCAATACTAACAACAGAGCAAGCTGTCTCAGAACGGCGACACTTTGAACCCATATTTCTCAATCAGTTAAAAATTCTCAGCAGGTAGTTGTCGGGACCAGGCAACACACCGACCTGTCCCGCACTCTGCAACCAGTTCAAACAAACTCCATTACTGCTTGTTTTTTATCGTGTTATTCTCGTTCAACACTATTCGGCACAGCTATTGCTCGGTTTCAATAGCTATTCCTCCCGTTGATATGATCATCTTACCAGGAGTCTGTTTATGGATACTGTGTTCACAATTGTCTGCCTGGTCTCCCAGACTGTCTGCCTCGGCCTTATCGTCTACGTAATCCGGGGATGGCGCAAGAGGGTGCAGAATCCCGCTGCCAAGGTGGCCCACTGTTCAGAACGAGTCGAACTTTAACGCCAGGCTGTTTTAGTTCGCTCAGGACTCATCGGAAGCATTAATGCCGGCCATGCAATTCCGGTGTAACAAGGGGTCGGACAAATCATGGCATCACGTTGGCTATATTCCATTCAGCAGCTGTTTCTCTGCGTGTACTTTTTATCTTTACCGGCCGGAGCGGCGACGGTCGCCGATACGAGAGCACCCTCATCTCACAGCGATGGCGCATCAATTGGCATAACTGACTTCCTGTCGCTGGAACTGGTCATACTGGTCGGCGTCGTCCTGCTCGCGTTAGTTGTGATCGCAAGGAGTGGTAAAGCGCCTTGAAGGAGCACTAGTCACTTTCACCCTCATCGTCTTCGACTTCCTCAGCCCATCCGATTCCACTGTTCGCCTTTTTCCACGCTGCCAGCGCCGCTGCCCGTTTAGCCTCGAGCTCCGCTTCGCGTTGCTCTGCCAGTCGCTGTTCGGCCTCCTGTCGTTCCCGTTCCAGGCGCTCCGCTTCGCGCCGCTTTGCCCGTCGCTGTTCGGC
>CBFDBP010000164.1:0-7988 GCA_965603065.1 uncultured Gammaproteobacteria bacterium
CATGACACAGAAAAATCCACACATACTGGTTGTTGATGATGACCCCGACCTGCATGAACTGCTGGGGCGTTATCTTTCAGAGCAGGGGTTCGAAGTCACAGGTGTCGAGGATGGTGCTGCCATGGACAGATTTCTGGCCACCCGTTCAACAGACCTGATCATCCTGGATCTTATGCTGCCGGGTGAAGACGGTCTCAGCATCGCCAAGCGCCTGCGTAGTGACAGAGATACACCGATCATTATGCTCTCTGCACGCGGTGAAGAAGTGGACCGCATTGTCGGCCTGGAAGTCGGTGCAGATGACTACCTGCCGAAACCGTTCAACCCGAGAGAACTGCTTGCCCGGATTCGAGCAGTGCTCAGGCGCCCGACAGCGACATCAAACGCGGAATCAGATAATTCACAGGAACAGACCTTTAGCTTCGGGCCGTTTCGACTCGACGCTGTTACACAGGAGTTGACGCGCGATGAAGGAAAAGTATTGTTAACGAGCGGCGAGTTTGCGCTGCTTAAGATATTTGTAGAGCACCCTAACCGGGTACTGAGCCGGGATTACCTTGTCGACATGCTCAAGGGTTTTGAGCGCTCACCTTACGACCGCAGCATCGATGTACGCGTCACGCGCTTACGCCGCAAGATCGAGAGCGATCCGAGCTCACCGGAATACATACATACTGTCTGGGGCGAAGGCTACCGCTTCTCTCCCGGCAACGAGACACGACCGGCACACACATGAGCAAGCCGCTTACCCTGCTTACCAGAACAGGGATCACCTTGACCATCGCACTGCTGGTGTTTGTCGTGTTCTGTATCGGTGCGATGGTAACCTACATCGCGATTCCACTTGCCAGACAGGGTTCTGATGATCTTGCTGCTCTGATGATACTGTCGGCGAGAACCTGGATCGAACGTCCGCCGGCAACACGCCCTTTTCTCGAAGACGAACTTATATCCGAGTATGGGTTGAAGGTCTCGCTGGCGGACAAGCCCCTGCCTTGTTCAAAGACGCCACTGCCCTATCTTATCTTCCTCGAAGCGGCCCTCGAAGAACGGCTGGGTACCCCGGTGGCCGTCCGTAAAGGCAAACAATCCGTACCCTGGTTCTGCGCGGACATACCCATGGGAGGACAATTCATCCGCGTGAGCTTCCCCTGGTCGCGCATCGGTGCTCAACCACCGGTTGCCCTGATATTAATTATCGTGACCGGCGCGGTTGTCGTCCTGCTGACTTCTTTACTGCTGGTGCACCGTATCACCCGACCTCTGGCACGCCTGTCGGAGGCAACATCACATATCAGTCATGGCGAAATACTCGCGCCACTGCCGGAAACCGGCCCCAGGGAACTGGTGGATTTAACCCACAAGTTCAACAGCATGGCACGTGAGTTGAGCGAACTGGTCGAAAACCGCACCACCCTGCTCGCCGGCATTTCCCACGACCTGCGCACCCCGCTCACCCATATGCGCCTGGCGCTGGAAATGCTGGTGCCGGATAAAGCCGATGCGGCGCTGATTGAAAGATTACGGCGGGATACAGAACAGATGGATCAACTCATTGGTTATACGCTGGAACTGGCTCGGGGTCTGGAAGCTCACGAAGCCGAGGAAGTGGACTTGCGGGAATTTATCGATGGAATTATCACAAACTACCGGCAATCGGACACCGTCATCGACTGGGAACCACAAAGTTACTGCCCGATTTTAATCGACACCCTGGCCATGCAACGCGTACTGGTTAACCTGTTTGACAATGCCATCCGCTACGGCGGCAACAAACCGGTGACCGTGCGTTGCCACCGCGACAGGGAAACCACCGTCATCCAGGTACTGGACCGTGGGGAAGGCATCCCGGCGTCGGAACGCGAAGCGGTATTTCGACCTTTTCACCGCCTGGAAACTTCGCGCAGCCGGAAAACCGGTGGCGTCGGACTGGGTCTTGCCATAGCACGCCAGCTCTGTGATGCCCGCGGCTGGAAAATAAAACTCCTGCCGCGCGAGGGCGGCGGCACCGAAGCACGGCTCGAGATTCCAGTCGCTGCGATGACCTCCTGAGCACACAGCCAGTGGATGGACTAGCGATGAACAGCAATAAGCACCACAAGGCAACGGGGATTCAACAGGTCATCGGTGTCATTCCCATGGCCGGCCGCGCGGCACGTCTTGCCGGGCTACCCTGCAGCAAGGAGATTTACCCAATTGGACCCCGGGGCGCAAACGATGCCGGCCAACACCCGCGTGTAGTCTGTGAGCACCTGCTCGTAAAAATGCACACTGCAGGCGTAAGCAGTATTTATATCATCCTGCGCGAGGGGAAGTGGGACATACCGGCCTATCTCGGCGACGGGTCAAAAGCAGGATTGCAGCTGGCATATCTGATGATGGGCTTGCCCTATGGGACGCCCTACAGCGTCGATCAAGCCTTCCCGTTTATACGGCAGGCCACCGTCGCCTTAGGTTTCCCGGACATGGTATTCGGCCCGGAAGATATTTTTACAACGCTTCTTGAGCATCAGCACTCGTCTGGTGCCGATGTTGTGCTGGGCCTGTTTCCCGCCGATCGGCCGGAAAAGGTAGACATGGTGGAACTGGACGATGACGGAAACGTGAGACAGATCATCATAAAACCCCATCACACAGACCTGCGCGACACCTGGGGGGTAGCCGTATGGGCGCCGACGTTTACAGAGTTCCTGCATGATTTTCTGACCTTACATCAGAAAACAGCCGCCGGGAAAGCCGAGCTTTTTGTCGGCGATGTCGTGCAGGCGGCTATTGAACAGGGTCTGCGTGTTCACGGCGTTCAAGTATCAAAACAGCCTTTTCTGGATATCGGTACCTGGGATGATCTGAGTAGAGTAACGAGCTTCCCGTTCGACGAATAGCCAGGCAACGTCGACACGCGCGATGTTCCGGATTCGGAAACACGCCTGCCTGAGACTGTCGCCATGTGGAGACGGTTCACCCAGTATCAAGACCTGCCCCTGCACTTCAAAACATGTAACAATATAAATTTATTGAGAAATACATAAGTGGTATAAATCATGCTAATGTAGATACGCACCCGCTGGCGGGGCGGGCATATATTTATGATTCAGGAGAACCGGTATGCACAAAGAATCCCTCTTTACAGTAATGATTGCGGTGTTGACTGGCACTGCGTTTGCGGCGAATGATCAAGCTCCCATGAGCCTCGGTTACGCTCAACAAGCATCCGGCAAGTCGGTTGAAGAGGTAAAAGCAGCCGATGCCAATGATGACAAGCATATCGACGCTGCCGAGTTCGGTGCCTTAACCGTTCCATCGAAAGGATCACGTACAGCAACCAGTGACTAAGTTATTAACTGGGCAAGTTAACAGACCGGGCAGCAGCGGCCGCCGGCCCGCCGCCCACAAACAGCATATGAAAATGAATGCTCTGTCCCGGTGCGCGCAGCAGCGTCAAAGCTGTGCGCCAATAGTCATTTAGTGACTGTATCACCTTGAACCTGGCAGTCAGCCGAGTCCCCGGCAGAAAACTTTTTGCTGAGTATCCAGCGCAATGGAACAACGGCGGTGCTCCCGACCCAGTGCACAGCGTTGCTGAACAGCTTGTCCATTCGCCCACCGGCAGCACTTCCATAGCCCTCGTTTTCAAACACCACGGCGGTCCCGGCGGTTGCAGGGTCCAGGTAACCCTGAAAACTGGCGTTACCGATATGAGCATCAAAGGGTGACCGTTGCAGCCTGCCGTCCCTTATCCGTGCAGATAACGAGACCTCGCTAATATCCACCAGCTTGGGCAGGATACGCGCTATGGTCAGATCAATATCTGCATTGTTGAGCTCGACTCGCCTGGGGAGAACAGGTATGTCGATGGCGATACCCTTGGCAGCACCCTCATCAGAACCCCGGCGCACCAGCGGAATCAGTGCCTCAATATCTGCAGGGTCCAGTTCTTCAAAGTGCAACAACGCATGCAGCAGGTCTATCTGATCGTATCCGGACCAGTCCAGTTCACCATTGAGCCGTGTCCCGTCTGTCTGTAGCTGGAGAAACTGCAGACGGCCGATATCCTCGGCAAGGACCAGTTGGCCCCGCAGCGTGTAGGACGTCGCCGCACAGGGCGATACCCCCAGCCAGGCAGACAGGTCGCCGATACGCATGCCGTAAAGACCCACTTGCAGGCGTGTTGCCGTATCAGTGTGCACAGCTGCCAGCGGGCCACTGATATCCAGCACGGCGCCGCCGCCTGTGGCAGACAGCGTGATCGGCCAGCTCTCCTCAACCAGCAACGCCTCTAACCCGCCAGTCGTGAACTCGACAGAAAAGGACTCGTCAAGCAGGACCCCGCGTGCACGCACCATCACCGCCTCACCCGCCGGCAGGGTCAGTGTCAGCTCACCCAGGGTGACATCAACCGGCCGTTCACCGGCGGCATTGCCATAGGAAAGTTTCGCGTCGTCCACCTGCAGTGCCAGTGCCAGCCGGTTCACAAATCCGCTCTCACCGCTACCGCCGACACTGGCCTGCAAGCCGATATGAGGAAAGCGACCCCGGATAGCTGTTGTCCCAGTCAGCGTTGCCAGCAGGCTGCCGGCATCGGCATCGGTGGCAGTGAGCTCAAGTTCAAGCACGGGTTCTGCACCTTGTCCGGCCAGATTCAGCTGTCCGTGGAACGGCACATCGGCAATGCTGACAGTCAGGGGTATGCTGACGGGCCTGTCGGCCAGTGTTTCCCCGCCCGGGCTTGGCTGATCGGCTGTATCCCTTGCCGGCCCTGCCCCGGCACCAAACCGCAGCACGGCATCAAGCGCAGGCAGCTGCAGTTCCCCGGCAACAAGCGGTCGGCCCTGGTCAGCACGCAGCGCCAGCTGCCCGGCCAGTGACGCCTGTGCAAAGCTCTCCGCAAGCCTTGCAAATTGCGCCGGCCAGTCAGCCCGCAGTTCAAATGTCACTACAAGTTCCTGCCGGGGCACTTCGAGGTTACCGTTGAACGCCAACCGGATGCCCGCGAAGCTCACCCCGGCCCGCAACGGCCAGGGCCCGGTTTGCGTCAGCAGGTCCGCAAGCTGACCACCGGTCAGGTCAATGGTGTACGGCTGTTCCTGAAAACGGCCCTGCAGCATCAGTTCAAGTGGTTTCCCGGGTCGGGTATGAACATTGACCTCATCGAATCTGACTTGGCTGAGTTGTCCGGTACTGTCATCCCGGTCATTCAACACGACCCGGTGCAGGACCAGTTCCTGCAGTTCGGGCTGCCGCGCCAGCAGCTCTGCGCTTATCGACAGCAGCCGGGGATACACCCCGGCGTTTGCCTCACCCGGTTCAGCATGGCCCGTGCTGTGTGGAACAGCCCGCCGGGTGTCCAGCTCGATAGTGGCATCCTCGATCAGCAGCCGCCTGCCGTGCAGTTCACCCCTCAGCAGGGCAACAGGCGCCAGCCGCACAGCGACCCGACCGGCCCGGAGCAGGCCACTCTGTTCTACCGGACTGGCGATGCGGACGTCCTGCGCGACGATGACGGGGTCCATGGCGGGTCTCAAGACCAGTCTCCCATCAATGTGTACTTCCCTGCCAAGCGCCCGGGAAGCGGCTGTTTCGATCGGGTGCCGGAAACCGTCCAGCGGAATGGAAATACCCAGGCCCAGCACCACCAGCCAGGCAATAAACACCCCTGCCAGCATGACACCAAAGACCATGGCAAGCCGGGTGGTGAATCGTCTTCGACCCTGTTTCATCCTGGCCCCCTGACCATAGCAACGGCCATCTCCACGGTGTGTCCAGTTGCTGACCAGCAGGGTAACACCACGAGCAGACTTGTCGGGTAAAATAGTCGGGGAGCCACGACCTGTGAATAACTGCCGAACCAACTGCGTAACCTGTAATAGAACTTAACAGTAAACGCCAATGGGTCGGAAATACGCGTTCGCTCCATCCGAGGAAGTCTTACCGCTGAATGCATAATTTCGTCCAGAACATGTCATTGACCAGGTTCCGATGAGTGCCCGGCAACTGATCAATCTTGCTCTGCAAACCAAGCTGAGCTTTATCAAGAAAATGCTTCTTGTTAGCTCATCAGTAGGATAACAGTCGAATGTAACTGACCAATGCCTCGACATCACTCTGACTCAGGATGCCTCGCCAGGCCGGCATGAACTTCCCTTCACCATCCAGGATGCTCTTGACCAGGTCTTCATTGTCGTAAAGGTTGGTCTCGTTAGGATTGGTGTGGTCCATCGGCGTGATTCCCATGAGTTTCGTCATGATGCCATCACCATCACCCTCCACACCATGACAGACCTGACAATACTTCTGATAGAGCTGCAGACCGATCTCAGGATCCCCCATCAGGTCGTGTCTGGTATTGCCCAGAAAACGCAGGTATGCAATCAATGCCTGGACCTGAGACTCATTGAAGATAGTCTTCCATTCAGGCATGGCATCACTAAGCATGTTGTGACGGTCACGACCCGTTATGGTCTGCCGACCCTCTCCGGTTATGATCTTCATGAGAATTGTGTCACTTCTGGAGCGTACGGTGGTGGTCAGGTCTGCCGGACTGATCTGCATCGCCCTTGCGAGAGGACCATCTCCTTTGCCTCCAGCCCCATGGCATAACTGGCAGTAGGAAACATACAGCCTTCTCCCCTCATAGGCGGGTGGAGGGTTGGCTGATACAATCGGTGCGCTCACTGCGAGAAGGGTCAGCAGCAGCACAGATTCGATGAGTTTTTCCATGGATTCTCTCCCACACTGAAGTCAACGGTGTAAGGCTTTACGAAACGCCACCTTAGCACAGCGCACGTCGTCTTTTGCCTTTTAGCGGGCTAACAAATTCTTGCATTCTAAAAGGCGTAGTCCTCCGGCCAGAACACGACATTCGCCATACGTCGCAGATTCAACTTTTATCATCGCTGCCTCGCGTTTAGGTACTCCAGCAAAACAAGGGGGTGCTATTGAAACGTATCGCGCAGCGTTTCACGGACTCAGGCGGCGACTCATTCCGTCGGGTCCGCAGATTTCGTATCGGTCGCAGCTATGAAATCCATGAGATTATCGGGAGAATTATTCTCTATAACCTGCCACTCCCGTTCCGAAATCGACATTGGGAAATGCAAGAGCGGGCCTTCCGGATCGATGGTCTGGTAACGTTTGGCAATGTCAGCGATCTGGCGTATCTGGTTGAGATAGCCCGCCAGCACTAAACGAGCACTTTCGGCCCAGACAATGTAAAAACATAGGTGGCAAGAGACGCTACAAAAATCCGGCTTCACTGGAAGCCCGTAGAGCCACGATCGGCATACGAGTAGCGGGGTTCCGCAGCCCTGAATTTTTGCTTATTTTGGGTTTTTACTCACTCTGAGCCAGAACTTGCCGTTTGACAATGTACTGTGAAATATAAATGGCAGCCCGAAGGCTGCCAAAGTACAAGATGAACAGGGCCGACATCCGGAGTCGGAGGAGTTAGGAACGCTCCCAGATGACACTGCCCGCTGTTTTTCGATCCCTCTCTTTTTCAACATAATAAATATCGGGAATAAGCGGTATTGTGGAAACTACGCACACAGCTTTGTCTTATATGGCTTTCTCGTCTATCCGATTCACCGAAAACTTCTAATTTCTGCCACAAACGGACCTTCGCCAAAATCTAAAACGGCAACCGAAGCCGCCGCCTATGGGAATTCGATTGTAACTATATTAATTGCTGACTAGGATCATCGTCCAAGTGATCGCCAGTAAGGTCATCGCTCCGATAGCTAACATCGCACACAAGGCGCAGGTATCGCCCACGACAGATTTTAAACTCATGACTTTCTCCTCTTGGCACGAAGTCCAATTTCGCTACTTACGGCTACGTACCTTAGCACGCGTTTGGAGCGCCCTCTATTAGGGAAAAATACTTGCTCGCGCTAAATGAACTCAGGGAGTGTGACGGTCCTCAAAGGCTCGGGTTAATAGCAGGCCTTCAATCGTTAATCTGTAATTGCTCGCACAGCCTGAACGACTAG
>CBFDBP010000165.1:0-7962 GCA_965603065.1 uncultured Gammaproteobacteria bacterium
GGCGATTCACCTTGTCCCGGAGGGAGAAGGGGTTACAACCTTTTGCGATACCCTCCCGGGGGGAGAGGGCGTTATCGGGACAGCTTGGATTATCTATAGCGAGCCGGAAGCATTGCTGAGGGATTAACCTGTCTGTTCCAGGGCGTCCAGGTAACGCTCGGCGTCCAGTGCAGCCATACAGCCGGATCCGGCGGATGTGACAGCCTGCCGATAGATATGGTCGCCGACGTCACCGGCGGCAAATACGCCGGCGATGCTACAGGCGGTCGCATCGCCCTCGACGCCACTTTTCACCTTGAGGTATCCACCTTTGTGCATCTCCAGTTGCCCTTCGAAAAGACTGGTATTGGGCTTGTGACCAATGGCAATAAAGACACCGTCTGCCTGCAGGTCTTTTGCGGAGCCGTCTTTGACATTTTTAACGCGCAGACCGGTCACGCCGCTATCGTCACCCAGCACCTCATCCAGTACATGATCCCATTCGATAGTGACCTTGCCTTCCTTTTCGCGCCGGAAAAGACGGTCTTGCAGGATTTTTTCCGCACGTAGCGCATCACGCCGGTGAACAAGCGTGACGTGTGAGGCAATGTTGGACAGATAAAGGGCTTCCTCAACCGCCGTATTGCCACCACCGATGACCGCTACCGGTTTTTCCCGATAGAAAAATCCATCACAGGTCGCACAGGCGGAAACGCCTTTGCCTTTGAAAGCTTCTTCAGAGGGCAGTCCCAGGTATTGTGCCGATGCGCCGGTGCAGATAATCAGGGCATCACAGGTATAGACACCGGAATCGCCCTGCAGCCACAAAGGCCGCTGATTGAGGTCCACCTTGTTGATATGGTCGAAAATGATCTCGGTGTTGAATCGTTCGGCGTGCTGGCGCATGTCGTCCATGAGTGCCGGGCCCTGCAGGCCTTCAACGCCGGCCGGCCAGTTTTCAACGTCCGTTGTCGTCATCAGCTGACCACCCTGTTCAATGCCGGTAATCAGAACCGGGTTCAGGTTGGCGCGTGTCGCGTAGATCGCTGCAGTATAACCAGCCGGGCCCGAGCCCAGAATCAGCAAACGGCAGTGCCTGTTTTCACTCATATAAAATCACCCCGATAAAATCTGATATCACTTAAGTAACTGGAGCGTACGGAAGTTAGTCCACATAGGCTTTTGGGACCGTTGGCCGCATGCGGCCGTCGAGCGTACAGGGATGTATTTACAGCGTGTCCCGCAAGCTTATGTGGACTAACTTCCGTACCCGTTAATAAACCTGACAGGCTCCTAGAGAAACTGTCAGCGGTATGCGAGCATACTCACGCTTAACTGTGCATGGGGTAGGCAAGAGAGCTTTGCGGGACCGTCGGCAGCACGAGCCCACGGATGGGCGAAGGTGGGGCAATGCAGGGGCAATTGCCGAGGCGTGCTGCCGACGAGCGTACAGGGACATATTCACAGCGTGTCCCGCAAAGGTCTGTTGCCTATACCGTGCGCCAGTCAACATTTGGTCGGGTATGGTACGGAATGTGCCAATGATGGTCCAGTAACGTAACAATGGCCTGGAAACACCAAGGGTAAAAGGAGTAAACATGCGCATTGGGGTTCCGCGCGAAATCAAACCATTGGAAGGCAGGGTAGGGTTGATTCCTGCTGCCTGTTCAGAACTGGTAACTGCCGGGCATCAGGTCTATATCGAGTCGGGTGGCGGGGTCCGGTCCGGTTATTCCGACCAGGCTTACCGGGCCGCAGGGGCGAAGATTACTGCAGATGCGGTCGAACTCTACGAACTTGGCGAACTGATCGTGAAGGTAAAGGAGCCGGTGGAAGGGGATCTGCGTTATCTGCGCCGCGATCATATCCTGTTCAGTTATCTGCACCTGGCGGCCAACGAAGCACTGACCCGCGCGCTTTGCGGTATCGGCCTGACGGCGCTGGCCTTTGAAACCGTCCAGCTCGCCTCCGGCGACTTGCCTCTGCTGGCACCTATGAGTGACATCGCGGGACGTCTATCCGTACAGCTGGGTACCCATTTATTGCACCAGCCCCAGGGCGGCAAGGGCCTGTTGCTGGGCGGCTTGCCGGGCGTCGAGAGAGGGCGTGTGACGGTGATTGGTGGCGGTACGGCGGGCGGTAATGCTGTGCGACTGGCGGCGGCGCTGGGCGCCGAGGTGACGGTGTTCGACCGTAAGCCCGGCAAACTCGAAGCGATGCGTGAATTGGGCGACAATGTTACGGCTTTGTACCCCTACCCGGAAAGTGTCGAACAGGCGGTGGTTGAAGCCGATCTGGTGATCGGTGCAGTATTGATTCCGGGGGCCAGGGCGCCGCACGTGGTTAGCGCCCAGCACGTCAAACGCATGCAGGCAGGTAGCGTTGTCGTGGATATCTCTGTCGATCAGGGCGGTTGTATCGAAACCACGCGTCCCACGGATTACCGTGCGCCAACCTATCAGGTTGATGGCGTGGTGCATTTGGCCGTGACCAATATGCCGGGGGCAGTGCCGCGTTCCGCGTCCCAGGCGCTGTCGGCAGCGGTTACGCCATACCTGCTGACCTTGGCGGACGGTGGTCTGGCAGGGAATTCCGAGCTTCAACATGGGCTTAATGTCCAGGCCGGCAAGGTTTGTCACCCTGCCTTGCTATCCATCCTGAAAACAAAGTAAAATGGTCGATCTTTTAATGTCTTAAAATGCATAGTTACTAGAAATTCTCGTATTGGCCCAGGCACGTCGAAAAAAGGCGGAAACGCAAAAGATCCATCCAAACGTCAGCAAAGGCCTGCGCGAAGGCACTTTGTTTCTGCTGTCTGCGTTGGCGGCTTATCTGTTGCTGTCCCTGATAAGCTACCATCCTGAGGACCCGGGCTGGTCGCATCGCGGCCCTGCACACCATATCCACAATTTCGGGGGCATGGTGGGCGCCTGGTTTGCCGATGTCTTTCTCTACCTGTTTGGTTATCTCGCCTACCTGTTTCCGCTGATGGTGGGATTCAGCGGTTGGCTGGTGTTCCAGGGCCGAACCCCCAGTGGTGGTATCGATCTGCACGTACTGTCGCTACGCTGGGCGGGATTTCTGCTGACGGTTGCTTCGGGCTGTGGACTGGCCACCCTGCACTTTCTGATTGCGCCCGGCAGCTTGCCGCTGGATGCCGGTGGCATATTCGGCAATCTGGTGGGGCAAAACCTGGCGGCGCTGTTCAGCTTCATGGGTGCAACCTTATTCCTGTTGGCCCTGTTTCTGACCGGCGTGACCCTGTTTACCGGTCTGTCCTGGCTGAATGTCATGGACTGGACGGGCAGGCTGACCCTGCTTGCACTGGCCTGGCTGGCCGTCCGCTTCGCCAGCTTCAGGGCCTGGTTCGAAACCCAGCGCATCAGGCGTCAGCGCGAAGAAAAGGTCGCAGCGAAAAAAGAGAAGCGAAAAGTCTTCAAACGTAAACCGCCGCGTATCGAACCCGTTATTAAGAAAGTGGAGCCCAGTGAACGGGTCGAACGTGAACGTCAAGTGCAATTGTTTGACGCGCCTGCCGACACCGAGTTGCCACCGTTGTCGCTGTTGAGCGGCGTCCATGGTCATGTGGAGGGCTACTCTGAATCGGCGCTGGAGGCCTTGTCGCGGCTGGTCGAGATGAAGCTGCTCGATTTCGGTATCGAGGTGGAAGTGGTGGCCGTGCAACCGGGACCGGTGATTACGCGTTTCGAACTGCAGCCGGGAGTTGGTGTAAAGGTCAGCCAGATCAGTAATCTTGCCAAAGACCTGGCGAGGGGGCTGTCTGCCATCAGCGTGCGCGTTGTCGAAGTTATACCGGGCAAATCCGTGATAGGTCTGGAGATACCGAACGAGCAGCGTGAGATCGTGGTGCTCAGTGAAATTCTCATGTCCAGTAATTTTGATGAGGCCGGTTCACTGTTGACACTGGCACTGGGCAAGGACATTGGCGGCTATCCGACGGTTGTGGATCTGGCGAAGATGCCACACCTGCTGGTTGCCGGTACCACGGGTTCGGGTAAGTCCGTGGCCATCAATGCCATGATACTGAGCCTGCTCTACAAGGCCTTGCCAAGCGATGTGCGGGTCATCATGATCGATCCGAAGATGCTCGAATTGTCGGTGTATGAGGGTATTCCGCACCTGCTGACGCCGGTGGTTACCGATATGAAGGAAGCGGCCAACGCGCTGCGCTGGTGTGTCGGAGAAATGGAGCGCCGCTACAAGCTCATGGCCGCGCTGGGCGTTCGCAATGTCGGCGGTTATAACCGCAAGGTTCGGGAAGCGATCGACAAGGGCAAGCCCATAGCGGATCCCCTGTTCAACCCCGATGAGGTGCTCGAGGAAGATCCCGAAGTGCCCACGCTGCAACCATTACCCTTTATCGTCATCGTCATCGACGAACTGGCGGACATGATGATGGTGGTGGGCAAGAAAGTGGAGGAACTGATTGCCCGGCTGGCGCAGAAAGCGCGAGCCGCCGGGGTTCATCTGATTCTCGCGACGCAACGCCCGTCAGTGGATGTGATTACCGGCCTGATCAAAGCCAACATACCGACACGCATCGCTTTCCAGGTATCCTCGAAGATCGATTCGCGGACCATACTGGATCAGTCTGGCGCCGAGCAGTTGCTGGGGCACGGTGATATGCTGTTTCTGGCGCCCGGCACCGGTGTGCCGACTCGGGTGCACGGTGCTTTTGTGGATGATGCGGAGGTACACCGGGTGGTTAATCACCTCAAGGGCCGGGGGGAACCCGAGTACGTCGAGGAGATTTTGCAGACCACGACAGACTTCCTGCCAGGCAGCGGCGGACAGTCCGACGATGCCGACGCCGAAGTTGACGCATTGTACGATGACGCCGTTCGCATTGTGACCGAAACCCGCCGGGCATCCATTTCGGGAGTACAACGCCGGCTGAAAATCGGCTACAACCGGGCAGCGCGTATGATTGAACAGATGGAAGCGACCGGCGTTGTGGGACCACAACAATCCAACGGCAATCGTGAAGTGCTGGCGCCACCGCCACCGGAGGTATAACGCCGATGAAAACTCTTATGCATCTGTTTTGCTCGGTACTGTGGCTGGCGGCCTGTGCCGGTCAACGGGTATTTGCCGATGATCTGGTGACGGATTATTTTTCCGGACTGGATACTTTCCAGTCACAATTCGTACAGACGGTCATAGACAGCGATGGTCAGCAGGTCCAGCGTTCCGAGGGAACGGTGTGGATCCGCAAGCCGGGGCGCTTCCGCTGGGATTATCAGACGCCTTACCGACAGTTGATTGTTGCCGACGGCAAACAACTGTGGACCTATGATGAAGATCTGGAGCAGGCCACGGTAAAATCCGTTGACGAGGCCTTGAGCAGTACACCGGCAATGCTGTTAAGCGGTTTCCGCCCGCTGTCGGATGTCATGACCTGGCAGCAAACCAGCACGGAAAACGGTGAACGCTGGTTCAACCTTGATCCAAAACAGCCGGATTCAGCAGTAGAAAGTGTGCGTATTGGATTTGAGAACGATCAATTGTCCATCATCGAAGTGACCGACGGTTTCGGCAATCATACCCGCATTCAGTTTTCACAGATAAAGCGAAATCAGGCGATTGATCAGGGCTTGTTCAAACTCGAGCTTCCACCCGATACCGATATCATCGGCGACTCGCCGTGACCGAAGTCCGCCAGGCCCGTGAATTCCGGCCCCTGGCGGACCGTATGCGGCCGCGCAATCTCGATGAATTCATTGGCCAGGTTCACCTGCTGGGTGCCGGTAAACCCTTACGTCAGGCGGTAGAGCAGGGGCAGCTTCATTCCATGGTTTTCTGGGGACCGCCTGGAACCGGGAAAACCACGCTCGCGCACTTGCTGGCGGACAGATCGGGGGCCGAGTTTGTGGCTCTATCCGCCGTTCTGGCGGGTGTCAAGGACGTTCGTCAGGCGGTAGAGCTTGCACAGCAACGCCAGCAACTGGAGAGGCGCCAGACACTTCTGTTTGTCGATGAGGTGCATCGTTTCAACAAGGCGCAGCAGGATGCATTTCTGCCCTATGTCGAAGATGGTACGGTGCTGTTTGTCGGCGCAACAACCGAGAATCCGTCGTTCGAATTAAACAACGCCCTGCTGTCCCGCGCCCGCACCTATGTACTCAAACGGCTTGGTGAAGATGATCTGCTCAAGGTGCTGGGGCAGGCATTGCAGGACAGCGAGCGCGGCCTGGCCTCACAGGGTGCCCGTATCGGGGAAACAGAACTGAGGAAAATCGCACAGGCAGCCGACGGTGATGCACGTCGTGCATTGACCCTGCTGGAAATAGCCTTTGACCTGGCCAGCGAGGCTCAGCAGGTCGGCGAGGACATTGTTGCCGAGGTCATCAGCGGTGGTGTACGGCGTTTCGATAAGGGCGGTGAAGCCTTTTATGACCAGATTTCGGCACTGCACAAGGCGGTGCGCGGGTCGTCGCCGGATGCCGCCCTGTACTGGTTGGCACGCATGCTGGATGGCGGTTGCGACGCACTGTATATCGCCCGTCGGGCCGTTCGTATGGCGTCCGAAGACATCGGCAACGCGGATCCCCGTGCCCTCACGCTGGCGCTGAATGCCTGGGACACCCAGGAGCGGCTGGGCAGTCCGGAGGGGGAGCTGGCTATCGCGCAGGCCCTGGTCTACATGGCCTGCGCCGCCAAGAGCAATGCGGTATATGCGGCTTACAAGGCAGCCATGAACGATGTAAAAAAGCAGGCTTCGCTGGATGTGCCCCTGCATCTCAGGAATGCCCCGACGCGTCTGATGAAAGAACTGGGTTACGGCAAGACCTACCGCTATGCGCACGATGAACCCGAGGCTTACGCTGCAGGAGAAAATTATTTCCCCGATGAACTGAAAGGCAGGCGTTACTACCATCCGGTTGATCGTGGTCTCGAAATAAGGATACGGGAAAAACTTGAACACCTGCGTTTGCTGGATAAACAGTCAGGGAGTAGTGGCAAATGAGGCATCTCCGGCAAGCTTACGGTACCATTAGCGCCCGATGAATCAGGTACTCGCCATAGCCGGTGGCGGCGCCGTCGGCGCCGTACTGCGATATTGGGTCTCCTCCGGCGTCTATGCGCTCACAGGGCGCGGCTTTCCGTATGGAACGCTGGTCGTCAATGTGCTGGGCAGTGTGGTCATGGGCTTCCTGTATATCTGGCTGCTCGAACGTATGCCGGGTGGTGTTGCTATACGGGCATTTCTGATAATAGGACTGTTGGGGGCATTTACCACGTTTTCCACCTTTTCGCTTGAAACCCTGAACCTGATGGAAGCCGGACAGATCGCCAGGGCGGTACTGAACACACTGCTCAGTGTTGTACTCTGTATAGGGGCGGCGGCACTGGGTGTCATGCTGGCGAGGCAGATATGAACTGGGAAACCGTTACTTTTGTTCGTATCTATCTGACCGAGGCAGACAAGACACTGACACCCTTGTTGAAAAAACTCCATGACCAGGAGAAGGTGCGCGGTGTAACCGTGTTCCGGGCGATGTCCGGCTTTGGTGGCAGCGGTGTTATACATACCGCATCGCTGGTGGACCTGTCACTGGACCTGCCGGTGACGGTTGAATTTTTTGATAGTCCTGACAAGGTGGTGCGTATCCTCGAGCATCTGTCAGGCTTGCTGGAAGGCGGACATATTGTGCGCTGGCAGGCGCAAATGAATGCGGGTTGATGCGTAGTTCCTAAGGAGTACAGAAGTCAGTCGACAGAAGCTTTCTGGACACGCTGTGCATACATCCCTGTACGCTCGACGGCCGCGTCCATGCGGCCGACGGTCCCTCGAGCTTATGTCGACTGACTTCTGTACTTCTTAGGGCTGGCGCCAAAGTAAATTCACATTTGTGGGCGTCGAGGCGCCCGATTGTCAGGGCGTGGACACACAAGAATATTTCTTATATTTCCGCTTTTCAAAAAGCAGCCAGGCGGGACAAGGTGAATTGCGCAGCAAGA
>CBFDBP010000166.1:0-7951 GCA_965603065.1 uncultured Gammaproteobacteria bacterium
AATCGCTTCTGCCTTTAATGGAGTACCCGCTATTGTTACGCCGCAATTTATTGCCAAAGGAGTCTGTTCGCCTCCGAGGCGTACCGCCCAAGTTGTCTCTGTAGGTTGTATTACCGAAAGAATCGATTCTGCTTCTTATTGTGTTACCTCTGTTGTCTCTCCATGTTACATTGCCGAAGGAATCTGTTCGGCCTCGCCGTATATTGCCACTGCTATCGTGACAGTCTGCATAACCAAATGAATCAGTTCGGCAACGCGTATCAGCGTTGGCAAAATCTATTGACCATGCTGGTATGAGAAACGCAAATGCAAAAATGGAATGTGACAGTTCCAATGTTTCTCACCTTTATAATTGTTGAGGAAAGATGATCTCATGCGGGAAGGATAAACCAGTCATTCCCCTGACTTACCCGTATTGCCATGCGCGCATTAGAAATTACTAATGCAGTCAAGAAAATCTGCGAACCGGCCGATAGTAGAGGCAGCACAGCGAACAGTTGTCCCGAGCTGTGTGTTGCTGAGAATACTCGTTTAGAGAAGCTAGCAACGAGCCAGCGCCTTCTTTTCTCCTTAGGCGCTGGCTTTTTTAATGCGTCATGCGCGTAGAGCCGCACGCCGCGGTCCTGGAGCAGCCTGGCCAGGCCCGGAGGCAGTTGATGCTCACCGCCCGCTGTCACACGTCTCGCAGGCCCTCGGATGGTTCGACGCGGGCCGAACGCAGGCCGGCAAGCCCCGCCGCGAGCACGGCGGCGCCGCAGGTCAGTACCAGGGCTATTGCGTAGTGCCAGGGCAGCAGCCGGCAGACCTGTTGTCCCGTTTCCAGCTGCGCCGCCATCATGTCATTGATAACCCAGGCCGTGGCCAGGTAGATTGCCACCGCCAACGCCCAGCCCAGGACGGCGGTGAACAGCGCCTGCACCATCGGAAACCAGACGATATCGGCGGTACGGAATCCCACCAGGCGCAGCACCGACAGTTCTTTGCGCTTGCGGTCGATATTCGCCCACAGGCTCGCTCCCAGCGAGAGCGAGAATCCCACCAGACCGATCACGGCGATCGCCCAGTAGATGGCCGTCAGATTCCGGTCCATGCGCTGCACCAGCTCGATTTCGGCGGTGCGGGTGTGCACGTCCACGTTGAGCCTTGCGAAGGCGTCGCGCAGGCCCGCCACGTCGTAGATGGAACGCGCATAGAGTCGGAAGCCCGGGTAGGTGCGATTGGCATCCGCAGGCTCGCCCTCCCAGCCGAGCAGAGGCACCGCTCGCCCGTCCCGGAAATCCTCCAGCGCCTCGAGCAGCATCACCGAGACGAAGGCGCCATCGCGCGAGAACGCCCGTGCCGGTGCGATCGCCGCTACACTCAAGGGCAGGTGCACGCGTTCCTGGTGGCCGCGAAAACGCCGGGCGAGACTGCCGTCCAGCGTGTCGCCGGCCGCGACATCCAGCTTCTCAGCCGCGCTCTGCGACAGCACCACCCGGGTGCTACCCTCCGGCAGCGGGCTGTTCGGCGGGAGCAGCGGATCGCCGCGGTCCGAGGCAATCAGCTCCACCGACACAATGCGTGATGCGTGCTGACTGCTGAGTTCGATGGTTGCAGCGATGCTGCGGGTACGCGGCACCAGGAAGGCCACCTCCGGGCGGGCGCGCACGCTCTCCAGCCAGGCGCGGTCGTAACGGCCACTGCCGACGGGGCGAACCTCGCAGTTACGGGGATCCTCAATCAGCTGATCCACCATGGCGCCGACGATCCCGAACTTGAGCCCGAACAGCACCATCATGGGCCCCAGCACTGCTGCGAGGGCGAGTACGAAGCAGCCCGACATCTGCCACTCGTGGACGTAGTCGCGGCTCGCCAACCTAAAAACCTTGCTCCAGGGTCCGGCCATGTCTCAGCCGCTCACCACGGTCTCGGTCAGTTTCTTGTCGGCATCACAGAGGGTCCGATGGGTAAGCCGACGCAGACCAAGCTTCTTGATGTGGCGCCAGGCGTGGCTGGCCAGAATTACCGTGATGTTGAATTCCTCCGCCAGACCGAGAAACAGGGACATCACCTTCTCCGCCGCATAGGGGTCGAGGGAGGCGGTGGGTTCGTCGGCGATCACGATGGAGGGTCTGTGAGCGACGGCGCGTCCAATGGCCACCCGCTGACGTTCGCCGGTGGACAGCGCGTCCGGCAGCTTGCCCAGATGGGAGGTGATACCGAGTTCCTCCGCCAGGTGTTCGACTGTGCCGTCCGGGCGCAGCCCGAGCACGCTGCGGCACAGGTTCATGTTGTCGTGGACCGTCAGGTAGGGGAGCAGACCGCCGGTCTGCATCACGTAGCCGATATGGCGTTTGCGCAGATCGCCCAATTGGTTGAGCTTGCCGTCTTTCCAGTAGGCTTGCACATCCAGTGATTCCCCATCGCACTCGGGCCGAAAGCGGAAGGCACCGACGGCGGACGGCTGCAGTATGAAGGCCAGCATGTCCAGCAGGGTCGACTTGCCGCAGCCCGATTCGCCGATCAGCGCGATCTTCTCACCCATGGCGATTTGCAGGCTCGGGACCCTGAGACGAAAAGCCACGCCCTCGGCTTCGCGGGTCTTGACCACATCACGCAGGTGATAGATGAGCGCCCGCGCGGGTTGCGGGGCGGTGGAAACCTCGGCGCTCACATCGCCCGGCCCGGATTTCTTACAGGATTCCCGGATGCTGGCGCACGTGGACAAACCAGGGCCGGGATAGGCATCTCTATAAAACACACTGTCTGTTGCATATTTAACACAATTTCATTTGGCGCAACTGAGCATCATACTCCAACACCGCCCTGTGAGAGATCCGGGCTATGGAAGTAGCTCGAGTGGAACGGGAAAGACCGAATCACCACCCACCGGTCCGCCGCCGAGGCTGACCCACAGATCGGTATGGTCGTGCAGCGCGCGATAATAACTGACCTTTTCCTCCAGGTGGTTGAGAAAGCTAACCTGGCGCCGCGTTGGCCAGCTCTGCCAGTCATCCAGAGACAGCCCCATCACCTCACCGGTGTAGGGAAGATCCTCGATGTACTCCCGCATGAAACCCAGATCCGCCAGGCTGTTGCCCTTCCCCGCGGTGGTGGCAGTGGTGCCCCCCAGCTGCTCAGGGCTACGCGAGACGGTCGCGGCGAGACTCTTCAGCTCGTTGAGGAAGTTCTGTGGTGACAGCAGTCCTTCCTCAGCCGTGTCCAGCACCTGTGTGAGCACGTCATGGAGCTCCGAGAGCTGGTCACGGGTGAGCAGCACTCTTACATCCAGGGTGGGACGTTCCGGGTCGCGAAAGTCGCGGTCCAGCATCCATGCATCAAACACACTGGGCACCTGACCGCCCTCGGCCTTCTGGAGATAACGCATGCGCAGAGCATAGCCGAGTTTCGCGACTTTGGCCTGCAGACTCGCCAGCTGCACGTCATCGCTCGCCGGCACAGGCGCCGGCAGTTCCTTGTCCGCCGCAGCCAGCCGCACCTGCTCGGTGATCTGACCAGCCAGTGCATCCAGCACTTTACCGAACTCCTGAACATCACCGGTGGGCACACCGTAGTAGAGGCTGCCGATGTCCGGAAAATCGGCAAGCTCCCGATACTGTTCGGCGTCGCGAGCGTGATCCGGCATGGTGGCCGGCGTCAGCAAATGCAGTACGAAGATGGCGATGCCCTTGTCCCGGGCCAGTTGCCGCAGGCTCGCGGCGCCCAGGCCGGTGCTGGAAAGCGGGTCGTCGGCGTCGCGCGCACCGGCATCGGTGACCAGCACGACATAGCGCGCGTCGTGGCCCGTCCAGTTCATCGACTCAATGGCCTGTTTTACCCCGGCATAGGGATCCTCGATGAAGCCCTGGCTGGAGACCCCGGCGGCCTGCAGCGATTGTACCCGGGAAAGAAAACCCGCCCCGTCGCGGCCCTGTTCCAGATCGACATAAGTACGCACCAGATAGTCCAGCCGGGGGGCCGCTCTCAGGTTATCGCGAAAGGCCACCAGGCCGAAGTTCACATTACCGAGCAAGTTGGCATCACCCAGCGTGTCATAGATTCTCCCGACCGCTTCCCGGGTCCGCTCGATGTAGGGGTCCATCGACAGGGTGGAGTCAATGACGAACACCAGTCCCGCGGTGTAGGCCGGGCCGCCCCCCGCCTCGCCTGGCGTGCCCGGCTCGCTGTCCAGCGGAACGCTCGAGACCTGGAGCAGACGCGCCTGCTCGCTGCCCAGATAGATATCCTCGTGGCGCCGGATGGGTACGAGGTAGAAATCTTCCCGGATATCGATGTAGCCGGGCGGCTGAATGGCTACCACCGGCGAGTCTGCGGAGGGGTGTTCGTGCTCGGCCTCCTGGTAGAGTCGGTCATAGGCTGCCAGGTCGGGCTGGCGGACGAGCTGGCGCACCGATTCCTGGTCCTTGAAAAGGAGCACCCGATTGTGGCCGACCGGATCGCGAAAGGCTGCCGTCAGCCCATGGTTCCATTCGAGCGTACTGGCGAGCGGCAGCCAGCCGGCGCGGGCGCCGTGCCGATCCGTGCCGACCTCTACCCACTCCGTGCCGCCAAGCGTGCGACGTGCATAGACATAGAAGGCGGTGAAAGGTACCACCGCCTCGCGGCCCTGCCCGCCCGCTTCGGCGGCCAGGCGGGCACCCGGCACCGCCAGCACACGCTGATAAAGAGTGCGCTTGCCCTCCATCAACAGCGGCTCGCCACCGCCACCGGCCGGTTCGGCGCAGATCGCCAGCAGGGGCGTCACGCCGAGCACGAGTACCATCAAAAACCTTGTCATGATTTCAATCTCCCGGAAAACTATTGCCACTGAAGCATCAGGCGCTGGGCGCGTTCGTCACCGGCCGCAGCAGACTGCTCCACGCGTTTGCGCAGATCCTGCAGACGTGTTGCTGCCTCCTCGATGCCCGCCGCGACCGCCATGCTGTACCACTTGTAGGCCTGTTCGGGTTCGTCGTTCAGCGAGTCAGGGTCGGCGGCAGCGTGGAAGGCCGGATCGGCCTGGGTCCCCAGCACCAGGGCGGCCTGCCCGTGGCCGTGACGCGCGGCGAAGCGATACAGCAGGTAGGCGTCATCGGAATACCCCTCGCCCTGCAGTCGTTCGGCCTCGACGAAAACCCTATCCGGATCGGGCTCTGTGCGGCCGCTCCGCAAGCCCGAGACGAAGGCCCTCGCCCTGTCGCCCGCCCGTATGGCAGCAGCGCTATCCGCCGCCGGCGCTGGCGGAGGCAGATCCACATCGACCTGCGGTGCCCCCGGCAGTTCGGGCAGGGGTGGGGGCGTCGGTTGCTTGTCATCCGGCACCAGCCACACGGCGAGGAGTGTGGCGACAGCGACCACAGCCATCAGTGCTTTGGCACGAACGGGGATCTTCCCTCCCTTCCCGGTACTCATTTCATCTTCCATCGGCATGCCAATATGTGTGTCTCGCGCTCGCTACGTCGGCGCACATTATCGCGGGTCTGGGGCTCAGGTAAAACCTTACACGTGGAAAAACGAAAGAGGCATTTCGAAACAGTGAGTTGTCATGCATCGCGCGGCGCCTGGCAGCGGGTCACGGGCTTGAATCCCGGTTTTTCGGGTGGCCAAAGTGGACGAAACCGGCGATCCGGCCGTGGGCAGCACGGAAACCTGGCGCAGGTCGCCGTATGGGAATTAGGGCGTTGGCTGTAAATGGATAATTCAGCAGAGAACAAATCGAGCGAGTGGGGCGGAATCGGTCAAGCTATGTGCGGTGATCAGTGTAAAAAGCCGGGCGAGCGCGCCGTCAAGTAGCGTTGTATTCCGGGGGCATGGCTTTTAATCTACCTATACATGACCAACGCTATCCGGCAGAAAATATTCTGGCGTTTTTCCGCCGAAATTATCACCCAGTTGCCGAATTTCATGCCGAATCCGAGTGGGTGCCTCAGGGAATACGCATCGATGAATTCAAAGCGGCTATACGCGCCGAAATACCCGGACTCCTGCACCTTAAAGAACTTTTATTTATTAACATGCAAAAGATACTTATCTTATTCGCTTTAATAAGTGCTTTTGCCTTTCACGCTGGTTTTGCGGCTGAAATCGACAGCGTAACCCCAAGAAAACTTAAACTTGATAATAGCCTGGCTATTATTAACACAATTTTTAATCAACGTATTCAAGAGGCGATCCAAAAAGCCAATGCACAACAAGATGATATTGAAGATATAGAACAAGATGAATTTTGTGATGAAGAAGTCCTTTATACAGAACTCAGAAAAGCCATTTTTCAATCCTTTACCGCATCCTGGGGGATTAAGGGTTACGATCTGGACAAACAATTACGCAGTTTACTGGCAAGGCAAAGTTACTCTTTATCGTTAAACGATTCTATTTATCGTGACATAGATTATTTAGAAGGATTTTCCCTGAACATTAAAGAGTTGAGTGATGTAGTCAATATCAATGGTCATCTTGTTGGACTGGATAAAATGGGTCATTTTTTTGCTGAAGGCTGGCAATATTTTGAGTTAATTCAATATGATGATTACAGTATCGACCAGGCTCTCGAGTGGGGAAAGCAACAAGAAGCTGGAAAATTCGGTTATACCACTACCGGCATATTTTCATTTGCCGATCTTGTGGCCAACTTTAATGGCTGGCGGTTTTGGAATAAAGTCTTACTCAAAGAAGATGATCCTTTAAAAGGAGCTATTGCTAATTTCTTAAGCAAGCCATACATAACGTGTGAAATTCAAATTATTACTTCAATAAAAACTAAGAAAATAGTTAAGGCCTGGGAATACAATACCCGATTTGATTTGTCGGATTACGTCGATGGAACCTGGGATGAAGGGATTAACTGTAATAGCTACGAAGACCCGATTATTGAAGAAAAAGTAACATTACGGATAAAAAATGTTAATCCCGACTTTACCTGTCCTTTGATAGCCGATTACTGCTTAGAATCTCAAAATAAATATGGTTATTATGCAAAACATGTTTTGCACCCCTACTGCCTTATTGTAACTAAAGAATGAAATGTAAAAATCCTAAACTGAGATAAATACCCATCCCTTACCGGCCGACGCTCTTCATGGTGCTCTAGGGTTTTACAAACACCGAACATGAACAGGTAAACAGAACGTGGATGTAAATACGTCATTCAAGACTGCCTGCAGGAAAACAGGTATAGCGGACTTCCCAATCACGACCTGCGCCACCACGGAGACGGAAATAATCCGTCTCCGTAGTAACGATCAGGAACCCTGCTCGACCATGTATTCCATGGCTGCGCGCAGCTCGTCCTCGCTGCAACTCATACAGGTACCTTTCGGCGGCATGGCGTTGAGTCCATTCTTGACTGATAAAAGCAGGGCATCATTACCCTTGGCGATGCGCGGTGCCCAAGCCTCTTTATCACCCAGTTTCGGTGCGCCCGCAACCCCGGCAACGTGACAGGCCTTGCAGGATGCCTGATAGATCTTCAGCCCGTCCACAGAGGAAGTCTGTGTATCGGGCGGAGGTTCGGCGGTAGCTTGCTGTTCATCTGGCTCGGCGCTTGATTCTGGTGTCTCAACAGCCGGCGGTACCTCCGGCTCCGCGATCTGCGGGGCGGGGGCTTGTGTCGGTGCAACTTCCTGGGGGGCCGTGGTTTCCTTTTCCGAGCAACCGGCACCCAGCAGCATCAGTAGTGCCAGCGCGGGAATCAGCGCCTGTGCGCTATATCTCCGGCATTGGGTTGTATCAATAGACATAACAGTTCACCTCCAAAATGATGGTTTAAGAGTGTTATGTGCGTAAACTATTTCATTTGCAGGTAAGATGCTTTGATGTGGATCAACTTAAGAAACGCAACTGAACCAAAACATACCGACAATTCCGCATTTACCTGACAGTCATCGCGTGATCCGCGAATGTCCGTTGGATCGACTTCTGCCGAACAACCGACGTCAGCATAGAATTAGTCTGTACTTGTCAGTTCGGCCAG
>CBFDBP010000167.1:0-7918 GCA_965603065.1 uncultured Gammaproteobacteria bacterium
CTCCTGTCTTGAAATCCGTGGTGCCCGCCAACACAATCTCAAATCCATCGATGTCAAGCTGCCACTCGGGCAGCTGGTCTGCATCACCGGTGTCAGCGGTTCCGGCAAGTCCACCCTGGTACAGGATGTGCTTTACAAGGGCCTATGCAAGCTCAAGGGAAAACCGGTGGAAACAGCGGGTGTGCACAAAGCCATCCGCGGACATGACAGCATCGACGACGTCGTGTCGGTCGACCAGTCGCCCATCGGCAAGACCACGCGGTCCAACCCGGCCAGTTATGTCGGTGCCTGGAACAGCATACGCGAGCTGTTTGCCGCCGAACCTGAGTCGAGGGCGCGCGCTTACAAAGCCGGTACCTTCAGTTTCAACACCGGGAGCGGACGCTGCCCCGGCTGCGGCGGTAACGGTTTCGAACACGTGGAGATGCAGTTTCTGAGCGATGTCTATCTGCGTTGCCCGGACTGCGACGGCAGACGCTACCGGCCGGAAGTGCTGGAGATTACACTGGACGGCAAGTCGGTCGCCGACGTGCTGGACATGACGGTCAATGAGGCGCTGGCATTTTTCGCCGATCAGGCGTCGGTGCAACGTGCCCTGGAACCATTGGCAGCTGTCGGTCTCGATTATCTAACCCTCGGTCAACCGGTGCCCAGCTTGAGTGGTGGTGAGGCACAACGCCTCAAACTGGCCGGGCACCTGGCCAGAAGCGGAAACAAAAAACGATCGGGATCAACCCTGTTCCTGTTCGACGAACCCACCACCGGACTGCACTTCGACGACATCCGCAAGCTGCTCGACGCCTTCCGGCGGTTGATCGACCAGGGCCATTCACTGATCGTCATCGAACATAACCTGGACGTGATCAGCGCTGCCGACTGGGTCATCGACATGGGGCCCGAAGGTGGCGATGCCGGCGGCGGGATTGTCTGCGAAGGTACACCGGGAGATATTGCGAAACATGCAACAAGCCACACCGGCGCGGCGCTACGTGACTACAAGATGGAACTCGCGTCGATCAAAGTGGGGACAGAGCTCGCTGGCGCGAGGTCTGTCGCCTTCCAGAAAGAAGCTGCTGCAGGGCGGGCTAAAGCCCGCCCTGCAGCAGCTGTTATCGAAATCCTCCACGCCCGCGAACACAACCTGAAAAACGTCACGCTCGACATCCCGAGAGGGAAGTTTACCGTTATTACCGGCGTGTCCGGTTCCGGCAAGAGCACGGTCGCCTTCGACATCCTCTTCAATGAGGGCCAACGCCGTTACCTGGAATCGCTTAACGCCTACGCGCGCCAGTTCGTGCAGCCCGCCGCGCGTGCCGACGTCGACGCCATTTTCGGCATCCCGCCGACCGTGGCCATCGAACAACGCACCAGTCGCGGCGGGCGCAAGAGCACGGTGGCAACATTGACCGAGGTGTATCACTTCCTGCGCCTGCTGTTCGTCAAACTCGCTACCCGCTATTGTCCGGACTGTGGGGTGCCGGTCGAACCGCAGACCAGCGAGTCCATCATCGCCCAATTGTTCAAGGCGTACCGCAATCGCGATATCGAGCTGCTGGCTCCCCTGGTAGTGGCGCGCAAAGGCTATTACACCGACCTGGCAACGTGGGCCACGGGCAAAGGCTTCCGGCAGTTGCGCGTCGACGGTGAACGACTGGCAACCGACAACTGGCCGCGCCTGGACCGCTATCAGGAACACGACATCGAACTGCCGGTCGGCAGCATGCGCGTTACGCCAAAAAACGAAACCGGCCTGCGCAGCCTGTTACAGCGCGCCCTCGATTTCGGCAAGGGTGTGGCGATCGCAAGGGTGGCGGGGAGGGGAAGGGAAACCACCTTCTCCACCCGGCGTGCCTGCCCGGCCTGTGGGCGCGGTTTCGCCGAACTGGACCCGCGCCTGTTCTCCTATAATTCCAGGCACGGCTGGTGCGCGGACTGTTTCGGCACCGGCCTGCAGTTATCCGGCTTTGACCAGCAACAAAGCGGCGAGGAAGTCTGCTGGACCGACGGCTGGGAGGGGGATACCCCGCCATGCCCCGGCTGTGACGGTCAGCGTCTCAGGCCCGAAGCACTCGCCGTGCGCTATAGGAACCGCTCCATCGCCGACTATACCGCCCTCACCGTGCAAGCTGCCGGCCGCCTGTTCAACGGCCTCAGGCTCAAAGGTCGTGACGCGGAAATTGCCCGTGACATCCTGCCGGAACTGCAAAGCCGCCTTGCATTCCTGCAGGATGTCGGTCTCGCTTATCTCACCCTGGATCGTGCAGCGCCGACCCTCAGTGGCGGCGAAGCGCAACGCATCCGGCTCGCCGCACAACTGGGTTCCAATCTGCGCGGTGTGTGTTACATCCTCGACGAACCCACCATCGGCCTGCACCCACGCGACAACCGGATGCTGCTCGACACGCTGGCACGACTGCAAGGCAAGGGGAATACCATCGTGGTGGTGGAGCACGACGAAGACACCATCCGCCGTGCCGAACACATCATCGACCTGGGCCCCGGCGCCGGCGTCAACGGTGGCGAAGTGGTCGCTGCCGGCCCGCTCGGCAAAGTCATCAGGCAATCGCGCTCCGTCACCGGCCGCTTCCTCGCCACACCGCTGCGCCACCCCCTGTTTCGCTGCAGGGCGGTGAAACTCAAAGGCAGGGGCGCCGACCCTTATCTGGAGATCCAGGGTGCACGCCTGCACAACCTGAAGAACCTGTCGCTGCGTTTCCCCCTGCAAAGGCTGACCTGCGTCACCGGTGTATCCGGTTCCGGCAAGAGCACCCTGGTGCGTGACGTGCTGCACGCTAACCTGCTGCGCCTGCTGCAGGCCGGAGGCAAACGCAAAACCACGCAAGCCGCCATGCTCGGCTGCCGCGGTATCAAAGGCGGGCAACAGCTCCGCCGCGTACTGGAAGTGGACCAGACGCCGATCGGCAAAACCCCGCGTTCCTGTCCTGCCACCTACATCGGTGTGATGGATGCTATCCGAAAACTGTTCGCCAATACCACCGAAGCGCGCATCCGCGGTTACGGGGCCGGACGCTTTTCCTTCAATGTCAAAGGCGGGCGCTGTGACGCCTGCGAGGGACAGGGCATGAAAAAGGTCGAGATGAGTTTTCTGCCCGACGTCAAAGTGCCGTGCGAAGCCTGCAACGGCGCGCGCTACAACCCGGAAACCCTCAGTGTACTCTACAAGGGCAAGAGTATCGGTGACCTGCTGGCCATGAACGTGCGCGACGCCGGCGACTACTTTCGCGCCCATCCGAAAATTCATCACAGTCTTCGGCTGCTCAGCGATGTCGGTCTCGACTACCTCACGCTTGGTCAGCCCAGTCCCACCCTGAGTGGCGGTGAGGCCCAGCGTATCAAGCTCGTCACCGAGCTTGCCAAAGCGAAAAATTTATCTTCAACGCTCTACATCCTCGATGAGCCCACTGTCGGGCTGCACATGGCGGACGTTGAAAAACTCATTGGCGTGTTGCAGCGCCTGGTTGATGGCGGTAACACCGTCATCGTTATCGAACACAACCTCGATGTGATCGCCGAAGCCGACTGGATCATCGACCTGGGCCCGGAAGGCGGTGACGGTGGCGGGCGTATTGTTGTGCAGGGTACGCCGCAGCAATGCTGTGCCGCGGAAGAACACTCGCAAACCGCGCTGTTTCTACATGAGTTTCTGCGAGATAGATCATCCTGAAGGAGCACCGCAAACCTGCTGTCTCGAAATCGGCTATCATTTGCAGCTGCCTGTGCCTGGATCCAATCGCTGTCAGTGTCTATGAATAAATTAATTATACCTTTGGCTGTCGCGACAGCGGTGCTGGCGGTGCTCGCCTTCATGTACCTGCAACGGCAGGCGGTGGAACCGGAGCCGCTGGAGCCGCCCACCGGGACCGGCCAGCCGCCGGTGGTGAAGGAGGTGGAGGAAGAGGCAAGGATTCGTTACCCGGTCCCGGAGCTTGCCCCGCAACGCGAAGACCAGGCACAGGAGGACGTCAGCAGGGATGTGGCGATGCAGGTAGACACGAGCGAGGAAGAAGAGCGTCCCTTGCCCGCGCTGGACGACAGCGATGCACCGCTGAAAGAGTCGATTGCAGACTTCGTCACCGGGCAGTCGCTCGAAGCCTTGTTCAGAATGGACGGCTTTATCCGGCGCCTCGTCGTTACTATCGACAACCTGCCGCAGAAGCAGTTGCCACGCGCCAAGTACAGAGTGACCCGATCGACCAGCGGCCGTTTTGCCGTGCAACGGGAAGGCGAGAGTCTGTATTTGAACCCGGACAATTTCGAGCGCTATGCCCCCATCGTTGGACTGATAGAAAGTCTGGACAACGACAGGCTCATCGCTGTCTACCTGCAGTACTATGCCCTGTTCCAGGAGGCCTACGAATACCTGGGTTACCCCTCGGCCTATTTCAACGATCGACTGATCGACGTCATCGACCATTTGCTGGCTGCCCCGGTCGTTGACGGACCGATCAGGCTGGTGCGTCCGCATGTGCTGTATAAGTATGCCGATCCCGACCTGGAAACGCTTTCCGCCGGGCACAAGGCCCTGATCCGCATCGGCCCGGCTAACGCAAACAAGGTGAAAACAAAACTGCGGGAAATTCGCCAGATGTTAACCGGGCAGGGCGAGGCGGATGAGCTGAGCAAGGAGATCGAGACAGAGATAGATTTGTTTTTGAACGAGGATGAAGAACCGGGCCCGTGATCTGTCAAGTGGAGTCTCGTCAATCAGCAGGAGCTGCCCGGGCAACGTGCCGGGACTGTGCGCGACTACCTGGTCGGAGCTGGCGGGGCTTGTTCATATAGCTCCCAGAGAGGGACTCGACGCTGCCGGGCCGCTGTTTTTTGTGCGCCGTGTCACGCTTCCGTGTAAGGAAATCCAGAAAAAAGTCGAAATAATTAACAGTATTTTTATGCGTTTCCAGAGCGGATAATACATAACCATTTGATAAATATATATATAAAAATACCTAGTACGGAAATTGCTTTAAATTTTACAGGCATTGAGTTCAGCTGCCGGTGACATTACCTGAAATGGCCGTCGCTGGCCATGGAGCGCGGGAACGGGATCCCGCCAACACGGAGGACAAAATCAAATTATGCTGTAAATTGATTTGCAGCTGCTTATGAGGGTAGAGCAGTGCGTACAGACATACATGATTGGCAGAAAGCCTTAGAAAAAAAAACAAACAATACGCTGCAGCAGGCCAAAGATTGTTGTCAGGGCTCGGGCACGCCGCACAAAGAGCGTGACGATAAGCACCGTGCTGGACTCAGCAGCCTGAAGACGCAGATCGCGGATATTGCGTCCGAACGCGACACAGCGTGCCGCCAGGTGGAGTTGCTCGAACTCTCGCTGGCGTCAGCGAATTCCCGACTGGAGGCTGCCGAGCAGCAGATAAAGGCCTGCCAGTCTTCGCTGCAGACCCCGTCCACCGCCGGTCGATTATTCTGCTGGTCGTTGAACCGGACAGTGACCACAGCCGCTGCTTTCCTGCTGTTGGGGACGCTGACGACCGCCACCACATTCCGCAATGCACAGAGCACGATGCAGGGGCTGCCACAATCGATTGTGTATGCTGATGATGCCACGGCGGACGACGTCAACACCCCTGACGGGGGGGCTGCTGCAGCCGCTGACAGCGATAGCGGCAAGCAGAAAAAACCGCCACCGCAGACCAGAAAACGCAAAACCCGCTTCGCAAAAGCCGAGCCGGCTGTCCACCGTCAATGGGGACCACCGCTGTATCTGCAGGGCACACAGGCGGCCAAAACCAGGCACCTGTTCGATCCGCTGGTGAAGGCGCAGCAGGGCGACCTGCTCACACTGGGTTTCGATCTCGGTAAAGCGGACGGCTTCAAGGGCGCACGCACCGAACAGGCACTTGGCGAATTCCAGTCGCTGTACCTTTCAGGCGCTGGTCTTGAGGAAGCGCCGGCCCCGGCCGAACTGGCCACCATTATAAAAAACTATGCGAACCTGGCTCGCGATGATGCGAACAGGTTCAAAGTCGACCGTGGTGTAGTGGCGGCTATTCGCCTGAGCAGCGTGCGCACCGGCGTTGATTTTTCCTATCTGATGGAGCTGGCCGCCGCCGAAAGCAACTTCGACCCTGTCAGCAAGGCAAAAGGGTCATCTGCAACGGGACTTTACCAGTTTACCCGCGATACCTGGCTTAACACTATCAAGAAGCACGGCGACAAATACGGGTTGCGGGACTATGCATCGCAGATTGAATTCTATGTCAATCGCAGCGGCTACCAACGACCGATGGTGCGTGACAGTGCGATATATCAGCACCTGCTCGATCTTCGCATGAATCCCAGGATGTCGGCCATGATGGCTGCGGAAACCGTCAGGGACAACCTGCGGAGGCTGACGTTTTCTTTTGAGCGTGAACCCGCCCGCACCGATTTGTATTTAACCCACTTCCTGGGGCACGATGGCGCCATTTCCTTCCTGAAAGCACTCAACGAGAACCCCGATGCTTTCGCCGTAGAACTGTTTCCGGCAGCAGCAAAGAGCAATCAGAATATTTTTCACCCGAAAGTCTGCGAGCCGAGAACGGTGAACGAGGTCTACGAGTTGTTCGGCCGGAAATTCAACACCTCGCGCTACGAATAGGCGCTGAACAGCGAGCATAAAAAGCGGGACCGGCAAAGCATAAGGCCAGGAACACGGTAGGAGCGGTCCCCTGACCGCGATGGGATCCCATACCGATCGCGCCGGAGGGCGGCGCTCCCACCGGTGAACCACCCGCCGCAAGGATTGCACCAGGACAACAATCGCCAGCTGCAGGAGCGGTCTCCTGACCGCGATAGCGCCGCTTAACAATCGTGCAAAGGTCGGCATTCCTGTCATGCAGCGGGTATCATGTCGATTCATTGAGTTTCGAGACGGCGGCGGTTTACTGGTGAGCATGGTACGCGTCGACAAGCTGGCCAAGGTGTATTGTTCCGGAGCCACAAGACAAGTGGTCTTCGAGGCGCTCGGTTTCGGTATGGAGCGCGGTGAAGTGGTGGCCCTGGTGGGCGCCAGCGGCAGCGGCAAAACGACCTTGCTCAACCTGATCAGCGGTATCGACTCCCCCGACAGTGGCAGCGTGAGTCTGGACGGGGTCGAGGTAACGGCTCTGGCGGAACCGGAACGCACCCTGTTGCGGCGCCGGCGTATCGGCTTTGTGTTTCAGTTCTTCAATCTCATACCGACCCTGACGGTGGGTGAGAACGTCGCGCTGCCACTGGAACTGCTCGGCGAGGACGATACGGCCGCGCAACAGCGTGCCGCCGGCCTGTTGCAGGAAGTCGGACTGGCCGGCCTGGCGCCGCGTTATCCCGAGACGTTGTCCGGTGGTGAGCAGCAACGTGCCGCCATTGCCCGCGCCCTGGCGCACCGGCCCGCCCTGCTGCTGGCCGATGAACCCACCGGCAACCTTGATGAGGACAGCGGCGGCCGCATTATCGCGCTGTTGACCGGCCTGGCCAGACGCCAGCGCACCACCATGCTGCTGGTCACACACAGTTCACATATCGCCCGTGCCGCCGACCGGGTTCTGCATCTGCGCCACGGACGCGTGGAAGAAGGCTAGTGCTCTGTCCATGTGATAATTACGGGTTCAGCGTCCCTGTGGGGTTTCGCAGCAAGGCGCTGTGCGAAGGCAATGGCTATTCCCTTGTCGAGCACTGGAACGCAGCTGCGGGACACCACAGGGACGCCCTTCGGGTTGGCATGTCAACGCCCACGGACTGCGTTGCGCCTCTTGACAAGGGAATAGCCATTGCCTGCAAGGCACGCCTTGCCGTGAACGTTGACAAGCTGACTGAACCCGTAATTATCACATGGACAGAGCACTAGGTTGGGTTTTCTTTCACCCCTGCTGTTACGTGCCGGGCTGCGCCACCTGTCGCAGCATCGCTGGCA
>CBFDBP010000168.1:0-7885 GCA_965603065.1 uncultured Gammaproteobacteria bacterium
ACCCCAGGGCACCCTCTCTCGCCTGGCGGCGATTCACCTTGTCCCGGAGGGAGAGTGATTGTTTCAAGCTCTCAGTGTCAGGGCGCTGATATCCTGCCACAGCGCCCGGTAGGCGCGCGCGGCGGCATGACTGGCTGCATAGGTCCCGACCGGTGCCCGGTTTTCGCCCATTTTTTCGATGACGCTGGAATAGGGGATATACGTCAGTAGCAGGCGTTTGATGTCTTCCGGCGGGTCTTCGACCATGTTGCGGTGCAGGCTTCTATGCAGGTCCACCATGGTGAAAAACGGATACAGTTGTTTGTGACCCAGCTTGCGGCTTTTCATAAACTGGCGCACCTGCTGATAGGACCGTATTGAAAGGTGGGTCGGCAGCATCGGAACAAAGATGGCGTGCGCCATGGAAAACATTTGTTCCGCGAGATTGGACAGTGACGGTGGACAGTCCAGGATTGCCAGCGAATGGGTTTCACTGAAGGTGTCGAGGATGTTGCTCAGCACCCGTTTGCTGCCCTCGAGTGTTTCAAGTTCGGTGTCAAACTTGCGATAGGAGAGGTCCGCCGGCACCAGCGTCAGGCGTTGGTGCACGGTTTCCACTGCCAGGTCCGCTGCAGTCACCTTACCTTTCAGCAGCTTTTTCGACTTGTAGGTTTTGGTGTCATCGGCGGCCAGATACCAGCTTGCCGCGCCCTGGGGATCCAGATCCCAGAGCACGGTGCGTAAATTCGATTGTGCGGCGAGATAGGCGATATTAACCGCCGAGGCAGTTTTCCCGACGCCACCCTTGAGATTATAGAAGGCGATGATGCGCATTATTTATGCTACCCGGGTTACTTTCATTTTATATTGCCCGGCAATCAACGCGGCGTCCTCATCAGTTGCAGCAGTACACAGGAGCCTGGCCGCAGAGGGTACTTTTCCCCGGTGTTAAAGGTTCGGCGGTCGGTCCGTTTGCCATCCTCAAAGCAGGTATCGACGGCAACCCCCCAGCGGGCTATGCCGACGTGTTCCGGCATGCGAAACGGGATCGCTTGCGAATGCGCGTTCAGCAGCAGCAAAAAAGTATCATCGCGAATGATTCGACCGCGTTCGTCCTGTTCTTCGATGGCATCGCCGTGCAGTAAAAGCCCCAGGCAGCGTGCGTAGTAGGAGTCCCATTCCTCATCGGTCATCTCCCCGCCATCAGGCCTCAGCCAGCAGATATCCTTGACGTTGGCACCTTTTATGCGGCGACCCTGGAAGAAGTGTCGCCGATGAAATACCGGGTGTTTCTTTCGCAGTTTGATGACCTCACGCACGAAGCTCACAAACTTCTGCTCGTGCGTGTCCAGTTCCCAGTTGAGCCAGCTGATCTCGTTGTCCTGGCAGTAGGCATTGTTGTTGCCGTTCTGTGTGCGTCCCATTTCGTCACCCGCCGCCAGCATCGGCACGCCTTGCGAAAGCAGCAGCGTGGTCAGAAAGTTCCTCTTTTGTTGTGCTCGCGCGTTGATGATGTGCAGATTCCTGCTCACCGGACCCTCACTGCCCATATTCCAGCTCAGATTATTGTTTTCACCGTCGCGGTTATCCTCCAGGTTTTCGATATTGTGTTTTTCGTTATAGCTGACCAGGTCCTGCAGTGTGAAACCGTCGTGACAGGTGACAAAGTTGATGCTGGCGTACGGCCGGCGACCGCTTTGCTCATACAGATCGCTTGAGCCGGTGATCCGGTAGGCCAGTTCCCCGATGAGGCTGTCGTCGCCCTTCCAGTAGGCGCGCAGGGTATCGCGGTAACGGCTGTTCCATTCGGTCCAGCCGACCGGGAAGTTGCCGACCTGGTAACCACCCTCGCCGAGGTCCCATGGCTCTGCGATCAGTTTTACCCTGGACAGCACGGGGTCCTGGTGAATGATGTCGAGGAATGCGCCGAAACGGTCGACGGCGTGTACCTCGCGTGCCAGCGTCGGCGCCAGATCGAAGCGGAACCCGTCGACGTGCATTTCCAGTACCCAGTAGCGCAGGCTGTCGGTGATCAGCTGCAGGACCCGCGGGTGCATCATGTTGAGGCTGTTTCCGCAACCGGTGTAGTCCATGTAGTAGCGCTGCTGATCGGCCACCAGGCGGTAATAGGCTGCGTTGTCGATGCCGCGGAAGCACAGTGTCGGGCCCATGTGGTTGCCCTCCGCGGTGTGGTTGTAGACCACGTCGAGAATGACCTCGATACCGTTGGAGTGCAGACGTTTCACCATGGTCTTGAACTCGCTGATATCGCCGGTCGCTGAATACGCCGCGTGGGGCGCAAAGTAACCGATACTGTTGTAGCCCCAGTAATTGTTCAAACCGTTTTTGACCAGGTGCCGGTCGTTGATAAAGGTGTGTACCGGCATGAGTTCCACCGCTGTGACACCCAGCCGTTTCAGGTGTTCGATAACCGGTTCGGTGGCCAGGCCGGCGTAGGTGCCGCGGTAGGGGGGGGGGACAACGGGGTGCTGAATCGTAAATCCCTTGACGTGCAGTTCGTAGATGATTGTGTCGTGCCAGGGAATGCGCAACGGTTGATCATCTCCCCAGGTGAAGGCGGTATCCACAACGCGTGATTTTGGCACACCGTGCGCGCTGTTACGCGCGTCGAGCAGCAGGTCAACGGCCTTGTCACCGATGGTATAGCCGAACAGAGCATCATTCCAGCGCACGCAGCCCGCGATGTCTTTGGCATAGGGGTCCAGCAGCAGTTTGTTCGGATTGAAGCGATGACCGTTGAGCGGGTCGTAGGGGCCGTGCACCCGGAAGCCGTACAGCTGGCCGGGCCGCGCCTCGGGCAGATAGCAGTGCCAGACCTGGTCGGTTTTCCAGCGCATGGCAATACACGCGGTCTCACGCCGGCCGCGGCCATCGAACAGACACAAATCCACCTTCGCGGCGTGCTCGGAAAACAGCGCAAAATTGACGCCTTCTCCGTCCCATGTTGCGCCCAGCGGATAGGCCTGGCCGGGCCAGACAGCAGTAGCGGCCCCGTTCATTGCATCATTTCAGCTGCAGCACGATACCGGCCAGCGGGGGCAGGGTGAGAGTGAGGGAAAAGGGCTGGTTCATCCAGGGGGTGTCTTCCGCGATCAGCGTATGATCTCCGTTACCCATATTGCTGCCACCGTAACAGGCGGCGTCCGAGTTGAGGACTTCGTGATATTCGCCGGCCTGCGGTACGCCGATACGATAGCCTTCGCGAGGCACCGGCGTGAGGTTGATCACAGTGATCACAAATGCCTCGTCGGAACGGCGCAGAAAACTCAGCACCGAGTTTTCCGAGTCATGGCAGTCGATCCACTCGAAGCCGCTCCAGTCGAACTCGTACCGGTATAGCGCTGCTGTGTTTCGGTAGAAGGCATTAAGGTCCGTCACCAGACGCTTCACGCCCTGGTGGAGCGGGTAATCCAGCACGTACCAGTCCAGCACCCGGGTGCTGTCCCACTCATCACCCTGCGCGAATTCTGTCCCCATGAACAGAAGTTTCTTGCCCGGATGGCAGAACATATAGGTATACAGTGCGCGCAGATTGGCAAAGCGCTGCCATTCGTCGCCGGGCATTTTGTAAAGCATCGAGCGTTTGCCGTGCACGACCTCGTCGTGTGAGAACGGCAGCAGAAAGTTCTCGGTAAAGGCATAGAGCATGCTGAAGGTCAGCATTCCCTGGTGGTAGCGGCGGTGAATCGGCTCGTTGGCCATGTAGCTCAGGGTATCGTTCATCCAGCCCATGTTCCATTTCATGTCGAAGCCCAGACCACCGGTCCAGGTGGGGCGACTGACCTGCGGCCAGGAGGTCGATTCCTCTGCAATCATCAGTACACCCGGCTGCTCTTCGTGGACCGCTACGTTCAGTTCGCGCAGGAAGTCGAGTGCTTCGAGATTTTCCCTGCCGCCGTAGCGGTTAGGCAGCCACTCGCCTTCCTCACGGGAATAGTCCAGATAGAGCATCGAGGCCACCGCATCGACACGCAGACCGTCGATATGCATGTCCTCAAGCCAGAATACAGCGCTGGAGAGCAGGAAGTTCTTTACTTCATTGCGGCCGTAGTTGTAGATCAGTGTCGACCAGTCGAGGTGTTCACCCAGGCGCGGATCCTCGTGTTCATACAGGGCTGTCCCGTCGAAACGTGCCAGACCGTGGGCATCCTTGGGGAAGTGGGCCGGCACCCAGTCGAGCAGAACACCGATGTTATGGCGGTGACAGCAATCGATGAAATAGCGGAAATCATCGGGGCTTCCGTGGCGGCTGGTCGGAGCAAAGTAGCCGGTGGTCTGGTAACCCCAGGACGGGTCATACGGATGCTCGGTAATCGGTAACAGTTCGATGTGTGTGAAACCCATGTCTTTCACATAGCTGACCAGGGATTCCGCGAGTTGACGGTAGTCGAGGAATTCACCTTCCGGTCCCCGCTGCCAGGAGCCGAGGTGTACTTCGTAGACCGACATCGGGGAATGTTGCCAGTCCAGAGCCGGCCGGTTTTCCATCCAGGCCTGGTCCTGCCAGGCATAGCTGGACGGCTTGGTGAGCACGGACGCCGTCTGCGGGCGTACCTCGAAGGCCTGCGCATAGGGATCGGACTTGAGGGTGATTTCGCCGCTGTGGCGATTGCGAATTTCGTATTTATACAGGCCGCCCGGCGCCAGATCCGGAAGAAAGAGTTCCCAGATACCGCTGCCGCCACGAACACGCATCGGGTGTCGGCGGCCATCCCACTGGTTGAATTCACCGACCACGCTGACGCGCTCCGCGTTCGGCGCCCAGACCGCGAACAGGATACCGGTAATGCCATCGATTTCATGCACATGGGCGCCCATGAACCGATAGGCATGGCGGTGTTTACCCTCACCAAACAGGTGCAGGTCAAAGTCCTCTAACTGGGGAGGGAAGCTGTAGGGGTCATGGGCGATGCATTCCCGTTGGCCGTCTTCGCGCCAGACCAGACGGTAGCGATCCGGTACCGTGCCGGCGCTGCCACGCCACTCAAACACATCGGTTCCGGCTACCCGTTCAAGCGGGAGGTTACCCTCGGCAATGCAGACCTGCTCTGCATTGGGAAGGTAGGCGCGCACCAGGTCTGTTCCATCCTCGGTGTGTTTACCCAGTACGTTGAAGGGATCGTGGTGTCTTGCCTGGGCGATCTGCTCGAATTCGGTCTGATGGTTATTGCTGTGCATGGTGGACTCTTTGCTGAATTTCAGGGAAGTCGGTGGGGTAACCGGGCTCAATAATCGCGGGCTATTGTAAACGCAAGCCGTGTAAATGCGTAGTGTTCCGGTCGGCGCTTGAGCATAAACGGAACATGCCGGCGCAGAGCATCGATTTTGTCAGGGTTTGTCGGTTTTGGACGAAAAATATTACTGCCCGTGTGGTAAAAGTTCATTTCTTTCAGTAGGTAACTGGGTCAAATCCTGGGGCCCTTGACTTAGACCGATCGGTCTACTATATTCCATCAGAGAGTAAACCAACCGGTCTACTTCTGCTCGGAGGATAGATCATGAAGCGATTCCTATGGATCATGATGCAGATCTCGATTCTGGCGACAGGGCTGGCGCTTGCCGGCGTAACCCGAGCAGAGAATCCAGCCTTTGATTCGCCGCCAGAGGTGATTGAGCTGGAAGACATCTATGTCCGCTTCAAGGTCAAGGTGTTCGGACTGGTGCGTATCCTGGGGAGGTTCGACCGGCTGCGCGGCGAGATGACAAGTGCTACAGAGGGAGATGCCGTAGCTGTTCGCGTGCACATCGATGTCGACAGCGTCAATACCGATGACGCATGGCGGGATAATTTTCTGCGCGGCCCCACTTTTTTTAAAGCGGAACACTATCCGCATATCACTTTTTCAGGTTTCTGCCAGTCTTATGGAGAAAACGGATCCGCACGCATCGTCGGTGACTTGAGTTTGCATGGCACAACCAGGCAGGTTGTTTTCGAAGTGCAGGCAGCCGGCCTTTCCGGGAGCGGCGGTGCCTGGGGTTACCAGGCGACAGCAACCATCCGGCGAAGCGAATTTGGATTAAATTCGCTGCCGCACATCGTCAGTGACGAGGTGGAGATTATTGTCGCGATGAATACCGATGCGGGTTAACGAGCGTGTCAATCCGGCGATTGCAGTCGGCAGACCGCCGCACGCAGGGATTCAATTTCATCCATCAGGTCCAGTGCCAGGGCAACGCCGGCGAGATTAAGGTCCAGATCCCGCTGCAGCCGCATGGCAATATGGGCCTTCTGCAGGCTGGTGCCTGAAAAACGCCACTGCGCCGGATTGTGGCCGATAGGCTCGAGAATGCCTTCCTCTACCAGTTGCTCGATCCATTCTGCGTGCCGGCAACAGGCACGGCATAGATCGCCCAGCGTAAGCTCGGCCTGTTCGTCCAGTACGATACCGCTCAGCAATTCAGTCATCATGGCGGACTACACTCCCATCTTGCTGCGAGGGTTAAAAGCCAGTTCCTGCTCCATCTTGCGGTAGAGGTCTCTGGCCTGATCACTGTCGGCTGACGGTAAAGTAATCTGCGCTACAACATAGATATCACCTGGCGGGTTGCCGGGAATGCCGCGTCCTTTGAGGCGCAGTTTACGCTCACTCGAGGAGCCGGCTGGAATTTTAAGGTCAACAGGTCCGGTCGGTGTTGGCGTCTTGATGGTCGCGCCGAGTGCCGCTTCCCAGGGAGCAACCGGCAGGTCGAGATAAAGATCGCGGCCTTCAACACGGTACAGGGCGTGAGGTTTGAACTCTATCTCGAGATAAAGGTCGCCGGCTTCGCCACCCCCGAAGCCGGGGGCGCCCTGACCGGACAGGCGGATTTTCTGCCCTTGTCTGATGCCCTTGGGGATTTTCACGTTCAGGCTGTGCTCTCTGGTGATGACGTGTCCGCCGGCATCCAGTGCGGGCGAGTGCAGGGTGATGGTGCGCGCTGCCCCGTGGTAGGCATCTTCAAGATCTATCAGCACCTTGGCGTGGTGATCCTCGCCGCGTGCACGAAAGCCGCCACCGACGCCGGCGCGTGGTGCCGAGCCAAAACCCTGACCGAACAGCGACTCGAAAAAATCGCTGTAAGCGGCTGAGTCAGCGCGGGTATAGCCACCACCACTGAACTCGAAACCGGCATCCCAGTCCGGTGGCGGCCTGAAGTCCTGGCCGGCCTTCCAGTTGGCGCCCAGCTGGTCGTAAGCCGCGCGTTTTTCCGGATCCTTGAGCACTTCGTAGGCTTCTCCCACCTCTTTGAAGCGGGCTTCGGCATTAGTGTGCTTGCTCACGTCCGGATGGTACTTGCGCGCGAGCTTTCGGTACGAGCGTTTGATCTCGTCCTGTGTGGCGTCGCGTTTGACGCCCATGATTTTATAGTAATCCTTGAAATCCACACGCTGCTCCAGGGAGAGGACAATCTTGCATCATTATTGCAAAAAACACGCATGGGAGCATCGCCTAGCGATTGCGATGAGTAATTGCTTGATTTCGAGAGTCTGCAATTGAGAGAATCCAGCAATGACCGTGACTAACCCGATCTTCTCACCACGAAGGACACGAAGGTCACAAAGGCTCTCAAAGATAAAGGTTTTCCGTATGTATAGGCCGTGTCCTCCGTTAACAGCGTGCACCTGAAAAATCTTCTAGGACATGGGGTAAGATGTTGTTCCTTTGTGACCTTTGTGCCCTTCAAGGTGAATTGCGTAGCAAGAGAGGGTGCCCTGGGGTACAAGGTGAATTGCGTAGCAAGACAAGGTGAATCGCCGATAGGCGAGACAAGGTGAATTGCGCAGCAAGAGAAGGTCCTCTGGAGGAGAAGGCCCCCTGGGGGGGAAGGTCCTCTGGAGGAGAAGGTCCGCTGGGGGAGAGGGTGCCCTGGGGCATTTGGTTAAGGTGGTGAGATATGCAGACTA
>CBFDBP010000169.1:0-7877 GCA_965603065.1 uncultured Gammaproteobacteria bacterium
GATGGTACGGTTGCCGACAGCAGCTTTGACAATGAACCGATCAGCTTCGTGGTGGGTGACGGGATGCTGGACAAGGGGCTGGAGCTGGCCCTGATCGGTCTTGGCGCGGGCGATCGCCAGACGTTGACCCTGATGCCCGGGCAGGCGTTTGGCGCACGCGATGATGCTGTACTGCAGTGGCTTGAAAGAGATCGATTTCCTCCGGATATAGCCCTGGAAAAGGGACAGATCATCGGTTTTACCGGCCGGGCAGGCGAGGATGTTGCCGGTGCCGTCATCGAAATAGAGGATCAGCGGGTCAGGGTGGATTTCAATCACCCGCTCGCCGGGCGGGAAATCGAATTCGAAGTCGAGATTCTGTCTGTCGATAATTCGCCTGCTCAGGGTTTATAATTCCAGTCGAGCTGTAGGAGCGGTCCCCTGACCGCGATAGATTCATAAACCATGCAAGTGATACTAGCCAACCCCCGCGGCTTCTGTGCCGGCGTCGATCGGGCTATTGAGATCGTTGATCGTGCCCTGGAACTGTTTGGCGCTCCCATCTACGTGCGTCACGAAGTGGTACACAACCGCTACGTCGTCAATAATCTTCGCGACAAGGGCGCCGTGTTTGTCGATGAACTGGCCGCGGTGCCGGATGCCGGGACAGTCATTTTCAGCGCGCACGGCGTTTCGCAGGCGGTGCGTCAGGAAGCCGGGCGCCGGGGCCTGAAAGTGTTTGATGCCACCTGCCCGCTGGTGACCAAGGTGCACCTGGAAGTGGCGCGTTTCAGCCAGCAGGGCCGCGAGTGCATCCTGATTGGCCACCAGGGTCATCCCGAAGTGGAAGGCACTATGGGGCAGTACGATGAGTCAGCGGGCGGCCGGATATACCTGGTCGAAGATCTACAGGACGTCGGGCAACTGGAAGTGCAGCACGCGGACAAGCTCAGCTATGTCACCCAGACCACACTGTCGGTGGACGATACGGAAAAAGTCATCCAGGCGTTGCGCACGCGTTATCCCGACATCAAGGGCCCGTACCGGGAAGATATCTGTTATGCCACCCAAAACCGTCAGGATGCGGTTCGCGAGCTCGCCGGCAAGGCGGATGTGGTACTGGTCGTCGGTTCACCCAACAGCTCAAATTCCAATCGCTTGCGCGAACTGGCGGAGCAGCAGGGTGTGCCGGGCTATCTGCTGGACGGTCCGGAGCAGATTCAGAGGGCATGGCTGGAAGGGAAAAACACCATCGGCGTGACAGCCGGTGCCTCAGCACCGGAAGTGCTGGTGCAGCAGGTTATCGACCGGCTGAAAGAATGGGGTGCGGCCAGCGTTACCGAACAGTCCGGCCGTGAAGAGACGATTACATTCGTGTTACCCAGAGAGTTGCGGTATACCGCGACCGATCCGGTCTGACAGTGGACACCGCAGCGGAAATCCCCCGCTGCTATTGCCAGCATTCCGCCAGCGTGCCCGACGACTGACCCTTTTGCAGGGTGTTGGTCAGGGTCAGGGTGCCGCAAGGATCGGCGGCCTGGGCCCCGGCGGGAGTGGCACTCAAAACATAGGTCGCTGCCGGCATTGGTGGTTGGATACTCAGGATATAGGTCGCGGTGCCGCCGTCGACCGGGCACTGGTTGCCAAAGTTGACTGGTGCCCCTCGAATGTCTCTATACTCGTTTCTGCGAGAAAACTCCCGCTCCATGGCGCCTGCCATTTGCATGAGTACCGCTTCGCAGTCGGTGCGCTTTGTCTGCCGCATCTGGTCCACGTAGCTCGGGTAAGCGATAGAGGCCAGTATGCCGACGATGCCAATTGCTATCACCAACTCGATAAGGGTAAACCCGCTTGTATTTTTGCCTGTCATGACGTTTATCCTGTTAGTCGCCAATGTATCATTCGTCCGGCGTTACAGCGTATCCGGGCGGTGCTTTCCAGTTTCTCGGCAGGATCCAGATATTGTTGACGTGGGACGAACCAGCCGAGCCCGGATAAAAACCGATTCTGGTGCCGGGCGTGATATCTGATAGTGTGCCCTTGGCGCCACGCCGCTTGTGCACCCGGGTCGATTCACTGATGCGGAACACCTGGTCCTCGACCACCAGCGTACCGCCGCCACGGTTGAACGAGTCGACCTGACCGGTGAAGCCGAAAGTGCGCTGTTGACCGGCCCCGGCCTGGAAGGCCCCTGCCATGAGCACAACAGCCAGGAGCGGTGCCGTGATTAACGCCTGCATTTTCATGTCATATACCTCAACTTGTCGTGTTCATCGAGTGCCGCGCAATTTGCCGGCATCAGGGGGCCTCGAGTTCGCTCCAGGACATGCGTGACGGGACTTCCGGCGGTCCCGACTGGATGTTGTCGATGTTGATAGCGCCGGTGGAATCCGCGGTGACACGCTTGTCGGAGATAAAGCGGCTTTCCGCGGGCACACCGGACGATTCCGTGCCGACAACCGAGACACCCGACAGCTGGTCTGTGGCGTCGAAAACACCGTCGTTATTAACGTCGATCGGGACGAACGCGGGCTCGCCACCGGTCAGCAGATCGACCGCCATCAACCAGCCCGAACCGCCCACGCTGCACATATTGCTGCTGGACACGCTGGGTATCACGGTATTGAAGAACACCACCTTGCCGAACGCCGCCGGGTTGGTGACCGACCGCTCCCCCGAAATCGGCAAGTCAATCAGCCAGCCCTTTTCGGTGCTGGAGTAACTCACCGGGTTCGACGAAATGGTGCGAACGTTACCCAGCACCGCGTCACTGGTGGTGGTGAGTATCTGTGCTTGCAGTGAAGCGCGGTCCAGGTCGCCGGTATTTGAATCCCATACCCCGTAGAAGGTCTGCAGCTGGGCATTGGCATTATCCGCCTGGGTCAGGTACTGGCCGGTGCCGAAGAACACCAGCATATTCGGCCGGGTGCTGTAAGCCGTCTGCGTCGGGTGCAGCGTGACGTCGGGTTGGTCCGTAATCGGTTGGCGGTTGGCGGCCGTGCAGGGCGTCGCCGAGCAGGCCCTGAACAGCGGGTTGCCGCTATAGGCCGGCTTCCAGTTTGGCGGGTCGTTTTTGTCCGTGACGTCGAAGGCCCACAGATTACCGTGCAGGTCACCGGCATAGATGCGGTCGATGGTGCCGTCGCCGTTCAGATCCACGAGCCGTGGGGTGCTCAGGCCGTTACAGTCGCTGTTGGAGTTCGCACAATCCCTGCTGGTCGGGTCCAGACTGCCCACGCCGGTCTCGATAATGACCGGGAGGGCGGCATTGGAACCATCCAGGTAGAGAACAAACAGTTTGGCAGTGCCGTCGCCGTTCGGGTCGTTGTTGTAGCCGTTACCGAAAACGGCCGCCCATTTGCCGTTGTTCATTTTGCCGATCTGAATGTCGCTGAACGTATAGCCGAGATCGTTATGGGAGAATTCCCACATCACATTGCCGGCGGCATTGCTGGCGAGTGCCGACGGATAGGTGACGTCCATGGCGAACAGGCCCTTGCCGCCGCCACGCAGCGCACCGACCAGGACGGTATGCCAGGCGGTGGTACCGCCAACCTTGATATAGGCGTCCTGTACTGTCGGCGACAGGTCGACATAATACCGATGGGTATAGCTCGGATCGCTCAGATAGTGCAGGCCGGCGCCGGCGTCGGTGGAAAACAGCGATGCCGGTATATAGCCGAACATCTCTACACCGTTGTCGTTCAGTGCGTGCAGCATGCCGTCGTTGGCGCCAACGTAGGTCATCCCGGCGCGCGTGCGGTTGCTGATGGCAAACGCCGAGTAGGGCGATGCTGGCTCGATGCTGTCCGGATAGGCCAGCGACGGCGGGCCGACAAAATACGGGCTCGAATGCACAATATCGCCCAGTGCGCTGGAGCGTGGACGCAGGCTCTTGCTGGCGTAGATGTCGCCGTTCGAGTCGGTGTAGCTGCAGGTGCCGGTGCCGCTGCTTTCGCAGTTGCGCTCGCCGCGAATGTAGTCCAGGCGGGCCATGCCGGCCGCTTCGATATCGGTGCCGCCGCTGGCGTTGGTGCGCAAGTCCTTCTGCTGCGTGCTGTTCAGCGATCCCCACTCGAAGTTGACGCCGTAACCGGTGGTGCCGTCATAGGTGATGATCTGCCGCGATGCCGGGGCTCTGCTGTCGATATCGGTCGAAGCCTGCCAGGCGGTGCCGCTGATGCTGGCGATCCCGGTTACCCCGTTGATGACAATGTCCTTCGCCAGCAGGTCGCCGGACCAGCGCGACGAGTCGAAAATCGACTGGAAGACGCGCGTGCCGGTATTGAGGTTGGTGGAGTTGAAACTGACCGCGGCCGCCGTGCCGATGCGCGCCTGAATGTCGGCGATGTACTGGGTCAGCGAATCGATCAGGTCCTGCGGGTCACCGGCGCTGAGAAATTGTCCGCGTCCGTTGAAGGCCGCGTGCCGCATATCGTCTATGGTGGTCTGCGCGTTGGCTATCGGCTCGGGCCAGCCGTTGAAGTTGGCCTGGCCGGGCACTTCGTCGTCCGCCAGCGAGCCGTTAACACCGAAGCCCACGGTATAGGTCACCATGTGCTGGGCGTTGTTTTCGTCGACACCGGCAATCACCGGCACTTTGTCGGCCAGCGGCGACAGGTCATTCTCGTAATACCTCATGGCGACGTCGGCCAGGGTATTACTGAAGGTATCGGCATAGTCGCCGCCGTCGAAGGGGCCTGCGCCGTCGCTGTCGGTATTGCCGCCACCCGGGTCGCCGCCATTCCAGAAGCCGTCGGACATCAGGATAGTGAAGTTCTGCTGGCATTCGCCACCCAGGCTGGCCGGGAGGATCGGCGTAGATCCCCAGCCGGAATTATCCGCGAAGTATTCGCCGGTATTGCGCAGTGCCTGCCTGAGCGGGGTGCCACCACTGGAATTAACCCTGGACAGGTTTCTCAGCAAGGCGGTTTTGTTGGCCTGGGCGGTGGTATCGATCGGCGTGGTGATATCGTCGATATCCCTCACCAGGGTGCGCACGGTGTTGTTGTTATGCAGCGTGGCGAGGCCCATTCTGGCATCGGAGGCATCGATGATCTGCGACAACGCCCGTTTCGCCACGTACTCGCGCTTGCGGTAGTAGCTGTACCAGTTGGCGAAGTTGGCCTGCTCGGCTGCCGTCATCACCTGGGTCGGGCCGAAGCCGGCAACGGTGGCAACGAACTGGTTGATGTAGTCATAGCCGGCGTCGTTGACATCCGGGCACTCGCCCTGCTCAAACACGCCGTCACCGTCGTCGCTCCAGGTCATGTAGCCGGGCGGATCGCCAAACGTTTCATCGTCGGTCAGGTCACGCGAGCCCGAGGCGGGATTATAGGGATCGTTGAGCGCCGAGGTAATGCTCTGGTCCTGGTAGGCGTTGCCGTTGATGTCGACACCGGTCCAGGGCGTATAGGTCTTGGTGGGATCGTAATAGAGCACGTTATAACCGGCGCAGGATTCCAGCATTTCATCCCGGTCGGCACGTGTCGGTGTGTAGTCGAGATTGTCCCTGTTGCGGAAGCCCGAATAGTCTCCGATAGCCAGGGCGCCGGTAGACTTGAGTATTTCCCAGTCCATGCTGCCGGAGTCATCGATCATGAAAAAGATGTTCGGCTGTACCGTGCCGCTTTGCAGAAACAGCGGACTGGTGGACAGCGTGCCCGGGGCTGCCGCTATGCTGGTTGCCATAACCAGGGCCAGCAGGCCCGCCGTGCGGCTGGTGAAAAGGGCGATGGCGTTCGGTTTCATATTTTTCATGACAAATTCCTCACAAAATACTTTTGTTCGGTGGTTGCATCCTGCGTGGATTTATTCAAAGTGGTATCCGGTAGCTGCTTTGCAGCAGGTAGCGGCCGTTCGGTGCAGCGCCTTCGCCCCAACCGATGGCGGTGATACGGAAGCCGTACTGTCGGGTATCCGGTTTCTTGCCGCTGTAGTCGTTCTGTGGCGGGCCCACACGCCCTACGTATTCAATAAGGTAGCGGGGGCGCTGCGTTACCGAGGTCACGCTATTGACCTCGACCGTGTTGCCGGCCGCCAGCCAGTCGTTGTCGTCGTGGATATTGAAGCCGGCGGGTAGCGGATGGGTGGCTACCCCGGTCATCGGCGCACGTTCCGCATACAGTCCGGGCATGGGTGCGGCGCTGTTGAAATTGGTATTCAGTGCCGTAACGCTGGTGATGGTGTTGCCCAGATAGGTTTCCGCGGCGCGCAATGCAGCCTCGGCTGCCTGGAATGCCACCTGCTGCTGACGGTTGTTGTTGGCCATGCGCTCCTGCAGCGTGGTGGTGCCCATCGCCGCTACGCCGAGCACGGTCATCACCAGCAGTATCAGCAGGCTGACGACCAGTACCGCGCCTGTCTGGCGAATTGCCATAGGGTTTGCTGTTAGCGTGGCTGTAAATGTTGTCATCTTCATCGTCTCCTGTCCCTGTCGGTTTCAACCGCCCCGGTTGCGTACACGCACAGTAGTGAGAATGTCTTTGGTCAGTGCGCCGCCGGGTATGTTCTGGATGGAATCGAATTTCAGCGTCATCCGCACACTGACGACGTTGTTCCACTGGTTGGCGGCGGTGACCTCGTCGGCATCGAGGTATTGGTCGGCGCCGGCTACCGTGTTGTTATCGACGCCGTAGAAAAACTCCATTTTCTGCACGCCTTCCACCAGCTCGTTGGCTTGGTCGCAGCTGTTCAGGAATAGCGATGTGCCGGTGCCGGAGATGCTGGGGCACAGTCGGTATGTCGAGGTGCTGACGCGGTAGGCGCCGGCAACGGAGGCGCGGTCGGCGCCGTACACCGCGCCCAGGTCACCGTTGAGATTCGACTGTGTCTTGTTGGGGCCGGTGGAGACTACACCACTGGCGTGCTGTATGACGCCGCCGCTGGTGGTGGGGTCGTTGGTGATCATGAATACCGATGCGGTGCCACAATCGCCGACGGCCAGAATGTCGAACTGTTGCAGTGACAGGTAGGCGTTATCGGTGGCATCCAGTTGCAGGTCGGATATGGGTGTGTCCATCGGTGCCGTCAGCCGTATACCGGTGGTCGCACTGGCCCGGCTTATGCTGATGGTGTCGCTGCCGTTAGCGCCGCTGCCTTCGGTGCCGAACAGTGGCGTTGCGAAATCGTAGCCGGAGACCGCTGTTTGATTCGACAAGTCGTTGGTAAACGGGCGGGCCGGGTTGGCACTATCCAGGCAGCCCAGGTAACCGGCGGCGCCGATATCGTGTGACAGGCGGCCCAGTGCAAAGCGGACATTCTCCTGCAGGCGCGAAGTGCCTTCCTGCATGACATAGCTCGCCTTGGAGCCGCTGAAAATCTGTACCACGCCTGCCATCAGCAGCAAGCTGATAGTCATGGCGACCATGAGTTCGACCATGGAAAAACCGCTTGATCGCCGGCCGAAGGTGTTGTCTGTCAGTGTGTGCATGGCGTTCATCATGGTTGTGTTGTCATGGAGATGCAGCGGAGATCTGCGGGATCGTCGGGGTCGCAGTTGGTGCCGATGGCGCCGCTACGCTGTTCGTCCCACATCACCGTGATCGTATACAGGCCGCCGGCGAGCGCGGTAATGCTGCCCTGTCCGGCAGGCAGCGCCGTGCCCAGAAGCTCGTTCCATTCGAAGATATCATTAGCGGCCATTTCGTCGGGTGTGCAGCCGGCTGCGTTGTGACAATTGGCGTTTTTGACTTCCGCCTTGGCCGGGTAATCGGCCGCCCTGCTGACATTGGTGCGCATGCGGTCGACCATGTCGTTGGCGAGATAGGTCGCCTGGGTCTGTGCCGACGAGTCGTTGTTGAAGCGCAGGCTGGTGGCCTGCAGACTGGCCAGACCCAGCAGCCCGATGGACATGACCAGCACCGCTACCATGACTTCGATCAGCGTGAAGCCGGCCG
>CBFDBP010000170.1:0-7848 GCA_965603065.1 uncultured Gammaproteobacteria bacterium
CCCATCGGGTCACGCATGCCGAACGGGCCGTCTGTCATCGGACCACGCATGGCCTTGCGCTGCTCTTCCATGCGCTGGACATGCTCAAGCGCGGCTTTCTGCTGCGCTTCAATAGCTTCCTTTTGGGCCGTAATCTGTTCTTCACTCAGAGTGGGAGCATGACCGTAGGGCGCATACGCATAATAAGGGGCATATCCGCCATAGTTACGATCGTAACCAGAACCCCACCACGCATTGGCGGACATAGATACTGCAGCCAGACTGGCAGCAGCGATACCCATTGCTAATTTCTTCATGACGACTCTCTCCGATTCGCGTTTTTGAAAAATAAAATGCCTGAAAGTGAGCCGATAGTATTTCAGAATATACGAATATTTGCAACTTCTGTAGCATGCCAATGCGCTTGCTGCGCTTAGCCAATTACTCTAGGCGGCTCGTTTACCAGAGAGGAGCGTAACATCAGAGAGGTATATGTCCGAGTATGGAAAAACTGAACGTAGCATCCTATCTGGGATGCTGGTCATCAGCACAGTGCCGACGCATACATGAAACCATATAGCCGAATAACACGCCCCCCGCGACAAGAAACGCAAGGGCTGTCCACCATCGATTGGCTTCCGGTGTCAATCCTGCAGCGGACAATGTCAACCAGGTTACAAACGCTACGAAAGTCGAGATAAACACCACCAGGACATACGGCCACGGTTTTCTCCGGCATTTTCCACACAGTTTCATGCGGCATTCCCCTTCGAATCGACACACTATTCCGCTGGAACATGAAGTGATGGTGACACCAGTGCACATTGACAAACGTCAACTTACCGGTCATTACCGTCAGCATCGGCCCGTAAACCAGTACTGTTCCTGTAGACGGCCCGTAAATCGCAATTGACGGTTAGCCCGGGCAAGACCTCAACCAGGCAGTCGTTTACAGGAAACAATTCTCCAGACACACAACTTATTTAGAATATTCGAATACTCTGTTTGTTTCAATATATAAGTTGTTTTTTTCATACAAAGAAACTGAGGTACCGGTATGACCCCCCAACCTCGCCAAGCGGAAAACAATTATTTTGCCAACGTATTGATATCTACGGAATGAGATCGGTGTCCAACTTAAGATCGAAACCCCCGCTGCCGTTATCTTCTCGGGCACTAAGCCAAACTTGTTATGCCAAATTCAAGCGGAGTCTGAATAGAGATGGCAATCGCACCACAGTTCGAAAAACTAATGGCTGGCTGTCAGGATTTGACACTGAGCCACCTTCGCCCCCTGATGGATCGAATGTTCGAAAACGCAGACGTGGCGTTACTGGATTTTGCTGAGAAAGCCGAAAGCAATATGGCCCAGAGCCTGTTTTTCGAAGCCATGAGTGAGGTCCGCAAAAAGCGATCGGCGATTGAACAACAATTCTACTCGGAACTTAAACGAGGCTTCGCAGACTTTCCTTGCAAACCAGAAGGCCAAGGCCAGCCTGCGCAGGATGATATGTCGCTCGGCAATTTATCTTTGCTTGACACAGAAGAAGTTGAAACCTCGGTTGCAGCACGGAATGCTGCCAGCAAACTGGCGAGCCGTATCATGGATCAGATTTTTGCGCTCAAGCAACGGCTTTCCATCGTCAACGGTGGCGATGCCATTGAGGAAAACCAGATACCGGGTGGGCCGGCATGGTTGGGTTGTGCATTTCAGCACGCCGTTGAACAGCTGGAACTGGAAAACAAGATCCGTATTGTGTTCATCGCCCTGTTTGACAAATACGTGCTGAGCAAGGTCGACGCCTTGTTCGCCGAATACAACAAACGTCTGATTGAGAAAGGTATTTTGCCAAACCTGCGCTATGAAGTGCGTAAACAGCCGGGTGGCGTTGAAATTGTTGAAACGGACTCCTCTGCCCCGTCAGACGAAGAGGCCGGGCAAGCTGACGCTGAGGACACCATTGGTGACTACCAGGCCCCCTCAGAGCTTGGAGATGATGTGTTCGGGCGCATCTGCGAACTCATGATCGGTCGGCGCAAGAGGCCAATGTCACAAGCAAGTGGTGCCAATAATGTTACCCCTATCGCTTCCGGCGGATCAGCTGCAGGTGCTTCTGCAAGCGGCGGCTACAGCGGAGGAAGCGCAAGCGGAAATGCGGGGGGGAATGCCGATGGCACAGGAACAGCTGGCTCGGCCGGTGGTCCGACCCTGGTCGGCCAGATTCATAAGCTGCAATCCCAGATTCAGTCAGGAACCACGACTCTATCCAGTTCCGAATTCATTGAAAACATAGAAATCGATGAGAACCTGATCAGTCAACTGCAGAATACCCTCGTCGAAGAGCGTGAAAAGATATTGGGTAGCATTGACCGGCGCAAGCTTCCTGTCGCTGATACCAATGTGATTGAATTGGTCGGTATGCTGTTTGAGTACATGCTCAAAGAGGATAACCTGCCGAATGTTGTCAAAGCTTTGCTGAGTCGGCTGCATACGCCTTTGTTGAAAGTGGCAGTTGTCGACCGTAATTTCTTCACCCACGCACAACATTCCGCTCGCATGTTGCTCAACAATATGACATCAGCGGGTATTCGCTGGGTAGAAGACAACCAGATCGAGCGCGGCATTTTCCCAAAAATGAAAGAAATCGTCGACCGGGTTTTACTCGATTTCAAAGAAGATGTCGGGATTTTTGATACCCTCCTGAAAGATTTCGAAAAAGCTGTGAAAGATCTCGACAATCGGGCCAGTCTTGTCGAAACACGTACCACGGAAGCGGCTGACGGACAGGAAAAGCTGCAGGCTGCCCGCCACCGGGCACAACAGGAAGTCCGTGCTCTCTGCCAGGGGAAGCCTGTGCCTGCATCAACCCGGGAATTCCTGCAACGCATCTGGGCAGACAAACTTACCTTTATCCTGCTGCGCAGTCCGCAAGGAGATGAAAGCGCGGACTGGCAGACAGCCACTGCCCTGGCAGACCGTATTATCGAGTCTTCGCTGCCACCGGCCAGCGAAAAACAGCGCTCGAAGAGACAACAGTCCTTGGCTGACTTTCAGAAAGAACTGCGTGATGCCACACAAACAATGCAGCAAGCCAACAAGGAAAACCTGATTGGCACGTTGTTTGACGCTCAAACGCAAGCCCTCAACACAGTGGATCCGGTCAGCGAAGACCACGCACAGCCACAACAACCGGTTGTTGCAGACGAACCTGTTCAGGAAAACGCCGCACAGAACGTTAGCCTGTCGCCCGAACAGGAGGCTATGCTTGAAAAGCTGAAAAGCGTTCCATTTGGTACCTGGTTCGAATTTTCGGATCCGGACAAACCCAAACGACAGGCGAAACTGTCATGGCGCAGCACGGTCACAGAAAAGTTCATGTTTGTAGACCACATGGGCGTTAAAGCAGCCATCATTCCAATGCATGAACTCGCGGACAGTATGCTGGATAACAGCGTACGCATCGTTAACACTGAGAAAAAACCCTTCGTTGACCGTGCGTTGAAATCAATTCACCGAATGCTGGATCGCGCAGCATAAAAGAAACGCCAAAGGTGTAGTGACGGGAGCAAGCAGTGATGAATACCTCTACGAATGCAGAGAACTCCGAACAACGCAGACAACGTCGGGTGACAATCCCGGGGCATCCGCAGATTCTTGATACACATAGCGGCATAATTCTGGGTCAGCTGGTTAATCTGTCAGTCGATGGACTCATGGCCGTGAGCCCTCAAGGCATAAACTGCGGAACTGTTTACCAGGTACGTATTCCATTGATGGCCGGTGACCAGTCAGTAGAAATCCAGCTTGGTATTGAAAGCCTGTGGTGCGAAGACCCCAACGATTCCGGCTCGCACTGGACCGGCTTTCAGATCATTGATATCTCCCCGGAACACCAGAAGATATTAAATTCAGTCATAGGTGACTAGCTGTAAATACTTAAGAGCTGTTGTCAGAGGCTTGGTTTCTCTCCAGTTGTTCCCAAACCGATGGCCCGCCAAGTGCCTTGGCTATGGCCTCTAAGCGCGCCTGGTGTTGAGCGGTTTCTTCGCTATCTGCCCTGATGACCCGAAGTCTGGGCCGGTCTTCTGCAAAACGCCTGATCTGCTCCACCTGGCCAACACCACTTCCAGAACCCGTGCCCCCCCCCAACGATAGAGTGACCTGCCCGCCGGTCATGGCGAGATAGACATCGGCAAGAATCTCCGCGTCCAGCAGGGCGCCGTGTAAATCCCGATGGGTATTGTCTATCTCGTAACGTTTGCACAAAGCATCCAGATTATTCTTCTGACCGGCGTGCATTTTGCGCGCCATAGTCAGGGTGTCCAGTACCGAACACAGATCCGATACCTGCTTTCCGAATTCGCAGAGTCTGAATTCGTGATTGATAAAACCAACATCAAAGGGTGCGTTGTGGATCACCAGCTCCGCGCCCTTTACATAACTGATAAAGTCTTCGAAGATGTCTTCAAAATGCGGTTTATCGGCGAGGAACTCGTTGGTAATCCCATGCACTTCGATAGCACCTGCATCAATTTCCCGGTCCGGCTGCAAATACTGATGGAAATTATTTCCGGTTAACTTTCGATCGACCATTTCCACGCAACCGATTTCAATAATGCGGTGCCCTTCCTTCGGCTCCAGACCGGTGGTTTCCGTATCGAGAACAATCTGTCGCATAGCGATTACCTTATAAAATTATCAGAGTTCATCGATGCCGCGATTGGCCAGTATATCGGCACGTTCATTCTCCGGGTGGCCACTGTGACCCTTGACCCAATGCCACGAAACCTGGTGCGCTTGCACAGCCTGCTCCAAACGCTGCCACAAATCAGCATTTTTTACCGGCTTTTTTGCTGCAGTTTTCCAGCCACGTTTCTTCCAGCTAGGCAGCCATTCCGTGATGCCGTTTCTGACGTAGCTTGAATCGGTGGTCAGTTGAACTGAACAGGGCCGCTTCAGACTTTCCAGAGCCCGAATCGCTGCCATCAGCTCCATACGATTATTTGTGGTCTGGGCTTCCCCACCACAGAGTTCCTTTTCGTGCCCACCATAGCGTAGCAGGGCCCCCCAGCCACCCGGCCCCGGGTTCCCCCGGCATGCACCATCGGTAAAAATCTCCACATCAGCCATTGCGTCGCAGACTCCCCTGGCTGGTTCCGATCACTCCGCCTGCCAGCAGTGACCGCTGTGGACGCCAGCGGGGTTTGATCGGTGTCAGTGTCGTCACCCGCTTGCGCGCAACCAGCAGATAGGATGCCGCCAACAATGGCCAGTGATCACGATGCAAACGATGCAACAGTGTTGTCCCTCTTTTTATACTTCCGGCACCGTATTGCCAGGGTGGATGCGGGAAAAGATAACGCGTCTGCATCGTGTCAAATCCCAGCAGGGAAAGCCAATCTTTCAAGCGTGGCAGACTGACAAAACGAAGCGACCACGGCACTTTGTCTTGCCAGCCAAACAATACTTTTCGCAATCCCCACCAGCCATAGGGATTAAAGCCCAGGACAATGAGATGGCCTTCGGCAACCAGGCAACGGTCAATCTCACGCAATACCTGGTGCGGGTCGTGTGCCAGTTCCAGCACATGCGACAGTACAAACGCATCGACACTGTCTGATTGCAGGGGGAGCGCTTCGGCACGGCCCAACAGCCCGGGGGGCTGCTCCAGCCCCTGGTCAGTACAGGACTGCACCACGCGGTGCACGATCCGGCTGGCGGCCAGCGAATCCGACTGGCAGCAAGGGTCCAGCTGTACCAGATGGTACCCGAATACGTCACCTAGCACGTCTCGCAACAGATCCTGCTCGGCAGCTGTCAGCTGCCGGCCAAGCGGCTGTCTGCACCACGCCCGGAGATCGAGCAAGCGGTTCAGGCTGGTAATTGAACAGGGCTGTTGGGTCATAGGCCTTCAAATCATAACGTATCCCGGGGCACGGACTACAGTGCTTGACGATACCCGTCCGGACTGTCAGCATAGCCCGCTTATCCGAAAATATCATTACTCTTCACTGTGTTGGGGTAAAAATCCCCACGTTCCGGCCGATAGCTACATTATGCCTATTCATTTCGCATTCCTGTTTCCGTTTGCAGCGCTGCTGCTGGGCGCGTGTTCCAACTCCCTGTATCAGCCGGCCAACACATCGCCCGCGAAAGCCAGTCAGGATGTTGCTGTTTCAGAGCCGAACTCGACCTTCCGGACAGAAAAACAACCCACCCTGTTAGCCGCTGCCCAGCCCATGGCAGGCATTCTGGTTTCGGCCTATACGGCTCCTGAAACATCCGACCTGTGGGAACAGCTGCGTCGCGAATTCCAGTTGCCCGAACAGGACAATAAACGTATCCGTATACAGCGTAACTGGTATGCCAAACATCCCGCCTATACACAGCGCGTAACTGAACGTGCCAAACGTTATGGCTGGCACATCCAGCAACAACTCAAGCGGCGCAACATGCCTGCCGAGATCGCCCTGCTGCCGATTGTTGAAAGCGCCTACGACCCGTTTGCCTATTCACATGGCCGTGCCGCGGGTCTGTGGCAATTTGTACCGGCCACCGGAAGACATTTTGGACTGAAACAGGACTGGTGGTACGACGGCCGCCGTGACATTCTGGATTCTACGTCAGCTGCACTGGATTTCCTGCAGCACCTGAACAAGCGTTTCAAAGGCGACTGGCTGCTTGCACTGGCGGCCTATAACTCAGGTGAAGGCACCGTTGCCAAAGCCCAGCGTAAAAATCGTAAGAAAGGCAAACCGGTTGGGTTCTGGGACCTCGAACTGCCCAGGGAAACACGGGACTATGTACCCAAACTGATTGCGCTGAAGCAACTGGTGGCGGCACCCGCTGCTTACGGGGTCAAACTCGAAGCGGTTCCCAATCGGCCCTTTTTCGAAGTCGTGGATACCGGCGCACAAATCGATCTGGCGGTCGCTGCGGACCTCGCCGGGATCGAGCTGGATACCCTCTACCGCCTTAACCCGGGTTTCAACCAGTGGGCCACTTCCCCGGACGGCCCTCACCGCCTGTTAATCCCTGTGGATCAGGCAGATACCTTCCGCCAGGCCGTCGCCGAACTACCCCCGGAAAAACGCCTGCAGTGGGTCCGCCACAAGATCAAAAAGGGTGAAAGCCTCAGCCAACTATCCAAACATTATCACACCACGGTTGCAGCACTGAAATCCGCCAACAGTTTGAGTGATTCTTCGATTCGGATCGGCAAATACCTGATGGTCCCGGTATCCAGCCAGGGACAGGATAACTATCATCTGAGCGCCCGACAACGATTGAAGCGCAAGCAGAACTCAGCTCGAAACGGCTATAAGACCCAACACCATGTGAGTAACGGCGACACTTTCTGGGATCTGTCCAAACAGTATAAAGTCAGTGTTCGCAAACTGGCTTCCTGGAATGGTATGGCCCCCGGCGACCCCCTTCGGGTTGGACAGAAACTGGTGGTATGGGCGAATAAACCGACCTCAGCGGCATTCCACCCAGGCTCGCAGGTCCGACCGATACATTATACCGTGCGCAAAGGTGACTCGCTGGCACGCATTTCCAGCCGGTTTAAAGTAACGGTTACCGATTTACGCAAATGGAATACATTGCGCAAAGGCCGTTACCTGCAACCCGGCCAGCGATTAAAGCTGTACGTGGATGTAACACGCCAGACAGGCACCTGAGGAATAGTGAAACAGTAAGGCGGGGTGCACTAGTTACCTGAATTGCACACTCCGGCGCGCTTCGTTCCAGGTACCACTGCGCCCGTAGAAATTCAGAATCCGCTCACTGCTTACGATGGTTGCCGAGTAATCCGCTACCTGGATGGATTCGGTCTTTTCCTGGGCGACTAACTTGATACTCTGCCA
>CBFDBP010000171.1:0-7825 GCA_965603065.1 uncultured Gammaproteobacteria bacterium
CACGGGATAACCGACCGACTTCCGCGGCCTCTTGGTTACAGCACCCGTCAACCGGTAGCCATACCTGATTGATCGATAATCTTGCTGATTTAACACAGTATTACTAGCTGTGCGACAAAATGTCGCGTTTTCTTGATCTTGGTCAAGGAGCTTGTCGGGTTGTAGTGGCATGGTGCGCAGAAAGTGCGGGCGCTAGCGCTGCGCTGCGAAGCTTTTTGGGCTGTTTGAGTTTACTTACCGTCATGGGAGAAGGATATGAGGATTAACGCTGGACGCCTGTTGACTGCGCTGGCCGTCATGGGTTTGGGCCTGACGCTGGCGGGTAGTGCCTGGTCAGCAGGGACGCTTGAAGAGGTCATGAAAGAGCGTGGACTGACCCAGAAAGATCTGCTGGCGGCTGCCAAGACCTATACACCCACGGGGGGCAGGGATGAGTACCTGGCCTTCAGTTCCGGCGGCCAGAGCGGCCAGGTCATTGTCTACGGCATCCCATCGATGCGTATTCTCAAATATATTGGTGTATTCACACCGGAACCCTGGCAGGGCTATGGCTTTGACGATGAATCCAAGGCGGTGCTGCGCCAGGGCAATATCCAGGGCAAGGAAATCAACTATGGTGATACCCACCACCCGGCCATTTCCGAAACCGACGGTGATTACAATGGCCGCTGGCTGTTCATCAACGACAAGGCCAACCCGCGTGTAGCGGTCATCGACCTGCACGATTTCGAGACCAAGCAGATTGTCGTCAACCCGGTGTTCAAATCCCAGCACGGCGGTGTCTTCGTCTCGCAGAATACCGACTATGCCATGACCGCTGCACAGTACGCGACGCCGTTCGAGAACGAATTCGTTCCGTTGGAGGAGTTCAACGAGCGCTACCGTGGCGGCATGACTTATTGGAAATTCGATATGGAGAAGGGGCGTATCGACCCTTCCCAGTCCTTTACCGTGATGGCGCCGCCCTACAGTCAGGACTTGTCCGACTTTGGTAAAGGGCCGTCAGACGGCTGGTCTTTCACCAACTCCTTCTGCTCCGAGCGCTATGTCGGCGGTATCGAGCGAGGCCGTCCGCCGTTCGAGGCCGGTTGTTCCTCCAAGGATACCGACTTCCTGCACGTAGTAAACTGGAAGAAGGCCGCCGAACTGGTCAAGGCCGGCAAGGCCACCAGGATCAATGACCACGATGTAATCACCATCGATACCGCAGTCAAGGAAGGTGTGTTGTTCCTGATTCCGGAACCGAAGAGCCCACACGGCATCGACGTCAGTCCGGACGGAAAGTACATGATTGTTTCCGGCAAGCTGGATAGCCACACCACGGTGTACAGCTTCGACAAGATCATGGCTGCAATCAAGAACAAGACATTCGAGGGCAAGGATCCCTACGGTATTCCAATCATTGCGCTCAAGGATACGGTGCACAAGCAGGTGGAACTGGGCCTGGGGCCGTTACACACCCAGTTCGATTCGGAGAAGTGTGTCGCCTACACCTCGCTGTACGTGGATTCCATGGTGGGTAAGTGGAACTACTGCGAAGGCAAAGTGCTGGACAAGATCTCCATCCACTACAATATCGGCCACTTGATGACCATGGAAGGTGACACCGTTGCACCCGACGGCAAGTATCTGGTGTCCCTCAACAAGCTGGCGATTGATCGCTTCAACCCGGTGGGACCGTTGCATCCGCAGAACCACCAGTTGATCGATATCAGCGGCGACAAAATGGAGCTGTTGTACGATATGCCGCTGCCGCTGGGTGAACCCCATTATGTGGTGGCCATCAAGGCGGACAAGCTGAAACCTGTCGTACGTTACAAGTCCGGCTGGAACAGCCGTACCGACTCACGCTCGCCCTTCAAGACCCGCGCCGGCCGCGAGAAGACCGAGCGTAACTGCGACGCCGGCGGCAAGTGCACGGTAGAGGTTTTCGGTACCACCATTCGTTCCCATATCACGCCCGAGATCATCGAGGCGGAGGAAGGGGATACCATGATTCTGCACTTCACTAACCTGGAGCGTGCAGAGGATGAGGTTCACGGCTTCGCCATGTTTGGTCAGAATGTCCAGCTCTCCATCGAGCCGGGCAAGACCGCCAGTGCCACCTTCGTCGCCGACAAGGCCGGTGTCTATCCGTACTACTGCACCGAGTTCTGCTCCGCGCTGCACCTCGAGATGCAGGGCTACCTGCTGGTCAAGCCGAAGGGTTACCAGGCCAAGGCAGTCAGCATGCAGGAGGGTGTGACTTACACCAAGGCTGACTACGACAAACAGGTCAAGACCAATCTGGAGACCCAGGCCGTCATCGATTCGGTGGTCGCCTTTATCACCAGCCATAATTACAAGGACTTCCCAACGGTTGTGGCCCTGGTCGAAGACGCGACTGACCAGCTTGGCTTTGCCGATGAGGCCAGGAAGAAGTCCGAGGTTGCGGCAGCCAAGGCCGACTACCAGAACGGTATGCTGTGGGCCAACCAGTGGTGGCAGTATCAGGTGAAGACCGCTGATCTGGGTCTGCGTGCCAAGACCTATCTTGAGCAGAACAATGCCACGAAGATCAAATGATGGCTTGATCTGGTAAGTGTGGTAGCGGGGGGCGGCATGCAATTGCTGCCCCCGCTTTTTTTTGTTTTATAACAGAGGACAGAACTATGCGTATAAAGACAGTGTTTTCCACGCTGCTGGCGGTTTTGATGATGGCTGCAGGAATGACGGTGAGTGCAGAAGGCATGGACGGTGGCGCCCTGTACAGCAACCCGGCAAAGGGCGGCTGTACGGCCTGCCACGGCAAAGATGCCAAATCTCCCCTGATGCCTGTCTATCCCAAGCTGGCTGGCCAGAATGAGGGTTATCTGCTGCAGCAGATGAAGGACATCCAGAGCGGTGCGCGTAGCAACGGCATGACAGCCGCGATGAAGGGTGTTATGCACATGGTCAACGAGGAGGAAATGGCGGCGATCGCCAAGTATCTGTCAGGATTGACGCCCTAGGCTTGACCAATATCAAGGACTGCTAATATTTGAAATGTCAGTATCACACGAATGGACTGGGTTATTGGGTCTGCGCAGTGTGTGGCAGGCAGCAGTCAATGGTGATTAAACGGAGAACCCTGAAGATGCAAAAGCGTATGATGCAGGCATTGAGCCTGGCTATGGGACTGGCGTTGGCGGGCGCGGCCTGGGCGGAGGCGCCCAAGGAGTGGAACGTGGCCGGTGGCGAGAAAGACGAAGCGATGTTATTGACGCCGGATCTCGAAAACGGTCTGGAGGTGTACGAAGTGTGTGCCGCCTGCCATTTGACGGAAGGCTGGGGTACCAAAGAAGGTACCTTCCCACAGTTGGCGGGGCAGCACCGCAATGTGCTGATCAAGCAGCTGGCCGATATTCGTGCGCTGAACCGCGACAATCCCACCATGTATCCTTTCGCGTTACCGGAGTCGATCGGCGATGCCCAGGCGCTCGCCGATGTCACGGCCTATATCGAAACCCTGCCGATGAATCCCGACAATGGTGTCGGGCCGGGTGATAAGCTCGAACACGGCAAGAAGCTGTACGATGACAACTGCGTCAAGTGCCACGGTGAGAGCGGCCGGGGCGATCCGGAGAAATTCTATCCGCGCATCGAAGCGCAGAATTACAAATACATGCTGCGCCAGTTCGAATGGATTCGTGATGGAAAACGCCGTAACGCCAATCCGGACATGGTGAAGCAGATCGAAGGTTTCAGTGATGACGACATGATAGCGGTGATCGATTACGTTTCCCGTATGAAACCGCCGAAGGAAGATCTGGCGCCGTCCAAGGACTGGCTCAACCCGGATTTTGACTGACGTTGTGATAATAACCATCGCCGGCCGGCTGATGTCCGTCAGGCGCGCTGGCCGGCGCCCCCTGATTCCGGTCGGAATGACGCAATAACTTCAGGCGTTTTGGCGCAAGGTGCCGGCTGTGAGCATGGATTCTCGAATGAAACAAAACCTGATCGTTACCGGCCTGACCGGCCTCGCGTTGCTGTTACTGGCAGCGATATTTGTCAGCCCCATATGGTGGGTTTCGCTGACAGCGCCCAACTATCCAGCGGAGGCCTTTCCGGATGGCGTGCGCATACATTTTCACATGACCGGCGTATTCAACGGCTGCAGGAAGGTGGAAAAGGAAGAGATACAGGAAGTGGAGGCCCTCGATTGCGTTCATGAAATGGATACTATCAACCACTATGTCGGCATGTACCCTATTGCCGCCGGCGGGCCGATCGAGCGCGCTTTTTCCCAGTTTCTGATGCCGTTCCTGGGGGTTCTGTTGCTCGGCTTCATGACCACGTCGCCGGGTTTGCGTACCGCCATTATGGGTGTGGGCTTCGCCGGCATTCTGGTGTTGATGTATCTGACCATCTACGCTGACAATGGCTTGAGTATGGAGTCCGAAGCTTATGTGACGGCGCTGGTCACTTCGCTGGACCAGGACACCAGTGCGGAAGTGGGTGCGCCTTCCGAGAGTGGTGTGGTGGCGGCGCTGAGACGTTCGCTGGAAGCCTCCGGGATCAAAGTCGATGCGCCGCCTGCGGCAGATAGCGGTGCACTGTCCGACAAGGCGCGCCTCATCAACCAGCTGCGTGTTACTTTTGAGAAGGATCAGCAGCGTAGCGGCAAAAACGAAAGGTGGAACGGCAGCACCTTCCAGCTGATGAGCTGGCACTACGGCAAAAGCCTGGGTCGCTATTTCAACAACCCGGCAGAGATCGAGCCGATGGTAAAAACGGTGAAGATGGCGACTCACCTGGTATTTGGCGGCCTGATCGCGGCCATGTTGCTGTTGCTGGTCGCCAGCCGTAAAACCGGCAGCCCTTTCTACTGGCTGTTGGTTCTGGTGCCGATGGCATTGCCGCTGTTCTTTATTATCGACTACGCGGCCTGGCTGTGGTTCTTCGGCCACAACCTCAACGCTATGGGTGCCTTTACCGTGAAGCCGTTTATGCCAACCGTGTTCGGACAGGGCAAGGTGGCGCAGTTCGCCACGCACTCCTACCCCTATACCGGTTTTGGTCTGATGCTGCTGATGTCGTTGTCGCTGGGTATCGCCGCCTTGACCCGGCGTAAACAGTTGCAGGACGCCGGCGCCTGATGCAAGAGTTCCCAATCCTCGTGCAGGAGCGCCGTCCTTCGGCGCGATGATATGCCGCTTATCGCGGTCAGGAGACCGCTCCTACGAGGATGGGTGGTACTTGCACGCTCCCGTGTAGGAGCGCCGTCCTTCGGCGCGATGGTTGTGTGGCTTGTCGCGGTCAGGTGACCGCTCCTGCGGGTGGGATTGTTTTAAACAGAGCTTAGGGTCGAGAGTCATGCCGCGCTTGCTAATCATTATGATGATCGGCTTGCTGGCGCCGCCGCTGGCAGCGTCAGAGCAATCAGTGCTGCAACAAATGATCGATGCAGCGGACGCGGGTTCGACCGTGGTGCCGGAACCCGGCACCTATGACGGCTCCATTATTATTGAGAAGGCGATTACCCTCGACGGGCAGGGCCGGGTCACCATCGATGCCGGTGGAAAGGGCACGGTGATCTACCTGGATACCGACGGCGCGGTGCTTCGAAATCTGCGTCTGACCAATTCCGGTGAATCGCATAATAACATCGATGCCGGGGTGCAGGTGCGCGGCAATTTCAATGTCATCAAGGACAATGTGATTGACAACTGTCTGTTCGGTATCGACCTGCAGCAGTCGGAACACAATATTGTCCGCCGCAACCGTATCAGTTCGAAGCCGGTGGAACTGGGGTTGAGGGGGGATGCAGTGCGCTTGTGGTACAGCTTCGGTAACAAGATCACCGGCAACATCATCCGCGATTCACGCGACACGGTGGTGTGGTATTCGAAGGATAATACTATTTCCGGGAATGACGCCCGGAATGGTCGCTATGCGCTGCACTTCATGTATTCGCAGTACAACAAGGTGGAAGACAATATCTACCGAAATAACTCGGTCGGTATCTTCCTGATGTACAGCGACAGTGTAGAGATCCGCAACAACACTATCGCCAGTGCGGTCGGCGCCACCGGTGTCGGCATCGGTTTCAAGGAGACCTCCGACGTTACCATCGAAAGCAACAAAATACTCTACAATGCCACCGGGATTTATCTCGACGTGTCGCCCTATCAGCCCGATACCAGCAACCGCATCCATGATAATCTGGTGGCCTTCAATAATATCGGCATCCGTTTTCTCAACGGCTGGCACGGCAATGAGTTCAAGCGTAACCGCTTCAAGGGCAACCTCACCGAGGTTGTCGTGAGCGATGGTGGCACGGCCAACAACAATGCCTGGGACGGTAACTACTGGGACCACTACCAGGGCTTCGATCGCGATAGTGATGGTGTTGGTGATACACCCTTCGAACACTATTCCTACGCTGACCGTATCTGGATCGACGTTCCTTCCGCGCAGTTTTTCAAGGGCTCGCCCATGTTGGAGGTGCTCGATTTTCTCGAACGTCTGGCACCGTTCAGCCCGCCTGAACTGGTGTTGCGTGACAAGGCTCCGCTGGTCGGGGCCGGGAAGGCGCTATGAGTGGTAAAAAGCGCAAGCTCAATCCGCGCGAGCAGAAACAGCGTCGCCAGTTCCTGCATTCCATTGCCCTGACCAGCGGGCTGGTGGCGACATCGCTGCTGGGTTTTATACCGCTTGTAAGGGGTAAGCAGCAGCGTCTGCGGCCACCGGGTGCGCTGGCCGAACAGGCGTTTCTGGCCGCCTGTATCAAGTGCGGGCAATGTGTGCAGGTGTGTCCCGTGCAAGCTATCAGGCTGGCGGATCTTGATGAAGGGTTTGGCATCGGTGCACCGTTTATCGGTGCGCGTGCACAGGCCTGCGATTTTTCCTGTGACGGTCTGCAGTGCGTGCTGGCCTGTCCCACCGGTGCCTTGAGCCACGAAATCAACTATTCGCACGAAACGCGCATGGGTTTTGCGCGCCTGGACCGGCCGGATGCCTGTTTTGCCATCAGAGGTGAAGGCTTCAAGGGGCAGGCGCGCGGTGCGGACTTCGACGGCAAGTTGCGTTACGACGACATCGACCGCTGGAATCCGCTGTACCTGCGCGATAACCCCTATGACCTCGAGATCTGCGATTTATGTGTGCGCCACTGTCCGATCGAAATCCGTATTGGTCAGTGCGAAGCCGGCAAGCCACCGTCCGGTGACCATAACCAGTGTCCACCCAGGCACGCCATCAAACTGGAGGCCTTGGAAACCGTCGACGGCAAGGCGCACATGCGTCCGCTGGTGCTGGACGGCTGTGTCGGCTGCGGTGTGTGTGAAATGATCTGTCCGGTAGAGGGCGAGAGCGCCATTGTCGTGGACAGCCGTAAAACGGCGGACATAGTATGAACAGGATAGGCGAATCCTTTTTGCAGCTACTCGGCAAAACGCCGAAGAAACCGGCCAGGGAAGAGATCCTGCCGGCAGCGCAGGAGATCCATTATTACAAGAAGGTCAATAAGGTCATCACCCGCGAGCACATCATGAAGTTGCACGCGGTGCCGCACAAAAACACCTGGTGCAACCGCCGCTGGTTGACCCTGCTGACGGTCAACCTGTTGTTCGTGGTTTCCTATTACCTGGATATCCAGTTGCTGGAAGGCGCGCTGACCGCATCGCGCTTCATGGGATTCCACATGGCGGATCTCAACTCTGCTTTGCAGGTCATGCTGGCGTTCAAGGAAGTGCTCATCAACCTCGTCATCGGTACCAGCACGGTGCTGATTATGTGGCTGCTGCTGGGCGGGCGTACTTTCTGTTCCTGGGTGTGTCCCTATCACCTGCTTGCCGAGTGG
>CBFDBP010000172.1:0-7811 GCA_965603065.1 uncultured Gammaproteobacteria bacterium
CCCCTGAAGAACCAGATCATGCGTGCGGCGATGGGTCTGTAATAGTCCGGTAGTGCGGGAAAAAAACTGTTCGTGGCTTTATAATTCGCAAAGGGCAGATTAACCTGGATTTTACACGACCTTAACCACATGCCCCAGGGCACCCTCTCCTCCAGAGGACCCTCTCTCGCCTGTCGGCGATTCACCTTGTCTTGCTACGCAATTCACCTTGAAGGACACAAAGGGCGCTAAGGAACAACTGGTTAGATGTCTGTTGCGAAAACTTCACCAGGCACGGCATGTGATCCTGCGCGCTCAGTGGCTACTCTGGAAACTCCTTTAACTTTAGTTCCTTTGTGACCTTCTGTGACCTTCGTGTCCTTCGTGGTGAGAAATGGGGATTAACGGGAGTTCATGAAAGTCACGGAAATCAATATCTACCCGATCAAATCCACGCGGCGCATTGCCGTGCACGAAAGCGAGGTGTTGCCGCGCGGCCTGCCCTGGGATCGGCGCTGGATGCTGGTGGATGAGGAAGGCAGGTTCATTACCGCGCGCCAGCATCCGACTTTGGCGATGGTGCAGACGGAGTTCAAAGACGATGTTGTGCAGGTGAGCGTGGCGGGGCGGACAATGCTGCAGCTGCCGTTACAGGCGCCTGACGGGCAAATCACATCCGTCACGGTGTGGCGGGACGCGTGTGATGCCGTGCTTGCCGGAGCGGAGGCCGATGCCTGGTTTTCCGATTATCTGGGCGTTTCCTGCCGCCTGGTGCAGATGCCGGATAGCATCGTTCGCGCTGTCAACCCGGACTATGGGCAGGCCGGTGATGAGGTGAGTTTTGCGGATGGTTTCCCGCTGTTGCTGATTTCGGAAGCATCGTTGAACGATTTGAACGGCCGCCTGCAGACCCCCGTTTCCATGCGCCGCTTTCGTCCCAATCTGGTTGTTGATGGCGAGCGGGCCTACCAGGAAGATCAATGGCGGCGTATCCGGGTTGGCGATGTCGAGTTTGAGGGCGTGAAAAACTGTTCACGCTGTGTGTTTACCACCATCGATCCGGATACCGGCGTCAAGGATCCGCACAAGGAACCGTTGCGTACCCTGGGTACCTATCGCCGTCAACCGCAAGGCGGTGTGTACTTTGGTCAGAATCTCATTCCCCGCAGCGGGGGGGCTATACGTGTTGGCGACAAGGTTGAGATCCTGGATTAAGTGTTCTGATCAGCTCTCTCTGCTGCTGTGTTCATCCCCCCGTAGAGCGGTCTCCTGACCGCGATTCAGACCTGGTAAAAGCCATCGCGGTCAGGAGACCGCTGCTACGGAGGGGGAAGACCAGGCGTATGCTGTCGACGGCCAGCACCCTGCCACAGGGCAGCCATGGTTTTTGCATGCGTCAAGATTCATCGTCTGGCGCTTGGCGGGACCCGGTCAGGCAGGTATAGTCAGCCCTCAATCCCGGAATGCTGCGGGAGAGAGCCGGCCAGCTTCCTGGGCCGGTCGCCGAAGGCGCAACTCGCTCGGAATCGCTCAGGCAAAAGGACCGCAGCAGCAGGCTTTAAGCCGGATTGACTCTGGAGAGCGGCGCAGGGGATCAGACCCTGGCCCACCGAAGGGGAAGGTGTTTTCAAAAGGCACCTACACTCTCAGGTTACCGGACAGAGGAGCGACGATTTTTTCATGGGAGTCGTCGCCTCGTTTTTTCTCCAGGCGGCGCGAAACGCAACACGTTCGGTGCACACAGAGTCAATATGGGAAAAAAGACCCCGCTATACGAAAACCACCAGGCCATGGGTGCCAGGCTGGTTGATTTTGCCGGCTGGGACATGCCGGTCCACTATGGTTCGCAGATCGAAGAACACCACATTGTACGGCGTGATGCCGGCATGTTTGACGTCTCGCACATGACGGTGGTCGATCTGGTCGGTACTCAGGCGCGCCCGTTTCTGCGCCATCTGCTGGCTAACAACGTCGACAAGTTGCAGGAAAAAGGCAAAGCCCTGTACAGCTGTATGCTCAACGAGCAGGGCGGGGTTATCGATGACCTGATTGTCTATTTCCTGGAGGAAAGCTGGTTCCGCCTGGTGGTGAACTCGGCGACCCGAGACAAGGATCTGGACTGGATTGTCGGGCAGGCCGCGGCGTTTGGCGTGGATGTCATCGAACAGCCCCATCTCGCCATGATTGCCGTACAGGGGCCGAGCGCAAGGGACAAGGTGTTGCCGTTGCTGGATGAAGCAAATCGCCAGGCGGCTGCCGACCTGAAACCCTTCTATGGTGAGGAGCACGGCGACTGGTTCGTGGCCCGCACCGGCTACACCGGCGAGGACGGTTTTGAGATCATGTTGCCGGAAGATCAGGCGGCCGGTTTCTGGAACGCGCTGAAAGGCAATGGTGTGCAGCCCTGTGGCCTGGGGTGTCGGGATACCCTGAGGCTGGAAGCCGGCATGAACCTGTATGGTTCAGACATGGATGAGTCGGTCAGTCCGCTGGTGTCCGGACTGAACTGGACAGTGGGCTGGAGTCCGCAAGAGCGTGATTTCATTGGTCGGGTGGCGCTGGAAACGGAGCGCGATGCCGGACCGAAAGAAAGGTTTGTCGGCTTGTTGCTGGAAGATAAAGGCATCCTGCGCAACCACCAGAAAGTGGTGGTGGAGGGCGCTGCTGACGGTGAAATCACCAGTGGCAGCTTTTCGCCCACGCTGGATCGTTCCATTGCCCTGGCTCGCGTACCGGCACAGACAGGCGAACGCTGTCAGGTTGAAGTTCGTGGCAGGCTGTTAGCGGCGCGTGTGGTGAAGCCGCCTTTCGTACGCAACGGCAAAGCACAAGTTGAATAGAGTTGAAATAGAAAGAGGAGTCGGTCATGAGCGAAACGCCAGACGATCTTAGATACAGCAGGAACCACGAATGGGCGCGTGCCAACGACGATGGCAGCATCACCATCGGTATTACCGATCATGCCCAGGATCAGCTGGGTGATCTGGTTTATGTCGAGGTGCCGGAGCCGGGCCGCGAAGTGGAGGCCAACGAAGCCTGTGCCGTGGTTGAATCCGTGAAAGCGGCGTCCGATATGTACGCACCAATAGCCGGTACGGTGATAGAAGTGAACGAGGCTCTGGCTGACAAGCCTGAAGTGGTCAACCAGGACGCCTACGGTGAGGGTTGGCTGATAAGACTCAAGCCTTCCTCCAGCGATGCCCTGAGCACTCTGATGGACGCCGATGCGTATCGGGAATTCGTCGAGTCGGAGTAAGTAGAGAATATCTGAACTGATAGCAGCTATGGCAGTTTCACTGCTGTACCGTTAAGTTCTGTTGAAATCCAGTAACGTGATATATGCAAAGCTGATTACGATGGTAATGAACCAAAAGTAGGCGCTTTTGGCGGCGCAGGACAAAACGAAGTACACGTCGAAGCGAAAGAGAATCCCTTCTCCCTCCGGGAGAAGGCCCGGATGAGGGAGTATAAAATCAGGCGGTTATCCTGTTTTTCCCCTCTCCCCAACCCTCTCCCGGTGGAGGGTGTTGTAAAAGTCCCCTCTCCCCCAGGGAGAGGGTTAGAACCTTTTGCGACACCCTCCGGTTGGAGAGGGAATTAACGGGACAGCAGTGATGCCGTTTATACCTCACACTGAACAAGACATCCGTGACATGCTGGAAACGATCGGCGTGTCTGATATCGAACAGCTGTTCGATGAAATCCCGCAGAACCTGCGCAGCGGGAAGCTGGAAAACATTCCACCCGCCATGAGCGAGCAGGAAATCAGCCGGCTGATGAGTCGGCGCGCAGCGCAGGACGGACAAGCCCTGTGCTTTATCGGCGCCGGTGCCTATGAACACCATATTCCGGCAGCGGTGTGGGAGATCGTAACGCGCGGTGAGTTCTACAGTGCCTATACACCGTACCAGGCGGAAGCCAGTCAGGGCACCTTGCAGCTGATTTATGAGTTCCAGAGCATGATGACGGCACTGATGGCAATGGATGTCTCCAATGCCTCATTGTATGACGGTGCATCGGCGCTGGCCGAAGCCAGCCTGATGGCGATTCGCGGCAATCGTAAATCCCGATCACGGCGTATTCTGCTGCCGGCTTCGGTTCACCCCGCCTATCGCAGGACTGCGCATAGCATTGTCGCCAATCAGCAGATAGAACTGCTGGAAGTGCCCTATGACGACGAGGGTGGGCACATCACTATGGAAAGTCTGTCGCAGTATGAGGGTGAAGATATTGCTGCGCTGGTGATTTCCCAGCCGAACTTCTTTGGCGTGCTCGAAGATGTGGACGCACTGACTGACTGGGCGCACGCCAACGGTGCTCTGGTGATCGCAGTGGTCAATCCGGTCGCCATGTCGCTGTTGAAGCCACCCGGCGAATGGGGAGAGAACGGTGCTGATATCGTCGTCGGCGAAGGTCAGCCGCTGGGTATACCCTTGTCTTCCGGTGGTCCCTATTTCGGCTTTATGTGTACTAAACAAGCGTATGTGCGGCAGATGCCGGGCCGTATCGTGGGCCGTACTGTCGATCGTGATGGCCGGGTGGGTTATACCCTGACCCTGCAGGCACGGGAACAACACATTCGTCGTTCCAAGGCGACATCGAATATCTGTACCAATCAGGGCTTGATGGTGACCGCGGCCACCATTCACATGGCGCTGTTAGGCGGTGAAGGTTTGCGCCGCGTGGCACTGGCGTCTCACGCAAACACGCGCAGGCTGGTGGAGAAACTCTGCAGCGACACCATCAGTCTGCGTTTTAACCGGCCGTATTTTCATGAGGCGGTACTCGACAGTGCCTTGCCCCTGGGACGGCTGTTAAGGCCCTTGTATGCGCACAACCTGCAGCCCGGCTATGAACTGGGCGAAGACTACCCGGAACTGGGTGAGTCGATGCTGGTGTGCGCCACCGAAACCAAAACCGAAGCGGACCTGGATGTCTACCAGGATCATCTGAGCCGTGCGATCGACAAGCAGACAACGGCGGGTTGTCCGGTTCAACCAAAAATGGCCTAGGAGTCTTTCGGACTCAGGCAATCGTGTGATTGTCTCCAAGTCCGACAGGCTCCCTGGCCTATCACTTTCATCAGCGAGGAGACGGAACATGGCGACAATCACCCTGAAGGGAAACGAAATTCATACCAATGGCGAACTGCCCGCGATCGGCAGTCAGGCAGCGGACTTCAAGCTGGTCGACGCAGAACTCGGTGACAAGAGTCTGGCTGACTATGCCGGCCGGAAAAAGCTGCTGAATATCGTGCCCAGTCTGGATACGCCGGTGTGTGCAACATCGACGAAAAAATTTAATGAAGCGGCCGCCGCGCACGACAATGTTGTCATGCTGGTGATCGCTGCCGACCTGCCGTTTGCCATGGGCCGTTTCTGCGGCGCGGAGAATATCGACAAGGTGGTGCCGCTATCCATGATGCGTTCGCGCAACTTTGCCAAGGACTATGGCGTGCTGATCGAAGACGGTCCGCTGGCGGGCATTACCGCACGCGCCATTGTCATTCTCGATGAGAGTGACAAGGTGGTGTACACGGAACTGGTGCCGGAGATCGGGCAGGAGCCGGATTATGACAAGGCACTGGCGGCGCTGTAGCGACGAAACCTGTGGCAGCGGCCCACTGGCCGCGATGTAATTTCTGTGACTTAACATGATTCTCGCGGTCAGGCGAGCGCTCCTACAGGGTGTAAAAAAGGTTTTGAGACGATGTTGATTTTCGAACATTCCAGGCCGGGGCGCCGGGCAACGGCACAGGCACCGTTAAACGAAACAGCGGCTGATGACCTGCCGGCCGAATGGCTGCGTGATGATGTTCCTGCGTTGCCTGAAGTGTCGGAAATGCAGGCTGTTCGCCATTACACCAGGCTCTCGCAAAAGAACTTCTCTATCGATACGCACTTCTATCCGCTGGGTTCCTGTACCATGAAATACAACCCGCGTGCCTGTAACAGGCTGGCGATGCTGCCGGGACTTCTGGGGCGGCACCCGCTGGCGCCGGCAAGCCAGGGGCAGGGTGTGCTGGCCTGTTTGTATGAGTTGCAGGAAATGCTCAAGGACGTCACCGGTATGAAGGCCGTGTCGCTGACACCGGCAGCGGGTGCGCAGGGTGAATTCGCCGGTGTGGCCATGATACGCGCCTATCACCAGGCGCGCGGCGATAACGCGCGTAACGAGATTCTGGTGCCGGACGCCGCGCATGGTACCAACCCGGCAACCGCCACCATGTGCGGTTACAAGGTGCGTGAAATTCCCACCGATGCCGTGGGTGATGTGGATGTGGAGGCTTTGCGCGCAGCGCTGGGCCCGGCTACGGCCGGGATTATGTTGACCAATCCATCGACACTGGGCGTATTCGAGCGCCGTATCGAGGAAATTGCCAGTCTGGTGCACGATGCCGGGGGTCTGCTGTATTACGACGGTGCCAACCTCAATGCCATTCTGGGCAAGGTGCGTCCCGGTGATATGGGTTTTGATGTGATTCATATGAATCTGCACAAAACCTTTTCCACCCCGCACGGCGGTGGCGGTCCGGGTGCAGGACCGGTGGGCGTGAACGAACGCCTGGAACCGTTTCTGCCCCTGCCGCTGGTCGAGTATGACGGTGACGAGTACAGCTGGATGACGGAAAAAGACCGGCCTCAGAGTATCGGACGGTTGTCAGCCTTTATGGGCAATGTCGGCGTTTTGTTACGCGCCTATGTCTATGCACGCCTGTTGGGCAGGGAGGGTATGCACCGGGTTGCCGAGTTTGCCACCCTGAACGCCAACTACATGATGAAGCGGTTGCAGGCGGCCGGGTTTGACCTGGCATTTCCGCAGCGCCGTGCAACCCACGAATTTATCGTGACCCTGAAGCGACAGCACAAGGAGCAGGGCGTCAGCGCCATGGATTTTGCCAAACGCCTGCTGGATTACGGTTTTCATGCGCCAACCACCTATTTCCCGATGCTGGTTCCGGAGTGTTTGCTGATCGAACCCACAGAAACAGAAAGCCGCGAAGAACTCGATGGCTTTGTTGCTGCGATGGCAAAGATCCAGGAAGAAGCTGAACAGAATCCGGCACTGTTACACGAAGCGCCACAGTCACAGCCGGTTCGCAGGCTGGACGAAGTCCGCGCTGCGCGTGAGCTTGATTTGCGCTGGTCTGCGGACACTCGCTAATGGATGCGCGGCACCGGCGGCATACGGCCCGCTAATGGCCAACCCCGGCAACACCGGCCTCAAACGGATCATCCGTGCCGGCGGCTATTCGTGGAAAGGCTTTGTTGCGGCATTTCGTAACGAGGCTGCGTTTCGTCAGGAACTGGGTTTAACCCTGTTGCTGTTACCATTGGCGTTCTGGCTGGGTGACAATTCGCTGGAACGCGCACTGATGATTGGTGTCTGGTTGATCGTGCCCACGATAGAGTTGATTAACTCGGGTATCGAAGCAGTGGTGGACAGAATCAGCGAGGAACATCATCCGCTGGCGGGTCGTGCCAAGGACGTTGGTTCTGCAGCGGTGTTCCTGGCTTTCAGTAATGCAGCTATCGTATGGGCGGTTATTCTGTTTACCTGACACCATTACTGTCCCGTTCAGCCACTCTCCCACCGGAGGGTGTTGTAAAAGTCCCCTCTCCCCGGAGGGTGTTGTAAAAGTCCCCTCTCCCTCCGGGAGAGGGTTAGGGAGAGGGAATCAATTAGGGGCAAGCTATTGATTTTAGATACCCTCATCCCAGCCTTCTCCCGGGGGGAGAAGGAGCTACAATCTTTGGCGACACCCGGCGCGACAAGATGAATCGCCGTCAGGCGAGACAAGGTGAATTGCGCAGCAAGACAAGGTGAATCGC
>CBFDBP010000173.1:0-7763 GCA_965603065.1 uncultured Gammaproteobacteria bacterium
AAGGACAACAAGGACAACAAGGACAACAAGGACAACAAGGACAACAAGGACAACAGCGACAACAGCGACAACAGCGACAACAGCGACAACAGCGACAACAGCGACGATCACGAACTCGAGGATATGGAACTGGTCGCCGCCATCATCGAACTGGGTGTAGAGGGGACCTTCCAGCAGCTGCATGGTGTGGCGGAGTCAGCAGTGGACGCCGACGATCGCTTCACATTCAACAGACGTTTTGCGCTGGATGACATGGTCGAACCGGCCCCGGGTACCTTGTGGAACTTCGATACCGATACCGAGGACTGGTTTATCACCGGGCAAGTCACGCACAACGCGGTGGGTACACTCACCGTCATGCACGATATCGCGAACGTTGAGTACTACTCGCCGCTGCTGGCAGATCTGCAAGCGGAGTTTGATGGTGCCTTGTACCGTTATGTGCAAGTGCGCTTGCGCAAAGTGGCTGGGGCCATCACTCCTTGGGAAGGGTTCATGTACTGGACGACGGCGGATCACTCGTGGTCCGATTCATACCGTAATGATGTTGCGATGTCCGCTGCGCTCGATGCCGGTGAATGGGTGACGCTTGCCTGGGACATGCACAACCCCACGTTCGGCGACGACTGGAAAAACAATACGATCAAGCAGATCCGCTTTGACCTCAGCAACGACAGCGGTCCGGTATTTGAGATCGACTGGGTGGTGATCGGCCGACGTGCAAGCGATGTCGTGGTGCAGCTTCAGGAAGGTAGCAAGATCATCAACAGGTACGGAGAAGTGCTGAGCGCTGACGACATTGCTCCGGGTCTTCCAATGATGGTAGATGGTGTGCTGGATAACGCGGCTGACCCGGATGTTATGTCCGCTGCTCTAATTGTCATCGACACCGATGCGGCCCGGCTGACCAGGATCAGCGGCACCCTCGGCGATAATCCGGATAGCAGTTGTGGCTTTACATTGATGGGCGACAGCGGTGATCGCAGTATCAGGTACGATGCCAACGCCAGGGCTTATGTGGTGTCCTCTAGCGGTTCTGAGGAGGTTTCTGTTACAGCCTTACGGAGTGGTCTGGCCGCGGATGTCTTCGGTGCGGAAGCGGTCGATGGTTGTTTCAGTGCGGAGACAATTATCGCATTCGAGTAATTGTAGTCACCTCGATGGCGGCATTAGGTGCCAGCAGGTCGGTGTGTCAAGCCGTGGCGCATCGTAACGGCGAACAGGCAATGGCAACAGTATTCTTGAATCGGATTCCGGACGGTGTCGTGGCAATGCATATTAACGCGGTGTCACGAACAGCTTCATTATCTTTGCCGACATCTCTCCATCGGCGGTGATGGCAGCGGTCCATTTGGGTAAGGCCTGGGCAAGCCAGATCAAGAAAACAATCAAGATGACTTTTTTGCTTTTCGGAAGTTTTCTGAAGCGTTCGTACAAACTTTCATGTTGTTTGTCGGGTTCCGGATCGACCATGACATTAAGCCAACTGGATTTTCAGTAAGTTACCGGGACGCTCGTCGCTCGTTTTTAAGGACAATACAGGACTGTACTGGATCAGTCACGCAGAGTTCGTATCAGAAATCCATACTGACACAATTCGCGCTTTCTTTTCAGATAACCCGATAGGGACGCGGCTTAACTTGATCAGAATGCTTCTGGTCTGTTCCACGTCAGACCGGACACTGATGTATCCGCGGAACTGGTGTGCTTGGCCGGGAGACTGGCACCTGCGTCGCTCTGAAGCGGCACAGTATTCATGAAGTAGATCAAGCAGTTGCGAATTGTCTTTCCGAAGGCTATGTCACCGGATGGCAACACCCTGACGGACCGGGTCGGGTGGTTTTTCATTTGCGCACCTTCTGTTGCAAGGTAAGCCATTGTTTTCGCTTGGCCTGGCAAACTGGCACTGTCCTTGCCCCCTCCAATTCCTACCACCACACAGTCCATTGCCAGCGGCGGTCTCAGCGAGACTGTCCGGCCCCGGGGGAGGTTGTTATGGATGCATCGAGAAAAAGACTTCGTTTCATGCTGTTGCTGGGTACGATTTTGCTCGGACTGAATACCCTGGCGGTGATCACCGGCAAAGCGGATACCGTGTATGGTCGCATATCCGGGCAATCTGCAGGTCACTGCGATGCAGACGGCGGTATTTGAAACAGTTACGCAATTGCGAAAACAGCGGGTTTTCGAGTCAGCTGCAGATGGAAGGGCAAGCCCACAAGTGGTTGTCCGTGTAACTGTGAAGTGAGCATAATCCCAAGGGTATGGTTCTATGCCTGGCCAACTGGAGGTACACTGGAATCAGTTTTGGGCAATCTGCCAGAGTTTACTTACAGGGACAAATTGAATCTGCTGTGACGAAAATAGTTGTCATCAAGGCGCCGGAAGGAGATAGAGTTCCCTTCCTGCGGGGCATCCTGGTCCAGTCGCTGCTCTCGGCGGGGCTATCGTTTCAGGATGCATACGCTACCGCTCAGGCTGTAAGAGAGGATCTGGGAAACAGGGAAGAAGTCACGACCACAGAGCTGAGGGCTCACGTGGCGCGGCAGCTTGAAAAGCGCTTCGATCAGGCGATCCGGCTAAACTATGAAACCAGCCCGGCACCAGAGCAGAAAGTCATTGTCCGTACCCAGAAGCGTCGCAGTCCTTTTTCGGTCGGCATTTTAACCCGTTCGCTGGAGGCCTGTGTTATTGGCAGAGAGTCCGCGCACGAAGTCGCGCGAAGCGTACAGCAGGCGGTGCAGGAAAGCGGCGAATACGAGGTGGATTCGAGCAACTTGCGGCGACTCATCCATCAATCACTCAAGCGATACTGTTCTATAGAAGCGGCTGACAACTATCTCTCCAGGCTGCAGTTCGAGAATAGCGGTGAGCCATTGATCATACTGATAGGCGGAACCACAGGAACAGGTAAAAGTACTGTCAGCACCGAACTGGCTTACCTGCTGGATGTCGTACGTACCCAGTCTACTGATATTATGCGGGAGATAATAAAGTGTTATCTGGCCCCGCACGTGGTACCAACGCTTGGCTACTCAAGTTTTGAGGCATGGCGGGGTCTCCCTGCCGTGGAAGCTTCAGATCTCAAGCGGGAAACCGATAATCCGACGATTGCCGGCTTTCTGGCCCAGTTCGGCAATGTTAAATCGGCCCTCGAGGCAACCATTGCACGTGCAGTAAAGGAGCGCCACGATATTATCATCGATGGCGTACATATATTGCCCGCAAAACTGGATCTGGTCAAAGCCAGCCAGAACGCGGTAGTCGTGCCCGTCATGCTGGCCGTTACCACCAAGCAGCAATTGAGGCATCAGCTCTCATGGCGCAGTCGCGAGCAGCCTGAACGTGGATCGTCGCGCTATCTGGAACAGCTGGATGCCATCTGGGACTTGCAGTCTTTTCTGCTGAATCTGGCGGACAAGGCGCGGGTTCCGGTTATCGCCAACTGGACGATCGAGCATACCGTTCGAGACATAATGCAACAGGTCACTCTTAGGATCAAAGAGCGTTATCCGCCGGACCCGGGTATTCTGGATCGAATGTAGAGATGTTGATCAGGTACTGGCACGGTATGAAAGTCGAAGCTTTGCGCATAGTGAGTGCGATTCGTCAGCTGTCCTTTACCGCGCCCAAACACCCCCGGACAGAGCCCCGGAAAACAACAACCGAGCCAGAATCGCAGTGGTCCAATTACATTCCCATTGCCCTGGTGGCAATCTTTGGTTTAACCGTCACCTGGCTTTTGTTTCAAGCGGTTGCGGACTGGGAACGCCAGCGGGTACAAAATGCGTTCCAGGCTGCTGCCAGTGACCGCGTTCTGGTCATTCAGCGCGAATTCGCACAGACCCTCGGTGTAGTCCAGGACATCGGCAGTTTCATCGATGCATCTCCATCGATCGGTCGACGGGAGTTCCGCAAATACGTCGGTCCGGCGCTGAAGCGTTTTGGCAGCATAGATGCATTGGAATGGATCCCCCGGGTTGACGGGTACCAGCGCACGGCGTTTGAAGAGGAAGCGCGCCGCAGTTTTTCAAGATTCCAAATCAATGAACGTGACCCGGAAGGAAATTTGGTTCCGGCTGAAATACGCGACGTACATTTCCCGGTCCTCTATGTGCAACCCTATCAGCTCAAAAAGGAAGTACTTGGTCTCGACCTGGCCTCTGACTCTGGGATACTCCGGACATTGCTGGAGACGAGGGATTTGGGAAAGATGCTGGTTTCATCGCCCATCCCGCTTAAACGGAAAGGTGTTGGGGAATTCGGTTTTATGGCACAGTTGCCTGTCTACAATAAAGAGCAATCAAGCGACGATCATGATGATGACGATGAAGATATTATCGGTGACTCCGCAGAACAGCGAGCACAGATGCTGCGAGGGTTTGCGAGGGGGATCTTCCGCATTGGTGATATTGTTGAACGTGCTCTGGACAACCTCAGCCCCAGCGGTATCGAACTGATCATCTATACTATATCTGCTGAGTCCGGAAGACGGTATCTCTACTACCATGCTTCCAGAAAACGTGCCGGTGATGTTGATTCTCGAAATCTCGCAAGTGAGGAGATGCACGCTAACTGGGGGTTCATCCGGCCCCTTAACGTTGCGAATCGGCAATGGGTGGCCGGATGTCGACCGGCAAGCGGGTTTTTCCAGCCGGACCCCTGGAGTGGATGGAGTATCCTTGTCGGGGGGTGGGCGTTCACGGCCCTGCTTGCGGTTTACCTTTCTACGCTGATGGGGCGCACCGCCAAGGTGAGGCGTCTCGTACGCGAGCGCACGGCACAGTTAACAGATGTCAATGAGGCACTCAACCGGGAGGTTGGCGAACGTATGTACGCTGAAACAGAACTTAAGGCGCTGAATGAAACGCTGGAACAACGTATTGCCAGACGTACTGCGGAAGCGAACCATCGTGCGGAAGAACTGGAACAGTTTGCCTATGTCACCTCGCATGACCTCAAGGCCCCACTGAGGGGCATTGCGAATCTGGCTGGCTGGTTGCAGGAAGACCTGAAGGAAAAACTTACCGAGGCAACCCGTGAACAGTTGGAACTCCTTCGTGATCGCGTCAAACGTATGAACGCATTGATCGAAGGACTGTTGGATTACTCCCGCATTGGCCGCACCAAACAATCCGTGGAAAGCGTGGATGTCACCGAACTGTTGGTCGAGATCGTCGACTCGCTGTCACCCCCGCAGGGATTCATCGTAGATATAGCCCCGGGCATGCCCACCCTGCAAACCGACCGGCTGCAGCTATACCAGGTGTTCGCCAACCTTATCAGTAACAGTATCAAACATCATGGTAGCGCCCAGGGGCATGTCTGGATTAAGGTGTCTGATAAAGGCGAATTCTATCAATTCACGGTAAAGGATGATGGGCCTGGCATCGCACCGGAATATCATGAGAAAGTATTCATGATGTTTCAGACGCTGGAGACCAAGGACTATGGCACCGACACCGGGATAGGACTGGCGCTGGTAAGGAAAATTGTGCAGGAACATGGGGGTTCGATAAAACTGAAATCCCAGGAAGGTAAAGGCGCCAGGTTTCGGTTTACCTGGCCCAAATCAGCTTGAAGCAAAGATGGGTTTACCTCCGCGGGGTCTATACTGTTTATTAAGTACGCATACCAGGAAGCTTACAAATGCTTGATGAGAACGCCGTTATACTGCTCGTGGAAGATGACAGGGTCGATATTATGACTGTCAAGCGGGCGCTGCAAAAAAATGATGTCACCAACCCGATCCACGTTGCGCGTACCGGTGTCGAAGCACTCGGTATGTTACGCGGTGACGGCTTTCCCAAGATTGAGCCAAAGCCATCGCTGATACTGCTGGATCTCAATCTCCCTAAAATGGGAGGCATTGAATTCCTGAAGGAACTTCGTGCGGACCCGGATCTGCAATCTCTACCGGTTATTGTGCTGACTTCTTCGAATGAGCCACGTGACCGTGCCGCGGCCTTTGAGTACGATGTGGAGGACTACATTGTCAAACCGCATTCTTTCGACGAATTTACCAGCGCTATGGCTACCATCCTCACTTACTGCTAGCAATCCATAGAGTTCGACGGCCGCCAGACCCCTTGCCTGCTATCGATTACCAGTTGAACGGCATCATGCCTGTGGGGGAAAGCTTGTCTCCCATGCGGTCCACCTCGTTGTTCATCGTACCCATGCGCTGATCCACGACCCAGGTCATGCGGTTCATGGCGTGGGTCATTTCCTTTAGGCTGGGATTCATTTCCGCCATGGTTTTCATGGACTTCTGCATCTTCATCATCGAGTAGCGCATCTCGTCCATCTCACCCAGCATCAGCGGTGCCATTTCGGCCACCGGTTTGGCCGTCCTGTCCAGCCTTATGATCGCCTTGGAGATATCCCCGAAATTTCTGAAGCCTTCCGTCCACAGCGGCTGCCACACGATCACGACCAGGTAAAGAGCGACAGACAGGGTCACCGTGGAAACGAAAAAAAACATCCCCTTCCAGAATTCCGTGAATGTTTTCATTCCCATTACGCCACACCCCTTTTAGTGCCCGAAGTTGCCGCCAGCGCTGATTCCAGTTTCGACAGGCCTGATACCGACTATACAGTTAAACCTGATTTCATGCCTTATCAGGCACGTCATCTGCTCCGGATGCATGTTAGCATCGGCCCGGCAAACACAAAACTAATCTTATTAAACAATGAGTTGACAGGAGGGTGGAGAGGTGAGGGGTTTTTGGTATGCGTGCATCACCGCGCACCGGTATCGGCGCGCCTGCCGATTAGACCAAAGCCCCGGCCCAGTGCTCCCGTGCGCGCGGTAAAGACTTATTCCTTTGTTACGCTGGCATCTTCGACTATAAGCGGATAAACGTAGCCGTAACCAAAATCCTTATCCAGTGCCAGTTTGCCGTCGATGACGACAACAGCATCTATTGCTGCCGTGCTATCGGTGGTGATGGTCAGGTCATCCAGAGTGCTACTGTCTCTGATGTGCAGCCAGTTCTTGCCCATGACATCGGCGGTAAACTTGGTAACCTGTCCACGCACGCGTATTGCTTTGCCATTAAGCTTTTGTTTGTCGGTATAGACTTCGGCGATGGTGTTGCCACCCTCAACTTTATGGATGCCTTCGACGGCTTTGGCTGCGGATGCCGGTTTGGTTGTTCCATGCGGCGAAGCCATTTCTGTGCTTTTGTCTGTCAGGTTTTCTTTACCGGCAATAAAACGGTTTACAAAATAGATAATGGGGAAATCGCGTTTCATCGAGCTGCTGTGAAAGTTTTTCATTGGCATCTCGGTTGTAAATGCGATCATGTCACCGGTTTTCAGCGGGGTGGTGGGCGCTGCGGCCCAGACTTTCACTTTACCGGTATCAACTTCGGCATAGGTGTAACCGGCAGCCTCAATTATATCCGTAACTTTACCGTAAATTTTGTTCGGGGCCTGTTGCTGTATTCCATCGTTATTATTCTGATTGGCATAGGCGCTATTGATTATGCCTGTATTGAGCAGAGTGAATGAAGAACAGGCAAGCAGTGCCACTAAGAAACCGGTGCGATGTAACATACTGAAATCACCTTTGGTTAATGATTGAACAGGCATTGAATACAATAGATGAAAAACTAATCGTTTACCAGACATCATGCTTTTGGGTATTGACTGACTATAACTCGTCCTCAAGCCAATGCGCCTGGTTGACGACGGTCAGGTACTTCTTTGCGTCTTTGTCGTTAACAAACCGGTTGCCGATCCGGTTGGGGTTCTGCTTT
>CBFDBP010000174.1:0-7637 GCA_965603065.1 uncultured Gammaproteobacteria bacterium
TCTCGCCTGACGGCGATTCACCTTGTACCCCAGGGCACCCTCCCCCCCAGGGGGCCTTCTTTCGCCTATCGGCGATTCACCTTGTCCTCCAGAGGACCCTCGCTTGCTGCGCAATTCACCTTTAAAATACGTCCCTGTAAGCTCGACGGCCGCGTCATGTCCTTGGATCCCCGTAGGGGGCGGCCGACGGTACCGGCAGGCCATGTCGGCTCACTTCCGGCCAAACCTCCATAGCGGTTAAATTGAATGGCGCCAACTCAGTACAAACGCCCGGAATCGGTGCTGGTTGTCATCTATACCGTCAGCGGTGAGGTGTTAATGCTGGAACGTCGGCAGCCAGCGGGTTTCTGGCAGTCGGTGACGGGGAGCCTGGCCTGGCATGAATCGCCGGGAGAGGCTGCTATCCGCGAGGTCAGGGAAGAAACCGGGTTGCTGGTGCAGGATCAGTTGCTGGATTGTGGCTACAGCAACAGGTTTGAAATCCTGCCGGCCTGGCGTTCGCGCTATGCTCCTGGTGTCGGCTGGAATACCGAGCACGTGTTCCGGGTTGAACTTACGGAAATCGCCCCCATACAATTGAGCAGGGTGGAACACCTGCGGGCCGACTGGTTGCCGGCACAACAGGCAGCCGACCGGGTCAGTTCCCACACCAACCGGACGGCTATCGAACGCTACGTTAGCGCTTGAACCGCTTACACTATAAACAGATTACGAAGGAGTGTGCGCTCATGCAGGCTACCGCCCTCGATGTAACGCCGTACACTATGCTGACCGATGAGGAATGCGAGGCACGTATCGTCGCGGCAAAGCGAGCGTTGGGTGATCGTCTGGTTATTCTCGGTCATCACTACCAGCGTGACGAGATATTCCGCCACGCCGACTTTTCCGGTGATTCGTTGAAGCTGTCGCGTGAAGCGGCCAATTCGAAAGCCGAGTACATCGTGTTCTGCGGTGTGCACTTTATGGCCGAAGTCGCCGACATCCTGTCACGCCCCGATCAGGTCTCCATTCTGCCGGATATGGCTGCCGGCTGTTCCATGGCCGACATGGCAAACCTGGCCAAGGTGGAACGTGCCTGGCAGGAGCTGAGCCGGGTTCTGGATCCCGATGAAAGGGTAACGCCGGTTACCTATATCAATTCTGCAGCCGATCTCAAGGCATTCTGTGGTGATCACGGTGGCATCGTCTGTACCTCGACCAATGCGCAGAATGTCCTGGAATGGTCGTTCGAACAGCGCGACAAGGTGCTGTTTTTTCCCGACCAGCACCTGGGCCGCAATACCGCTTACAAGATGGGTATTCCGCTCGATGAAATGGTGGTGTGGGACTACGATCAGCCGATGGGTGGCTTGAGCGAAGATGCAATCCGCAAGGCAAAGATGATCCTCTGGAAAGGATTTTGTTCCGTGCACCAGGTGTTTCAACCGGAGCATATTGATCGTTTCAGGGAGAAATTTCCCGGCGCCAAAGTCATTTCCCACCCGGAGAGCAGTTTCGAAGTATGTCAGAAATCCGATTACGTCGGCTCGACCGAATACATCATCAAGACCATTCGCGATTCTGAAGCGGGCAGCCGCTGGCTGGTGGGAACCGAATTGAACCTGGTAAATCGTTTGCACCAGGAGTGCGAGTCGCAGGGCAAGTCCGTTCACTTCATGTCGCCGACCGTGTGCATGTGTTCCACCATGTTCCGGATCGACCCTCAGCACCTGTTGTGGACGCTGGAAAATCTGCTCGACGGCAAACCGGTTAACCAGGTCAAGGTGCCTGAAAAGGAAGCCGGGCTGGCCAGGATGGCGCTGGAGCGAATGCTCGACGTTTCACCCTGATCGGGTTCAAGGCTGTCAACGCTGCTTTTGGGCGAGACGCTGACGCGCCTGTCTGTCGATGCTAGAATCAGGCCAATTTGAACTGTTAGAGAGGCGGCAATGGCAGGACACAGTAAATGGGCCAATATTCAGCATCGTAAAAAGGCCCAGGACGCCAAGCGGGGTAAGGTATTCACCAAGCTGATCCGTGAGATCACCGTCGCAGCGCGTGCCGGTGACCCTGATCCTGCCGCTAATCCCCGACTGCGCCTGGCGGTGGACAAGGCGCTTGCCGCCAACATGACCAAGGACACCATGGAACGTGCCATCAAACGCGGCTCAGGGGCCCAGGATGGCGAGAATTTCGACGAAATCCGCTACGAGGGATATGGGCCGGGTGGTGTCGCCGTTATGGTCGATTGCATGACCGATAACCGCAATCGAACCGTATCCGAGGTGCGTCACGCCTTTACCAAGGCCGGTGGCAATCTGGGCACCAGCGGCTCGGTGGCATTTCAGTTCACCCAGACCGGCATACTCTGCTATCCGGCGGGGAGTGATGAAGACGCGATTATGGAAGCAGCGTTGGAAGCCGGTGCGCAGGATGTTGTGAGCAACGACGACGGCTCTGTCGATGTGCTGACCGAGCCGGATGATTTCGCGAACGTCAGTGAAGCCATGCTGAGTGCGGGCTTTGAGACGGATGAAGCCGAAGTGACCATGCGTGCCGAAAATACCACACCGCTCGACAAAAGTGACGCGGAAAAAATGATTCGCCTGCTCGATCGTCTGGAGGATCTGGACGACGTGCAGAATGTTTATTCCAACGCGGATATTTCCGCGGAAATACTGGCAGAGCTGTGAACAATCCGGCTTGCACCGCTAATTTTGCCGACCACGAAGGATTCAAAGGTCACGGAGGAAATCTGAAAATGCTTTCTAACCGAATTTCATCTGTGTCCCTCGTGTCTTATTGTACGAAGGTGTGAGGAAGTTAGTAACTTTTCTTGTCCAGCCGGGTTAGATGATGCGAATTCTTGGTATTGACCCAGGGTCTAGAATGACGGGCTATGGCTTGGTCGACTGTGAAGGCAGTCGTTCACGTTATGTCGCCAGCGGCTGTCTTCAAGTCGCCGGTGACAGTCTTGCCGATAAGCTGGGCTTGATTTTCCGGGAACTGAGCGAACTCATGGCCGAATACCGGCCGCAGCAGTTCGCCATAGAGACTGTCTTCATGCAGCGTAATGCCGGTTCTGCGTTGAAACTCGGTCAGGCGCGGGGTGCTGCCATCTGCGCCGCGGTTATGCAGGCATTGCCGGTTGCCGAGTACGCACCGCGTGAAATCAAGCAATCGGTGGTTGGTAAAGGTGGTGCAGACAAGCAGCAGGTACAACATATGGTGCGGGTTCTGCTGAATCTCAGCGACACGCCGCAGGCCGATGCAGCCGATGCACTGGCTGTCGCTTTGTGTCACAGCTTCCAGCAAAAAGCCCTGAGCAGGGTCCCGGCGGCTCAACGATTACGTGGAGGCAGGCTGAGGTGATCGGTTTTTTACGGGGTGTATTGCGTGAAAAGCAGCCACCAGGCCTGTTGGTCGAAGTGCAGGGTGTCGGGTATGAAGTTGAGGCGCCGATGACGACATTCTATGACCTGCCTGCTGTTGGCGAGCCTGTCACCCTGTTTACCCACCTTGCTGTGCGCGAGGATGCGCACAGCCTGTATGGGTTCAGTAAACAGTCTGATCGCAGGCTGTTCCGTACTCTGATCAAAGTGAATGGTGTGGGCGCAAAACTTGCGTTGACCATTCTGTCGGGTATCGAGGCTGGTCATTTCGCCGCCTGCGTGCAGGCCGGCGATACCGCATCGCTGATCAAACTGCCGGGTGTCGGAAAGAAAACCGCAGAACGCCTGGTCATTGAAATGCGTGATCGTCTGGCGGATTGGGATAGCTCGCTGGCCTTCGGACCGGGATCTGTTCCATCGGCCAGAGCTGACGTTGCCAACCCGGTCGAAGAGGCCGTCAGTGCGCTGACCGCGCTGGGCTACAAGCCACAGGATGCCAGTCGCATGGTTCGGGCGGTCGACAGCGAAGACCTGACGACTGAAGACATTATAAGAGCGGCATTACAGGCGACTGTGCAATAGAAAAAATTTGTGTTGGGCTGGTGGCGTCAGTCGTTGAGAGCACCGGCATGCCAGGCAAGGTGTTCACCGATGAAGGTGGAAATGAAGTGATAACTGTGATCGTAACCCTCCTGCAGGCGCAACGTGAGCGGAAAATTCCGCGCCCTACAGGCGGCTTCCAGGTGCTTCGGGTAGAGCTGTTCAGCGAGGAATTCATCCGCGCTTCCCTGATCGATCAGTAACGGTACGGGATGGGCGCCTGCCTCGATCAGGCAGGTGGCATCGTAGGCCTTCCATGTTTCCCGGTCATTGCCCAGATATGCGCTGAAACAGGTTTCGCCCCAACTGCATCGAGTCGGGTTACAGATGGGCGCAAAGGCAGATACGGAGCGATAGCCACCCGCGTTCCTGAGCGCGCACAGCAGTGCGCCGTGGCCACCCATGGAATGGCCGGAAACGGACTTCAGGCCCGGGATGACAGCAAAGTTGGCTTCAATCAGTGCCGGCAGCTCCCGCGTCACGTAATCGTACATATGGTAGTGCTTTGACCAGGGCTGACGGGTGGCATTGACATAGAAGCCTGCGCCCTGGCCAAGGTCGTAGCGCTCCGCGGCATCGGGTACATTCTCACCGCGCGGACTGGTATCCGGTATGATCAGTGCCAGCCCCAGTTCGGATGCGTATCGCTGGGCGCCGGCTTTGATGCGAAAATTATCGTCAGTGCAGGTGAGGCCGGAGAGCCAGTACACTGCAGGTACTTTTTCCGTCTCTGCCCGGGGGGGAAGATAGACAGAAAAAGTCATGCGGCAGTTGCAGCTGTGCGAATCGTGCTGATAGCGGTTCAGATAACCGCCGAACTCCTTGACGCTCTCGATCTGTTCCATGCTTTCAGCCTCTAGAAAATAATTACTGAACGGATGCTCTTGCCTTCATGCATCAAATCAAAGGCGGTGTTGATTTCTTCCAGCGGCATTGTGTGGGTGACCATGCTGTCCAGTTCAATTTTGCCGTTCATGTAGTTATCGACGTAGCCGGGTAGTTCACTACGCCCTTTAACGCCACCGAACGCCGTGCCTTTCCAGGTGCGGCCGGTAACCAGCTGGAATGGACGGGTACAGATTTGTTTGCCGGCCCCGGCAACACCGATAATGGTGGAGATCCCCCAGCCCATGTGGCAGCATTCCAGTGCCTCGCGCATGACTTCAACGTTGCCAATACATTCAAACGAGTAGTCCACGCCGCCATGGGTCATTTCCGCAACAGCCTCGGTGACTGTAGTATCGAGTTCCGACGGATTGATAAAATCGGTAGCGCCTAAAGCCCTGGCGATTTCAAATTTGTCGGGGTTGATGTCAACCGCAATGATGCGTTCGGCTTTAGCCATCACAGCGCCTTGTATCACCGACAGGCCGATGCCGCCGAGGCCGAAAACGGCAACCGTCGCACCGGCTTCAACCTTGGCGGTGTTCAGCACTGCACCTATGCCGGTAGTGACACCACAGCCCAGCAGGCAGACCTTGTCCAGCGGGGCGGCAGGGTTGATTTTCGCCAGTGCAATTTCCGGTACCACGGTATATTCAGAAAACGTCGAGCAGCCCATATAGTGATAGATGGCTTCGCCGTTGTGGGAAAAGCGCCGTGTACCGTCCGGCATGTAACCGGTCCACACCGTGGAGGCAATGGACTGACACAGGTTTGTCTTCGTCGACTGGCAGTATTCACAATGCCCGCATTCCGGAATGTACAGTGGAATGACGTGGTCACCGGGTTTCAGGGTTTTGACGCCAGGGCCGCATTCCACCACTTCGCAGCCGCCTTCGTGGCCGAGTACGCAGGGAAATGCAGCTTCCGGGTCTTCACCCGACAGGGTAAATGCATCAGTGTGGCAGACGCCGGAAGCGATCACTTTCAGCAGGACTTCGCCTTCTTTCGGACCTTCGACATCGATCTCTTCAATTGAAAGAGGTTGTCTGGCCTGCCAGGCGACTGCGGCTCTTGCTTTCATGACGACTCCTTGTTCGGGGCTGCGTACTTAGTGGTGCTATCGGGATAGCATGAGAGCAGCCTAAGCTACAGGATTTTGGGGTTAAGAACAATTTGGTGGATCCGCCGGCATTACTAATGTGTGGCTTGGTAAATAGTGAAAATTTCCAGTAACACCAGGCTCTGTACCGCTTGTTCCGCAGCCTGTATGCTGAGACTCATGATAGAGCCCGACCGCATTGTGACCGCCAGCGCCTCGTCTGAGGAGGAAGCCCTGGACCGCGCTATCCGCCCCCGGAAACTGGCCGACTATGTCGGCCAGCCGCAGGTTACCGAACAGATGGGGATATTCATCGAAGCGGCGCGGCGTCGCAAAGATGCGCTCGATCATGTGCTGATATTCGGTCCGCCCGGCTTGGGCAAAACCACGCTTGCACATATCATTGCTAACGAGATGGGTGCCAATCTGCGTCATAGTGCCGGACCGGTACTGGAGAAACAGGGTGACCTGGCTGCACTGTTGACCAACCTGGAACCTCACGACGTCTTGTTTGTCGATGAAATCCACCGCCTGAGCCCGGTTGTCGAGGAAATCCTTTACCCGGCCATGGAGGATTATCAGCTCGATATCGTGATTGGCGAGGGGCCGGCGGCGCGTTCCATCAAACTGGATCTTCCACCCTTTACCCTGGTTGGGGCAACCACCCGCGCCGGCCTGCTGACCTCACCGCTGCGCGACCGCTTTGGTATTGTGCAGCGCCTCGAGTTCTATAACAGCAAAGACCTGGCCTACATTCTGAAACGTTCAGCGGGTATTCTGGGCATAGAAATGGAAGATGAGGGTGGCCTGGCGCTGGCGAAACGTTCACGGGGGACGCCGCGTATCGCCAATCGCCTGCTGCGCCGGGTGCGTGATTACGCGGAAGTAAAAGCGCAGGGTGTGGTTACAGCCAGGGTCGTCGAAGCTGGTATGCAGATGCTGGATGTCGATGAGCGTGGTTTTGATAGTCAGGATCGACGCCTGTTACGCACCATCATCGAGAAATTTGACGGCGGGCCGGTGGGCGTGGATAACCTGGCTGCCGCGATTGGCGAGGAAAAGGGCACCATTGAAGATGTCCTGGAGCCCTACCTGATTCAGCAGGGTTTTATCATTCGCACGCCGCGCGGCCGCATGGCGACGCGCAATGCCTATGCGCAGCTCGGCTTGAAAGCGCCCACCGGTGAAGGCGAAACGCTGCCGCTGATAGAGGAATAGGCTGGTGTTGTCACTTTCACCCGCTTAACTTTTTGTTCCTTTGTACTCTTTGTGGTCCTGACAGTTGCATAACTTTCGGTCTGCATATCAATTTCACCTTGTACCCCAGGGCACCCTCTCCTCCAGAGGACCTTCTCTCGCCTGTCGGCGATTCACCTTGTCTTGCTGCGCAATTCACCTTGTCTCGCCTGACGGCGATTCACCTTGTCCCTCCGGAGTGTGTTGTAAAAGCCCCCTCTCCCTCCAGAGTGTGTTGTAAAAGTCCCCTCTCCCTCCAGAGTGTGTTGTAAAAGTCCCCTCTCCCTCCGGGAGAGGGTTAGGGAGAGGGGATCAACAAGGGCAAGCTATTGATTTTAGATACCCTCATCCCAACCTTCTCCCCCAGGGGACCCTCTCCTCCAGAGGACCTTCTCCCCCAGGGGACCCTCTCTTGCTGCGCAATTCACCTTGTCTCGCCTGACGGC
>CBFDBP010000175.1:0-7586 GCA_965603065.1 uncultured Gammaproteobacteria bacterium
CCGCCGGAGAAGGCCAGGATGAGGGGATATAATAGCCTCTCCCGGCGGGAGAGGGAATTAACAGGACAGCAATGTGTACAGGTTGTTATGGTTTTTGGTGATACTTCCGGCGCTCGTGCAGGCCTACGATACCCGTCTGTCCGGCTTTATCGGTGCCGAGCTGCGCGGCTTCGTCGACGATGCGCAGTTCGACGACCAGTTTGACGGTTTGCAGCCTTCAGCGATTGTCCAGCCCGAGTGGAGCATTCTCCCTGAAAAAGGCGATGACCAATTCAGTTTCATCCCTTTTGCCAGGCTCGACAGTCGCGATAACCGGCGTACCCATTTTGATATCCGCGAAGCCTACTGGTTACACATCGACGCTGACTATGAATTGCTCGTGGGTGTCAACCGGGTGTTCTGGGGTGTGGCCGAATTCCGTCACCTGGTCGACATTATCAACCAGACCGATTTTGTCGAAGATATCGACGGCGAGGACAAGCTGGGACAGCCGATGATCAATCTCGCTACCCACCAGGACTGGGGATCACTCAACCTGTTCGTGATGCCCTGGTTCAGGGAGAGGACTTTCCCGGGTAAGGACGGGCGTCTGCGGTTTCCGCTGGTGACGGATGGCGACCCGGACTACGACGCCAGTAATGACCAACAGCACGTCGATGTGGCGCTGCGTTATTCCCACTATGCCGGTGCCTGGGACTTCGGTATTTATTATTTTAACGGCACCGGCCGGGAGCCGAGATTTCTGGTCAACGATAACGGCACGCGGCTGGTGCCTTTCTACGACCTGATCGAACAAGTGGGAACGGATATACAATTTACCCATGAGGGCTGGTTGTGGAAATTTGAAGGACTCTGGCGTTCGCAGAACAGCGATCATTTCTGGGCCACAGTGGGGGGATTCGAATATACGCTCTACCAGATCGTCGATTCGAGCGCTGACCTCGGCCTGTTGCTCGAGTATTCCTGGGATGGCCGCGATAGTGATCCGGCCGAGGCTCCCCCGGTCCTGTTCGATGACGACTTTTTCTTCGGGACGCGGTTGACACTGAATGATGTGCAGGATTCGGAGCTGCTGGCGGGATTTGTTATCGATCGCGATACCCACGCTTCGCAGCTCTCGGTTGAAGCCGAACGCAGGCTCGACAATCACTGGAAGCTGGAGCTGGAAAGTCGCTGGTTTCTCAATTCAGGCAACGATGTGGCGGTGGCATTCAAGAAAGACAGCAATGTGACATTGCGGCTGGCGCGGTATTTCTAATGACGCAACATCAATAGAGTGCGTTGAGCAAGCGACCGGTCTATGCAGCACCGTCGGCAGCAGGGATGCTGCCGTCGAGCCTACATGGATGTACTTGTGGCGTGTGCTGCATAGACCGGTCGCTTGTTCAACGCACGGTCCAGCGGCCCTTTTATAGTCCGAACCGCTGTGCCGCGTACGGTGCCTTGGCACAGATGTGGTCGCGCAGAAGCTCGGGGAAGTCCGCTACAACCGAGTCGCGGACTGCCGGCAGCTCCAGCAGCCGCCGGCCCCAGGCGGCGGTCCTGGGCAGCTGTGCGGCAGGATAGAGCTCTTCGCCGATGTTGAGGATTTCGGTCCGCATGAACAGCGGCGCGTAGGAAAAATCGACCAGTGAAAGCGTGTCACCGTTGAAGTAGGGCGGCTGGTCCAGCCTGGCTTCCAGCCACTTCAGTTTCGATTTGAGTTCTTCCCGGTTACTGTCGAACGTCGGCTCGTCTTCAGCGTGCATCTGTGCGGACAGATCCAGCAGGCAGGCTGTGCCAAATTCTATCCAGCTGCGATTCTGCGCACGCAGCAGGGGGTCTTCCGGAAGCAGGTGGCCGCTGGTGATTTCATCGAGAAATTCGTCAATAACGGCGGATTCGAAAATCACGTGCTGCTTATCGACTTTTAGCAGCGGCACCCGGCCGAAGGGTGAAATAGCCTTGAACCAGTGCGGCGGGTCGGACAGGTCAATGTGGGTCAGTTTGAATGCTGTCTGCTTATAACGCAGCGTGGTTACCGCGCGCTGCACAAAGGGGCATATTTTAAAACTGACGAGTTCGAGTTCCATGTGCGCAGCTTAATGGCTCCGGTGAGACACAACATTGATGCCGGTCAAGGGAATCCCGCAATTGTCGATCAGGCTACCCGGTCATTCACACAAAAAGAATCCCTGGTGCTTAATTAATGGCCTGGTTTTGTGTATGGTGTAAATTTTGCGGGAAGCTGGGGCAGGGTGAAACGCTTGCCCCAATAAAGGTGAATCAAATGGCATCAATGAATCTGATCACGCGTGCGCTCGCCGCTGCCGGTTTGCTGGCCGTTTCGGCCTGTACCACGCTGGGACCTGATTTTGAAACGCCCGATGCGGATCTGCTGGAAACCTGGGATGAACAGGGTCAGAGCCTGTCGGCGGGCCAGGAGCCGGAGAACTGGTGGGCGAGTTTCAACGACCCGGTTCTCGATCAGCTGATCAAAATGGCGTATCAACAGAATCTGCCGCTGCAGATTTCCGGACTGCGCATCCTGGAAGCGCGGGCGCAGCTGGGCATCGCCATCGGTCAGCAATACCCGCAAGATCAGCAAGTGAATGGTGCCCTGACCCGGATCGGTTTAAGCGACAATACAGCGAATTTTGATAATTCCTTTGCCGATGATAAATATACCCAGGGTGACATAGGTTTTGACGCTGCCTGGGAACTGGACTTCTGGGGCCGGTTCCGCCGTGGTGTCGAATCCGCCAGCGCCGACCTGAACGCATCGATTGCCGATTACGATAATGCCCTGGTGGCGTTGACCGCAGAAGTTGCGCGGATCTATGTCGCGCTGCGAACGCTGGAAGAACGCCTGGTGATCGCACTTGATAACTCCAAGACGCAGCGCCGCAGTTACCAGATTGCCAGGGTCCGTTTCGAGAACGGTGCGGTCAGTGAACTGGACCCTTCGCAGGCCCTGAGCCTGTTGAAGTCCACGCAGTCAACTGTGCCGCTGCTGGAAAGCCAGATTCGCCAGGTGAAATATGCGCTCAGCATTCTATTGGGCATGCCGCCGAACGATCTGCGCGATGTTTTGCAGGGTGAAGGGAAAATACCACAATCAGCGGCAGAGATAGATGTCGGTGTGCCCGCCGATCTGTTACGACGGCGCCCCGATATCCGCATTGCCGAACTGCAGGCGGCCGCGCAAAGTGCGCGGATTGGCGTCGCCAGGTCGGATCTGTATCCAAGATTCGCGCTGGTCGGTTCCATCGGTCTGTTGAACGCCGACACCGGCTCAAACAGCAACAGTGACCTGTTTAAATCCGACAGCATTGGTTATAACTTCGGCCCTCAGGCCTCGTGGAATATTCTTAACTACGGACGTCTGAAAAACCAGGTCAGGGTGCAGGATGCACGCCTGGAGGCGTTGCTGGTGAGCTACCAGAACACGGTCCTGCAGGCTGCCCAGGAAGTCGAGGACGGTATCAGCGGCTATCTGGGCTCACGGGAGCAGGAGGCCTTCCTGGCCGACAGCGTGAAAGCGGCGGATCGGTCCGTACGTCTGGCGCTGGTTCAATACCGCGAAGGTGCCGTCGATTACCAGCGTGTGCTGGATACCCAGCAGACACTGTTGACAGTACAGGACAGGTATACCAACACACGCGGTGAGGCCATCGGTTTTCTGATCGCCACCTACAAGGCACTGGGGGGTGGCTGGGAGATACGCGCCGGCAACGCCTTCGTCTCGCAGGATCGTCAGGACAAAATGAAGGAGCGTACCGACTGGGGGCGGTTGCTGGATGACGACATCCTTCCTGAAGGATTGCCGGAAGCACCGCCCACGGGTACGGAGCAGCCACTGCTGAACGCACCCGATTGGTAAGTAGCGTAGGAGCGCTCGCCTGCCGTGATATCGCGCCGAAGGGCGGCGCTCCTACGAGACCGGGTTTGTATTGCCGGTTTAATAGTAAGCGCGTTTGGCGACTTGGTGCTTACAGGCTTGCCTTGTAACCCGCTTCCTTTACTGCAGCAATCAGCGCCTCAGTCGGAGCGTTGCCTTTGACGGTGGCACTGCCCGGTTCCAGTGTCACCCGAATCACCTCGTCGACACCATCGACCGCAGCCAGTGCTTTTTCAACAGCGGCCACACAGTGCTTGCAGGTCATGCCGTTGACGGTGAGTTGAATCGTATCACTCATGATTTACTCCACAGGTTTGAAAAATCGCAGGCGGTTGGCGTTACTGACCACGGTAACAGAAGACAGGGCCATGGCCATGCTCGCAAATACCGGACTCAACAGCCAGCCGCTCAGGGGATAGAACAGGCCGGCAGCCAGCGGGATGCCGGTGGTATTATAAACAAAGGCACCGAACAGGTTCTGCCTGATGTTACGCAGGGTCGCTTTTGACAGAGAGATAGCGGTGGCTACGCTGGCCAGTGAATTGCTGGCCAGGGTGACATCGGCGCTTTCTATCGCGACATCGGTACCGCTGCCGATGGCAAAGCCCACCTGGGCCTGTGCCAGGGCGGGTGCGTCGTTGATACCGTCACCCACCATGCCCACGGTAAACCTCCGTTTCTGCAGCCCCCTGATTACATCTGCTTTGTGTTCAGGTAGTACGCGGCTGTGCACGGACTTGATATTCAGTTCCTGCGCCACAGCCTGCGCAGTCTCGGCATGATCACCCGTACACATCACCACCTCGATGCCCAGGGCTTGAAGCTTTCGAATTGCTGCCGGGGTATCTTTCCTGACTGGGTCACGGAGCCCGAGTACTGCAAGAGCCTGTGTCTGGTCGGCAAGCCATACCGGTGTCATCGCTTGCTGTGCCATGCGCCGGGCGTGTTCCTGGAGGGTGCTGTCTATGCCGACATGCTGGGACTCGATCCATTGCTGGCGGCCGATGTAGAGCATTCTGTTTTCAACCGAACCACGTACGCCCTGGCCGGCCTCGGCGTGGAAGGATTTCACGGGTATGATTTCCAGTCCCCGCTCGGTTGCCGATGCCACAATGGCCTGTGCCAGGGGGTGTTCAGAGGCGTGTTCCAGGCTGGCCGCCCACTGTAGAACACGCTCATCTCCGGCTGTTTCAATACAGTGAAACTCGGTAATGCGCGGCTGTCCCTCGGTCAGAGTGCCGGTTTTATCGACAAGCAGATGGCTGATGCCCGCCGCCGACTGCAGTGCTTCACCGTTGCGGATCAGGATGCCCAGCTGCGCCGCGCGTCCCATACCGACCATAATGGCAATCGGTGTCGCCAGTCCCAGCGCGCAAGGGCAGGCAATGACCAGCACCGCGATGGCCGTGGTCAAGGCAAACGGCAGTTGCGGGTCAGGGCCAAAATAGAGCCAGCTTAAAAAGGTAAGGGCGGCAACCACCAGAACAACGGGCACAAAAACAGCAGCGATTTGATCGACCAGTCTGCCGATCGGCGGTTTGCTCATCTGTGCCTGCTTAACAGACTGAATGATGCTGGCCAGCGTCGTATCGTCACCGACGCGATCAACACGTACCCTGAGCAGGCCGGACCGGTTAAGTGTGCCGCCGATGACGCTATCATTCGTGTATTTGGCGACCGGCAGCGATTCGCCGGTGATCATGGACTCGTTCACACTGGATGTTCCGTCGATCACGGTTCCATCCGTGGCAATTGTTTCACCCGGACGGAGTATGAAGATATCACCCGCCTGCAACAGGGATACCGGTATTTCGACTTCTTTCCGGTGGCGCAGAATATGTGCGGTTTTCGGAGCCAGTTCCATGAGTGCGCCTATGGCTTTACCGGTGCGTGCCTTGGCACGGATTTCCAGGGCATGCCCTAATTGCAGGAAAGCCAGGATAAGTACCGAGGTTTCCAGGTAGACATGCCGCTGGGCCGCGGGAACAAAGTCGGGGACCAGTATTAAAATCACAGAAGACAACCAGGCGGCCGCGGTACCAACCGCTACCAGGGTGTCCATGTTGGCGTGGCCATGGCGTGCCTGTTTCCAGGCGCCGGTATAATAGCTGCGGCCGCTGAAGGCCATGGTGAACAGGCACAGCAGGGCGATGCCAAGCCAGAATCCCCGGCCGTGCAGGTCCGTCAGTGATGAGCCACTATCAACAACAGGCAGTACGCCCAGATTCATGGCGAACATCAATCCAAAGCCTACGCAAGCAGCAAGAGCGGCACGCCGGATGGACTGGTGAATATGATGCCGTGCCTGCTGTTCCTGGACACGATAGGGATCTTCCGTGTCCTCGACAATGCGTGCCGCAAGCCCGGCATCTCGCAGTGCCAACAGGGCGTCAGCAGGATGAGCCGATGTGCTTATCCGGCAGCGCTGAGGATCGCTGCAGCGAATTTGATCTTTCCGGCTGAACCTTGTCAGGACGTCAACTGCCCGTTGTTGTTCGGCGTCCTCTAACGGTGATTCGAAAACCAGCAGAATGTCATTAGTGGTTTGTCGCGTTGCCAGGTGAGACGGATAACCATGGCCGGTAACGGCGTCAACGACACGTTCGGGATCGCCACCGACGACATAGGCTGCAGCTTCCACCAGGTTCACTGAAGCGTCGACTACGCCATCGACGGCGAGAATGGCCTTTTCGACCCGGGCCACACAACTTGCACAACTCATGTCCTCAATAGCCAGTTTATAGCCGTCGGGGCGTTGCGTAGATGGAGAGGTTTCTTTTTCAACAGGCACGAGCAGCTATTCCCATGGGCCTCTGCTGTGACGTGTGCCAGGCTTGCCAGTCGTAGACTGCTTCTGCATCCCGGCCCTGGTTACCGCAGGGCAACGAAGTACACAGGCTTCGTGGCAACAGCATATCATGCCCCGACGCGGGAGGCTGGCAGCGATATCGCGCTCTGGCGTAGTTGATGAATTATCGTAGGCTGCGGCAGGGCGCAGCCTACAGACATTGGAACTCCTGAATGCCAGGATATCACGAGTCAATAAGAGGCTCCCTAACGCATGAAGGCGCGGCGAATCCAGTAGTCCATGCTGAAATAACGTCCGGCACCGACGAAAAACAGTACCAGCAACATGATGAAATAGGTGGCCGCAAACTCGATGCCGTTATTGAGGATGACAAAGTTGCCGTTTTCGGTCAGCCAGTCGTAGTTACCGTGCTGCTGAAGGATTTCCTTACCCTGGTTCAGGCGCTCAATGGCACCTTCGGTACGCGGGGTGGCGAACAGTCCGCTGCCTTCGGCAATCGCCAGCCAGCCATTTTGCAGGTGCACGGTTACCGCCGCGACCACCATGGTGGCCATCAGTGGGATTGATATCCAGCGTACCGCAAAACCGATCAACAACAGTACCGCGCCACCGACTTCGGTTAATGTCGCAGCCCAGGCCATGAATTCCGGGAAAGGTAGTCCGAGTCCCCAGTCCGGATTTCCGAACCACTCGATGATGCTGTCCATGTCAGCCAGTTTCTTGCTTCCGGCCATCCAGAATATGGGGACGAGGTACAGGCGTAATGCCAGCGGGCCCAGAAAATCCAGGCTTCGTGTCATGTCGAGTAGTCGCTGCAGTAAGACCAGGGGGTACATGGGGGTGTCTCCTTGTGTTGTCTGTGGACTTTGATGTGAAGTTATTATGCCGATGAATCGC
>CBFDBP010000176.1:0-7543 GCA_965603065.1 uncultured Gammaproteobacteria bacterium
CTAGGGTGCGGAATTCAGGATTCTATTAGTTGCCGGGGCCCACGGTCAAACATCCCGAAACAAAGGCTGGTTCGAATACGTCTGTGAGACGACAGAAAAACAGCGTTAAGCGTTATTATATGATATTCAACCGGTGCATGCGCCGCCATAAAGTGCTGCGGTCAATACCTAATAAACGAGCGGCTTCTGCCCGGTTGCCGTTGCTTTTTTCCAGGGCATCCAGGATTTCTTTGCTGTGACTGTCAGTCTCAGGTTGATTGCCTTCGCTTGCCTTTGCCCCGGTTTCATCCTGTGAATGGTGATGACGAACGTCGTAGGGTAGAGAGCTTGATTTTACTTTGCCGTTTTTCGCCAGAATCATGCCGTGTTCGACCGCATTGGCCAGTTCGCGCACGTTACCCGGCCAGGGGTAATCCATCATCAGTTGCATCGCATCCTCATCACATTTGAGGTTATCCGGGTAGCCTCGGCTGACCAGCTGGTCACAGATAAAGCGGATCAGCAACGGTATGTCGCCCGGACGGTCTCGTAACGCCGGTATGTCGACCGGGATCACCGCCAGGCGATAATACAGATCGGCGCGGAAGCCGCCACTGTCCACCAGCTCCCTGAGGTTTTGATTGGATGCTGCAATGATGCGTACGTCGACACTCACGTTTTTATCTGAACCCACCATCTGGAAGCATTGTTCTTCAATGGCTTTCAACATCTTAGGTTGCAGATGTAAAGGTAATTCACTGATTTCGTCCAGGAACAGCGTACCGCCGTTGGCGGCTTGCAGACGACCCTGGCGATCCGAAGAGGCGCCGGTGAATGCGCCTTTGACATGGCCAAATAATTCCGACTCCAGCAATGCTTCCGGGATCGCGGCACAATTGAGTTCAACCAGCGGCTTGTCACCACGGTCACTTTCCTGATGGATCATGCGTGCCAGCAGGCTTTTACCGGTACCGGATTCCCCCTGTAACAGCACCGCGGCTTTGGTTGGCGCAATGTGCCCCATCATGGCGGTGATCTCGATCATGCGCGGATCCTGGGTGATCATGCCGCGGTTGGCATTATCGTTCAATACCGCCTGCAGTCGACGTTTGTCGGTGACATCGGCCATCACCATCAGGTGAATCGGGTCAGTCTCTCCGGGCATTGGCACGATCGTGGAGTTCACTTCGATGAACCGTGTCTTGCCGTTGCGCGTTAGCCGTTGTTCGAAATGATGGCGGTCGAGAACGTCACGACCGGGGGCCGGGACCATATCCTGATTGCGCGGTGAGGGTAACAGCGGCGTGTGAAGATCGACGCCTGTGCTTTTACGGATTTCATGCACCGAGTCGAAGTTGGGGGATCCCAGCAGTTCGCTTGCCGCCCGGTTGTAGAAAAGGACCTTGCCCTTGTAGTCGGCAAGTATGACACCCTCATGGATATGAGAAATCACCGCATCCATCAATGGCGTGAACTGTTCTAAGGCGTTCATCCAATCAATCCCTCACTCAAGTTCGGTTATTATATGCGTCGGTTCTTTCTGCGCAAAACCGCCCCTTCCACGCTGATTTATCGCATTCAGAGCACTTACCTTAATAGAATAGCTCACCTGTTGCGTTGATGCAGGTCAATCTGCAACGAAAAACTGTTGCAATACGTTGAATCCGTTGCAGCCGTGTTGCAGTGCTGCTTTCTGTATTACGAATTTAGTGATAACAATAAGTTAATACCTTAACTGCATGTTAATCCTTACTGAAAGTGTTGCAAGTAAACGCTCGGCCATACTTCAAAAAAACCAATAGAAACAAGAAACTATAAGTTGGCACGCGGTTTGCGATGATTTTATGAATAGTACCCTGCCGCAGAGGGGCGTTGCAGAGCGGTCCCGGTCAGGGTGGTCACCAATCTCTTTGAGGAGACAATCCGTGACGTTACGAGTTCAAGGACCAACCACGCAAGGCCGCAGTGTTGCACGGCTCTGCACAATTGCCCAGAAGTATTCCCGCCAACGATTGACGTCTTTTCTGACGAGTACGTTGCTAACGCTGCCCCTGGGCTTGCTGGCTCAGCCAGCATCGGCACAAGGCGGCCCGACCGCCGGCTCTCAAATTGTGACCGTACAGGCGAGCAGTGCGGGGAGTGCGGTAACGCTGGGCGGTACCGTGGTAGCCTTCAGGCAGGTGACACTGACGGCACAGATTCCGGGCCGTGTTGAATTCATTGCCGGACAGGAGGGCGACAGTTTTAAAGCTGACGAGATCCTGGTTGCCATCGATGACGATGATCTGCTGGCCAAGCGTCGTGCGGCAGTTGCCCAGTTCAACAATGCCACGTCTGCAATCAGCAATGCCCAGGTTCAGTACCAACGGGAACTCTGGTCCCCCCAGGATCGCAGTATTTCGCAGTCCGGTGGCATGGGTATCCCGAACATGTTCGACCAGATGTTTACCCAGCCTTTTTCCCAGTCGTTCATGCCGGGCGATCATGGCGGTGATCGTTATGTCGATCGCACCGCCAATCTGTGGGGACGCGGCACACAGTTGACGCAGGCGCGTAACCAGCAGCTCGCGGCCCAGTCCGCCATTGAAGAAATCGATGCCAAGCTGCGCGATGCGCGTTCTTTCGCGCCCTTCGACGGTGTCATTATCGACAAACTGGTGGAAGAGGGCGATACGGTTCAGCCGGGTCAGCCGCTGATGGTATTTTCCGACCTGACTTATCTGCAGGTGCAGGTCGACGTACCGGTAAGGCTCATGTCCGGACTAAAAATGGGCATGCTGGTCCCGGTGAGGATAGACGTTGGCAATGTGCGCGTCGACGCGCGCGTGGCGCAGATTTTCCCGTCCGCCGATGCCGTGCGCCACACCGTCACTGTCAAGTTTGATCTTCCCATCAATGTACCGGGCGGTCCCGGTATGTACGCTGAAGTCATGCTTCCGGATGTTTCAGTTCAGGTCAGTGAAGTGCCTGTCATTCCGGATAGTGCGGTGTTATGGCGTGGCAGCCTGCCCGCCGTGTATGTCGCTACCGACGACGAGCGCACGGAACTGCGGCTGATTCGACTGGGTGATTATGTCAGCGCTCATCAGGTGGCGGTTCTATCCGGTCTGAAGGTTGGGGAGCGCATCTATGCGGCCCCTCCGGCGGATGGTGCAACATCTGACTGGCGTCAACGCTCCCAATAACACTCAGGACGGTTCGGGGCAAAAACCATGACGGAAAAAACAGAGAATAATACTTCCCCGCCTGAAGAGAGCGAGGAACTGATCGAGCAGCGTGACCGGGAGGAGGTCGAGAGCAAAGACCTCGGCATCGCCGGCCGCATAGCCGCGACCTTCATCGATTCGCCGATATCACCGCTGCTGATGGTGGCGACCCTGTTCGTCGGACTGTTGGGACTGATATTTACACCGCGCCAGGAAGACCCGCAGATCTCAGTGCCCATGATCGACATTTTTGTCCAGTATCCGGGTGCGTCGGCGGACCAGGTGGCCAGCCTGGTGACTGAGCCGCTGGAACGCATCATGTACCAGATCCCCGGCGTACGGCACGTCTACTCGGCCAGTCAGCGTGGCCAGGCGATGGTCACCGTTCGTTTCATCGTGGGCGAACCGCTGGGGCCGTCCATCGTAAAAGTGCACGACAAGATACAGTCCAATCTGGACAAAATTCCGCCCGGTGTAACACCGCCGCTGGTGAAACCCAAGGGCATCGATGATGTGCCGGTGGTTACCGTGACCCTGTCATCGGAGAATGTCGACGACGCAGCCTTGCGTACCCTGGGTATGGATGTGCTGCAACGTTTGCGGGAAGTGAAGAATACCGGCCAGGGCGACGTGGTTGGCGGACGGACCGAACAGGTGCGGGTGGAAGTGGTGCCGGAAAGGCTGGCCGGTTACGGTCTGACGATGGATAAGATCGCCCAAACCATCAACTCCGCCAACCAGCAAATGCAGGCGGGTTCGACCGAGTCCGGCAATTCCGCTTTCTCGGTGTATACCGGTTCTTTTCTGCGCACCGCCGATGAAATCTCGCGCCTGGTGGTCGGTGTCCGCGGCGGCATACCGGTTTACTTGAGTGACATCGCCCAGGTGACCCACGGACCCGAAGAAGCGCGCCAGATCGTCGGTTATTACACGGGGGCGGCTGCAGCTGAAGATGAGAAGGCAGCGGACGCGGAGCCGGCAGTCACCGTTGCCCTGGCCAAAAAGGAAGGCTCCAATGGCGTGACGGTCGCCAACGATATCCTGGATAAGCTCGAGCTCCTGCGCGGACACCTGATTCCGGACAATGTGCGTGTCAGCATCACGCGTGATTACGGCAAGACGGCAAACGACAAGGTCAACGAACTGCTCACTGCGCTGTTCGAAGCCGCGCTGGCGGTGGCTGTTCTTTGTCTGATCGGCTTGGGTTTTCGTGCCGCCTTTGTGGTCATCACCGTTATCCCCATCGTTATCCTGATTACGGTGTGGTCGGCCTGGGTAATGGGGTACACCATCGACCGTGTCAGCCTGTTCGCGCTGATCTTCTCCATCGGTATTCTGGTCGACGATGCGACGGTGGTGGTGGAAAATATTTTCCGCCGCTGGATGGACGCCGGCCGTACCACCATCGGCATCGGTATCGATGCGGTGCGCGAGGTGGGTAACCCAACCATCCTCGCCACCCTGACCATTATTTCGGCCTTGCTGCCAATGGGCTTTGTCAGCGGCCTGATGGGGCCCTATATGCTGCCGATCCCGGTGCTGGGTTCATCGGCCATGTTCTTCTCGCTGGTGGCGGCATTCATTTTTACACCCTGGTTTGCGGTACGTATGCGCCCGTCCAGCCTTTCTGCATTCAGGAAAGCCGAGGCGCGCGAGCAGCGTACCCAAGAAATTATCGGCAAGATCTACGAGCCCATCATTCGTCCGCTGATCAATCACCGCTCGGTGGGTATTCTGTTCCTGGTCAGCATTATCGGTATTACGGCGGCTGTCTGTTCAATGTTCTACTTTCAGGTGGTGGCGGTAAAAATGCTGCCTTTTGACAACAAGCCGGAATTCAACGTGGTCGTCAACATGCCGGAGGGCACCGCGCTGCCGGTCACCGCCAACGTCGTGCAGACACTGGCGGAAAATCTCCGCGAAGAAATGCCGGAAATCACTGCACTGCAGACCTATTCGGGTACGGCGTCGCCGTTTAACTTCAACGGTCTGGTGCGCCATTATTACCTGCGTCAGATGCCCTGGATGGGTGATATCCAGGTAATGCTGCTGGATAAGAAGGAACGCGAGCGTTCCAGTCATGAACTTTCGGTCGTCGCGCGCGACCTGCTGACACCGATCGCGCAGCAGCTCGGTGCAAGAATCCAGGTGGTTGAAATGCCGCCCGGTCCGCCGGTCCTGCAAACCGTGGTAGCCGAAGTCTATGGGCCCGACGACGCCACGCGCCACCAGACAGCCCGCGATATGGAGGCCATGTTTTTCGAGGTGGAAGACCTGGTGGATGTCGATACCTACATGGCGGACCCCTATACCTACTGGCATTTTGAGGTCGATCGTGAAAAAGCCGTGCGCAATGGTGTCAGCACAGAAGCCATTAACCGTAATCTGACCATGGCGATGGGGGGGCACAAGCTGGGCGACGTCAAACGCGCGGCACCGCTGGAACCTACCTATATCGTCATCCAGGCGCCGCTGGCCGTGCGCTCCCAGGTTTCACGCCTCGCCAACCTGCCGATTCCGACTTCGGCTGGCGGCACCGTGCCCCTGGGTGAACTCGGAACTTTCTCACAGCGCCAGGAAGAGCCGTACATCTACCATCAGGATCTGCGCTCTGTCGAATACGTCACCGGTGAGATGACCGGTTTCCTGGGTGCGCCCATTTATGGGATGTTCAGTGTTGAAGATTTGCTTGACAACTACACGGCGCCGGATGGTGTGCAAATCACCGGCATGCCGTGGGGTCTGCTCGGGCCGCCGGACAATGACCTGCAGTCCGGTTTCGAGTGGGGCGGTGAATGGACCGTGACCTATGAAACTTTCCGTGACATGGGTCTTGCCTTCATCGCGGCCATGCTGCTGATCTACGGCCTGATCGTGGTCGAGTTCCGCGACTATGCGCTGGCCGGCCTGATCATGGCACCGATCCCGCTCACCTTGATCGGCATCATTCCCGGGCACTGGATCATGGGGGTGGAATTTACCGCTACCTCCATGATCGGGATGATCGCCCTGGGCGGCATCATCGTGCGTGTCTCCATCCTGATCGTGGAGTTCGTCAAAAACGAAGTCGCGGCGGGCAGGGATATTGTTGAAGCAGCGGTGCACGCAGCCAAGACTCGTATGCGTCCGATTTTCATCACCTCACTGACCTTGATGGCCGGTGCCATGGCTATCCTGCAGGACCCGATTTTCAGCGGTATGGCGGTCAGCCTGTTGTTTGGTGCGGGTACGGCCACACTGTTCACCCTGATCGTGATACCGATGGGTTGTATCAGTGCCGAGAGCCGGTTTATCAAGCATCGGGATGTCGTTGCACAAAGAGCCAGGGATGCTGAAGAGGCCGCCGAGAGCGAGGCATTGGCATGATGGGTAATGAAGGCAGTAGTTCAGGGTATTTTTGGTTTAGTTGCCGGACGTTAACAGTCGTTTCCGGTAACCGATTAACACAAGTCGCAGCGCGGAGGGCGTTATCGTGATGAGGAATTCAGAAACAGATAATACGAGTGCAGGCTGGTTGCAGTTGCTGATGGCGGGTTCTGTCGCCGGCAGCCTGTTGTTGGTGCCGGTTGTGCAGGCAGAGGACACGGATGCAGCGCAGGTGGATCCGGTAGCGGGTGCAGAGAGCCCGGCAACGCCGGCTGCGGTTGCACCGCCGCCACCCGGTCCTTTTTCATCGGGTGCGCCGGCTGCACCCGCTGCACCCGCTGCACCCGCTGCACCCGCTGCACCTCCCCAGTTCCGTCCTGACCAGGGGATGGAAAGTGGGACAGGTGCGTATCCGCCAGGGATGCCAAGCAGCTTTCCGGACGATGCGCAGCGTCGTGGCATGACACGCCAGCAGTTCCTGAGCCAGCAGGAGGAACGCCGCAAGCAGATGGCTGAGCAGCATCAGCAACACCAGGCCGAAATGCAGAAACGTGTCGAAGAGATGCAGAAACGCATGGATGAAGTGCGGGCGCAAAGCGAAGCTGAATACAAGCAGCGAGGGATACCTCCTGCACCGCCTGTGCCACCTGCAGCAGCGGGCCAGCCTGCTGTTCCGCCGGTACCCCCCGTACCGAGCCGTGAGGAGATGCAGAAGCAGTGGGACCAGCGAAAAGCTGAGCAGGCAAAACAGTGGGAACAACAGAAAGCCGAGCAGGAAAAACGCTGGGAGCAGATGGAGGCCGAGCGCGCTCAGCGCATGCAGCAGCATCCCGCTGCAGCAGGTCAGCAGCCCCCGGGTCCGGCAACGCCCCCAAGCCCGCCTAGTCGTGAAGCGATGGACAAAGAGTGGGAGCAGCGCAAAGCCGAGCAGGACAAGCGCTGGGAGCAGATGGAGGCCGAGCGCGCTCAGCGCATGCAGCAGCATCCCGCTG
>CBFDBP010000177.1:0-7540 GCA_965603065.1 uncultured Gammaproteobacteria bacterium
AAATCCGGGCTAGGCACCGGCCGTGCGAAGCGTCCGAATGAGGCGCATTGTTATGCCTCCGGGTTGCCGGCCTACCAGTCACCGCAATCTTTTAACGTCTGAGCAATTCGCGTATTTCTTTGCCGAGATGCGTGAATTGTCCATGCGCTGATAGCAAGAATGGCAACTATTCCCAAGTCGATAAATGCTAACCCCAATCTATTAATGGCCATGACATAAACGCCGGAATATGTCTGTTCGAGGTCTATCCCGTTTGTCCACAGATCGGGAATATCTGCGATACCATAGCCTTCGATGGAACCTAATATCTTCGTAAGATAAAGATTATGAGCGCACGCAGCCGCAAATATGAGCATTACGGTTATCAGAGTGGTCATCGACAGAAGATATAAATGCCTGGGTACACCGGAAAGGTGTTTTTTGTCTTTATCGTTAAGCATAAGCTCTAACCATTTTCTTTTTCTGATGTGTTGCTATGTGCTCAATCGTGCGCATGTGGACGCCCGGCATCAGGCAGCAATTCACGGATGATTTTCTTGACTTCGGGGTGATCGAAATCCCTGCCGCCGACGGCCCGGTAGACGATCTTCCCCTGTGTATCCAGCAGCAGAGTTGTTGGAAGACCCTTGACGCCGAAGCTTGTTGCGACCGCACTGTCCAGGTCAAACAGAATGGGAAAGCCGGGGTCAACCGGCAGTTGTCCCATAAACGCAAACACGTGATCTTCAGTCTCCCATTCGTTAACGGCAAGTATGGCGAATGCTTCGTCTTTGAAGGCCCGATGCAAGGCTTCCATGGAGGGGATTTCGCGGCGGCAGGGAGGGCACCAGGTGGCCCAGAAATTCAGTATCACAACCTTGCCCCGGTAGCTTTCAAGTGAATGCTTATTGCCATCCATGTCTTCCAGCTGAAAGTCAGGTGCCTCAATCGGCGTGGAGAGCCGCGTCAGCTCGTGGCTCAGTTCCGGCAACGGCAGTTGGGCTGCCGTCGGGGCTGCGCACAGCAGGGAGGCTACCGCTAATGCACTGCAATAGCGTCCGCTAGCGTTGCGGTGCCTGCGCAGGTGCGCAACGAAGTCCTTCCAATGTGCCTTTATGGTTTTCACCCTGGTACCTCCAAGTGTAAATAAGGTTAAGTGAACTATCGGGTGGGAGCGGGATGGTGGTGAAACCCTGGCTCCAGTCTCCGGGCTCGAAAGTCTGATCGTCCGGCAGTATCGACCAGCGGAAGCTGACACCCTGGTCATGCCATTCATTGACCCATTCGGTTTTGGTTTTTATCGGATGGGTCTTGCCGTCCTCTGTGACATAGCGCCAGTCGGCAACCCGGTAGGACAGCCGTTCGTCTGACTCATTCTTGATAATGGTCCCGAACACACAGTGGCTCGCCATCGTCTTCACCAGTGAGGGAGGAAGACCGCGTGCGCTATAAACAGCAGTGACATAGTCCGGCAGGAGCTGTATTAACTGAAGGCTTAAGCCGGGCCCCCGGGTTTTCCAGGTAAACAGTCCTGTCGCCGGGTCCTGGTATTGCTGTACGTCGCCGGCGAAAGCCATGGAGTGTGTGTATAGTAAAATGCATAAGCATATGTTTTTCATTGGCATTAACTGCTTTGCTTGTGTTGGGGCGGGGGCGGCCTGTGTGATTCCCGCGGCTGCCCGTGGAGCTATAGTAGCTGATGACGGGCGGATCAGGAATGCTGCAGGTTTTGCCTTGCCATCTTTTCTGTATCGGGCTGAGAACTATTGCGGTCTCTTTCCAGCACCGGTCTGAGGAAATGTCCAGTGTGCGAGCGGCTGTTCCGGCAGATAGTCTCCGGTGTTCCGGCGGCGACAATTTCGCCTCCGCCGTTGCCGCCTTCAGGGCCAAGATCAATGGTCCAGTCAGCCGTTTTTATGACGTCCAGATTGTGTTCGATGATGACGACAGTATTGCCATGATCGCGCAGACGGTGCAGTACCCGCAGCAGTTGTTCGATATCGTGGAAGTGCAAGCCGGTAGTGGGTTCATCGAGGATGTACAGGGTGTTGCCGGTGTCGCGTTTGGAGAGTTCCCTGGACAGTTTGACACGCTGCGCTTCACCACCCGAGAGGGTGGTGGCATTCTGGCCCAGGTGGATATAGGAAAGTCCAACATCCAGCAAGGTCTGCAGTTTGCGTGAAATGACAGGTACGGCACTGAAGAATTCGGTGGCTTCCTCAACGGTCAGGTCCAGTACTTCGTGAATGTTCTTGCCTTTGTAGCGAATGTCCAGGGTTTCACGGTTGTAACGTTTTCCCTTGCAGACATCACAGGGTACGTAGATGTTGGGCAGAAAATGCATTTCGACTTTGATAACGCCGTCGCCCTGACAGGCTTCGCAGCGTCCGCCCTTGACGTTAAAGCTGAAACGTCCCGGCTTGTAACCGCGCGAGCGTGATTCCTGGGTACCCGCAAACAGTTCACGGATGGGGGTAAACAGGCCGGTGTAGGTCGCCGGGTTGGAACGCGGTGTGCGGCCGATGGGGCTTTGGTCGATGTCCACAACCTTATCGAAGTGCTCCAGGCCTTCGATGGATTGACAGGGTGCCGGTTCTGTCGCCGCACCGTTCAGTTCAGCGGCGGCGATCAGGTAAAGCGTGTCGTTAATCAGCGTGGACTTGCCGGAGCCGGAGACGCCGGTAATACAGCTTAGCAGCCCCACCGGGATATCCAGATTGACCAGCTTCAGGTTATTACCGCTGGCGCCTTTGATGCTTAACTGGCGTTCAGGATCATTTGGGGTGCGCTGCAGCGAACCGGCAATACGTCGTGTGCCGCTCAGGTATTGCCCGGTCAACGATGCGGGATCGTTGATAATGTCTTGCGGCGTTCCCTGCGAGACAACCTGTCCGCCGTGTGATCCGGCTCCAGGGCCCATGTCGACAACGTGATCCGCCGTGCGGATGGCCTCCTCATCGTGTTCCACGACGATGACGGTATTGCCTAGATCACGCAGATAGGTCAGGGTGTTTAACAGGCGCTGGTTATCGCGTTGGTGCAAGCCGATGGAAGGCTCGTCGAGAATATACATAACACCAACCAGTCCGGCACCGATCTGGCTGGCCAGGCGAATGCGTTGCGCTTCACCGCCGGACAAGGTGTCTGCACTGCGATCCAGTGACAGATAGTTGAGTCCGACGTTGACCAGGAAATCCAGGCGTTCACGAATTTCCTTGACGATTTTCTCGGCTATGGCGCCACGGCGACCGGGTAGCTGTAGCGTGGAAAAAAAATTGCTGGCCTCACCTACCGGCAATGCGGCGATAGCCGGCAGCGTGCAGTCTGCGACAAACACGTGTCTGGCGGAACGGTTGAGTCGTGTGCCTTCGCAGTCGGGACACGCGTGGGTGCTGAGATAGCGCGCCAGTTCTTCGCGCACAACATTGGATTCGGTTTCACGATAACGGCGTTCCATGTTGCGCAAAATGCCTTCAAAGGGGTGGCGTTTGACCTTGATTCCGTTGCGTTCGGTGAGGTAGCGGAACTCAATGGCCTGCTTGCCGCTGCCATACAGAATCGGCTGCTGTAATTTTTCCGGCAGCTCTTCAAAGGGTGTTTCGATATCAAAACCATAATGATCGGCCAGAGAGCTGATGAGTTGGAAATAATAGGCGTTACGCCGGTCCCAGCCGCGCACCGCCCCACCGGCCAGACTCAGGTGCGGGTGCGCAACCACGCGCCTGGGGTCAAAGGTTTGTTGTACGCCCAGGCCGTCACAGCTCGGGCAGGCACCCACCGGGTTATTAAATGAAAACAGCCTCGGTTCCAGCTCGCTCAGGGAATAGCCGCATTGCGGGCAGGCGAACTTGGCGGAGAAGGTGATCTCAGTCGCATCGTCCATGCTGACAACGCGTGTCAGTCCATCGGCGAGCCGAAGTGCGGTTTCAAAAGATTCCGCCAGGCGTAATTTAAGGTCGTCGCGAATTTTGAAACGATCCACAACCACTTCGATACTGTGTTTGCGGTGCAGGTCCAGTGTCGGCGACTGGTCCAGTTCAGTGATCTCACCATCGATACGTGCACGGATAAACCCATGTGCGCGCAGTTCATCGAGTATGGCGGCGTGTTCACCTTTACGTTCCTGTACCACGGGTGCCAGCAGCATCCAGCGTGAGCCTTGTTCTTTTTCCAGTACATGGTCGACCATCTGGCTGATGGTTTGCGCCTCCAGTTCGATGTCGTGGTCCGGGCAGCGTGGTGTACCCACGCGGGCAAACAGCAGACGCAGGTAGTCGTGTATTTCGGTAATGGTGCCAACGGTAGAACGCGGGTTGTGGGAAGTGGACTTCTGTTCAATGGAAATGGCGGGTGACAGACCTTCTATATGGTCAATGTCGGGCTTTTCCATCACCGACAGAAACTGGCGGGCATAGGCCGACAGGGATTCCACGTAGCGACGCTGTCCTTCGGCATAAATGGTGTCAAACGCCAGCGATGATTTACCCGAACCGGACAGGCCGGTGATCACGATGAGCCGGTCTCTGGGCAGGTCCAGATCGACATTCTGCAGGTTATGCGTTCGTGCCCCGCGTAAGCGTATGCTGTCCATCCTGATTCCTGCGATTTGGCTAACCTGTTACTATACTGCGTTTCTCAAACTCAGGCCAAAAAGGAAAACAGTCTCGTGAACACGGACCCTGCTGCAGCTGCTGGAATGAGCCGGGCGGAAGCCCGCTCTGCTGCATCCATGGCAGGTATTTATGCCCTTCGCATGCTGGGGTTATTCATGATTCTGCCGGTATTCGCGCTTTATGCCGAGGAGCTCGAAGGCACAACGCCTGCGCTGGCCGGTGTTGCCATCGGTATCTATGGCATGACGCAGGCATTGCTGCAGATTCCGTATGGTCTGCTGTCCGACCGTATCGGTCGTAAGCCCGTCATTATCTTCGGTTTGCTGGTGTTCGCCCTGGGTAGTGTGATAGCGGCAAGAGCGGACAGCATATATCTTGTGATTGCCGGGCGCGCCATCCAGGGTGCCGGTGCAATTGCCGCGGCGGTCATGGCGCTCACCGCCGATCTGATCCGCGAAGAGCACCGCGTCAAGGCGATGGCCATTATCGGCATGAGTATCGGTGCATCTTTTGCGCTGGCGATGGTGCTGGGCCCGCTACTCAACACCTGGATCGGCGTGCCGGGCATTTTCTGGCTGACCGCAGTGCTGGCAATCGGCGGTATCGGCGTGGTGGTCCTGCTGGTGCCCAACCCGGTGGTCACGCGTGTGCGCCGTGACGCCGAGGCGGTGCCGGCGCAGTTTGCCTCTGTATTGCGCGATCCGCAGCTGTTGCGCCTCGACATAGGCATTTTCTCTCTGCACCTGATTCTAACGGCGAGCTTTGTGGTGCTGCCGCTGGCATTGCGCGATATCGCGGGGCTGTCTTCGAGTCGGCATTGGGAAGTCTATCTGCCGGTGCTGCTGCTGTCGCTGCCGATGGCGATCCCGTTTATTCTGCAGGCGGAGAAACACAGGCGCATGAAGCAGGTGTTCGTGGCTGCGATTGTGGTTATCCTGCTGGCTGAACTGGCGCTGTACGAATTTCATTATGAGGTGCTGACTATCGCGATTTCGCTGTTCGTTTTTTATTCGGCGTTTAATCTGCTGGAAGCCATATTGCCTTCGCTGATTGCCAAGATGGCGCCGCCCGACAGTAAGGGAACAGCGATGGGCTTTTATTCCAGTTCGCAGTTTTTTGGTGCCTTTGTCGGTGGAGCCATGGGGGGCTGGTTGCACGGCCGCTTTGGATTGGAGGTGGTGTTTCTGTTTTGTGCTGCGGTGGCGCTGGTGTGGCTGGTGTTCGCCGCGAGCATGAAGAATCCCCGCTACCTGAGCACCCGACTGCTCAGAGTTGGCAGCCTGGACCCGCCGGCAGCACGCAAACTGGCCCAGCAGATTACCGCCGTGCGGGGTGTAGCTGAAGTGGTGGTGATCGGCGAAGACGAAGTCGCCTATCTGAAAATTGACCAGCATGCGCTGGACGAAGAGGCGTTAATGGCGCTGGCGCCGCCGGAGGCCTGAGCCGCGAATCAAGAGCTTACAGTCTATATGAGGCAGTGCACTAGGCAGTCGTTCTAACAGCCGTTATGATTGCCGGGTTGAGCAAACAATGGGTAGCAACGAAAACACACGGACAGTGATTTCGAAGGAGAGGAGTGAAACATGGCACGAGGCGTCAACAAGGTAATTCTGGTCGGCAACCTGGGTGCGGACCCGGAAGTCAAATATATGCCGAATGGCAACGCGGTCGCGAACGTCACGCTCGCTACCAGCGAATCCTGGAAGGACAAGCAGAGCGGCGAGCAAAAGGACAAGACTGAATGGCACCGAGTGGTGTTCTTCAGGCGTCTGGCGGAGATTGCCGGCGAGTATCTGAAGAAAGGCTCGCAGGTCTACCTCGAGGGTAAGCTGCAGACTCGCAAGTGGCAGGATAAAAACGGTAATGACCGCTATACCACTGAAATTATCGCCAACGAAATGCAGATGCTGGGTGGCCGGGGTGGTGGAAGTGCCGATTTCGGTACAGCCTCTTCTTCTTCTGCAGCGCCGGCACCCGCGGCGGCTGTGGATGAATTCGACGACGATATACCGTTCTAGTGTGTCTCGTCACTCATTAGGATAGCTGATATCCCGTATTTGAAAACGCCCGCCCTTTGCGGGCGTTTTGCGTTTCAATCTGCCTGTGCAGCGGGATCCGTCGCGGTACCGGGAGCGGATTTTGCGGAGATATCCATGTAGCCAGCTAGTGCATCCATAGATATTTTTAATGAGTTGTGTTTTTGTCTGTCCAAAGTTCGAGCAGTTTTGAAGCAAAATACACCAACCCACTGATTTCCAATTCAATCATGAAATCAGTGTTTCTTATGAGGTACCTCCGCCCCACCCTGTATGCGCTAAGTGCCTGTCCCTAAAGCAGGAATTACCCTTTTTCATCTTGACGGGTGGAGAATTCCTACCTATAGTGTCAAAAAGTGGGGGCAAGTGGATAATTGTGGTAATAAAGGGAAGTCGAGGGGGATCTAGTGTTCCGCGGTGGTAGCTCAGTCAAACTGGATGCGAAGGGGCGGTTGGCGTTGCCAACCCGCTACCGGGGCTTGATCACCGAGCGTTTTGACGGTCGGCTGGTTTTGACCGTGCACGTCGATGGCTGTCTGTTGCTGTATCCGCAGCCTGAGTGGGAAGACATCGAACTTCAGCTGATTCGTACCCCCAACCAGGACCGTCGTACCCGCGATATGCAGCGCATGCTGGTGGGTTATGCCACCGAGGTGGAGATGGATGGCAATGGGCGCATCCTGATTGCCCCCCGTTTGCGTGATTTTGCCGGCCTCGAAAAAGGGGTGTCGCTGGTTGGTGTAGGCAAGAAATTTGAAATATGGAACGAGGAGACCTGGGAGCATATCGGTAGCGGCTGGATGGGTGGCCATGAGGAAAAAGATGGTGCGCCTCACCCGCTTGAAACGCTGACTCTTTAGGAGCCTGTCCGAGAATAGCGATCGTAGCGAGGGCAAGACTGGTTGAGTCGGA
>CBFDBP010000178.1:0-7526 GCA_965603065.1 uncultured Gammaproteobacteria bacterium
GGCTAGTACTCCTTCAAGGTGATATTGCCGGGTTCAGAGCCACCGAGCCGTGTCAGGGCACCAACAGTAGGCGCTTTAGGCGAGGCGCAGCTCGCAGGCAATGGCATGACCCTTGTCAAGAGCGGCAACGCAGCAATGGCGCGGCTCGGTGACTCCCTCCGGGCAAGGCGATAAGCGGCCATCTGCGGTGTTGCTTGCCCTTGAGGTAGAATGGCTACCCCGGCGGGCAAGCGCCTCGGCAACTGCTCCATGCGTTGCTCTACCTCCTGCATCCATGCAGTCGTAGCAGCTGACCGCTTCTCGCCTTGCTGAACCCGGCAATATCACCTTGAAGGAGTACTAGCCATGCGCGAAATTATCCACCTGGAGACAGCGGTGCGCGAGACACTGGTCGATATCACTGATCAGGTACGGGCAGTGGTGGGACACAGTGGAATCAGTGATGGTCTGGTATCCCTGTACGCCCAGGGCGCGACCGCAGCCATCATGATCCAGGAAAACTGGGATGAAAGTGTACAGACCGATGTGGTGAATTTTCTTGGCAGACTGATACCCAAAGGCGTCTGGTTGCACGATGCGCAGGATGGCAATGGCGATGCCCATCTCAAGTCGGGAATGGTCGGGCCGTCCGAAACCATCCCGCTAATCGATGGAAAGTTGGGTCTTTCAACCTGGCAGAACATATTTTTTTGCGAATTCGACGGACCGCGCACCGATCGCAGCATTGTTGTTACAGTGATTTCAGAGAGTTAGGAATGGAACCCTGAAACGGGCATCGTGCGCGGGAAAGAAATATTCCGCCCGCAGAATGCAAAGCCTGTCAGATCAGGTTAGGAGCATATCGTACCAGCAGCCTTTTTTGCTGATGTCCCATAAGCCGGTGAGGTGTACAGATTTGGCCAACCGGCCGTTATTAAACTACTAAGCCGAACATTGGATAGCCGACATACCTTGAAGGGACACGCTGTACCCCAGGGCACCCTCTCTTGCGAGGCAATTCACCTTGTGAATACCTCCCTGTACGCTCGACGGCAGCATCCCTGCTGCCGACGGCCCCGTCAAGATATGTCGGCTATCCAATGTACTCATTAGTATGTTGAACAATCATCAGGTCAGCTGAAGGGTGGCCAGTTTTTAATGGTGAATGCCGGTGATCCAAAACGTATTATCATTCTTCAAGCCACAGTGTTTTAAACGTTGGTACATTTAATGAACAGATCAATGAAATCGGTCCTGCTATCAGCGTTTATATTTCCTGGCGTTGGGCATATTTACTTAAAGAGGTATATTTCCGGTGCCTTATTAGCTGGCACCGCTTTTATAGCGCTTTATTTTGTGATTTCCACAGCGGTAGAGCGGGCTCTGCAAATAGTCGATAAAATTCAGAGTGGTGAAATTCAACCGGATGTTGCTGTAATTGCGGAATTAATAGCAAAGCAACCAATTGGCACGGAAGCTCAACTAACGAATATCGCTATGGCTGCTTTGATCATTGCCTGGCTAATTGGTATTGTCGACTCCTATAGAGTTGGTCGTTTGCAAGATGGCGGCGCTGTAGCGGATGGATAATGGATCAACAGCAAACGTTGGCCGTTAGCCTGTCCATGTGATTGCGTTCCGGTCATTGTGACTCGCTGGGAAAAATCATGGCGAGAGGACGTGCTCTTATATTTTGTCTGAACTTCAAATCTACTTGAACAGGATTGAAATGGCCAAACCAAACTACACGTACGAGAAGCGTCAGAGAGATCTCGCCAAGAAAAAGAAGAAGGAAGAAAAGCGGCAGCGGAAAAGCGGGACACAGGGCGAACGGCCTCCGGAGGATCCGCCTCAGCCGAGCGCCGATGAGACGAGCGTCGTCTGATCTTCACTCGGCAGGCCCTCGCTTTTACGCGGTACGAAAAGCCGGCTCGAATTTGCGGAGACGACGTCAGCGCCTTGGCACTCGCTGCGGGTGAACTGCAGTGTTATATGAATAGAAGCAATGAACTCTGACGAGTTGGAAATCGGACGAGATTTTGGAATACGAAAATATAGTTGGACCGGTACGGCATTGGGTGGAATCCCTGGTGGTGGGTCTGAACCTCTGCCCTTTTGCCAAGCGTGAATTGGTGAAGAACCGGGTACGCTTTTCTGTGACAGAAGCGGTAACTGAAGAGCAGCTGTTGGCGGATCTACAAGCCGAGTTGGAATTGCTCAATAGCGACGGAGCAATTGAAACCACCTTACTGATTCACCCCAAGGTGCTGCAGGAATTTTACGATTACAATCAGTTTCTGAGCTATGCTGATAGCTTGCTGGCGCAGATGGGGCTGAACGGTGTTTATCAGATAGCCAGTTTTCATCCGGATTATCAGTTTGGTGGTACTGAACCAGATGACGTGGAGAATTACACCAACAGGTCCCCCTATCCCATGTTGCACCTGATTCGCGAGGAGAGTCTGGAACGGAGCATCGCCAATTATCCGGATTCGGATCAGATTCCCGAGCGCAATATAGAGCTGCTGAATAGCCTGGGACGGGATAAGATGCAGGCTTCATTGCAGGCCTGTTTTAATGATGCTGAAGAATAGGGAATATAACAGGCCGGGCCCACAACACGCCACTTCGTTCCGGCGTGGCAGTGTTGTTAACCGGACGAGTACTGCCGGCGGAACAGCCAGGAAAGCATGAGCCGTTTCGCATCAAAGGACTTGCTGCTGATTCCACTGAGGTCGTAGATGATGCCATTGACAATAGCATCGGCTGCTATGAGGCCGCTTTTGACCGCCGGCCCGATACCTTCGGCCATGTCTTTTGTCGACAGACCGGCAGCATCGCCGGCGATGAAGGCGTTGCCAGTGCGGAAAATCTCTGCCTTGCCGCGCACGTAGTAACTGTAGCCTTTCGGTTTGAAATCGTGCCCCCTGACCAGGCGCTTGCGCTCCAGTTTACTGGTCAGATGATTCCAGTGTGACTTGATGTCGCCACCTCGTGTTTTCAACTTTTCAGCCATCGCACCGATGCCGATGTTGATATAGCCATCGGCCTTGGGTACGTACCAGGAATAACCCGGCAGTTCCTTGTCAAAGAACCACAGGTGGCATTTACTGTCGCGGTAGTCGTAGGGAAATTCCTCCTCCAGTGCCACCACCTGTTTTTTACCGGCGCGAGGGCTCAGCTGCCGGAAAAGTGAGCGGTACACCGGGCAGCGCGTACCACCGGCGCCAATCAGGTACCTGCAGCGGTACTGCTCATCAATGATGTACTCGTCACCTGTTTGGCGAATGGTCTGCACCTTATGGGTATCAACCGGCGCAGCGGAACGTTCCAGTAGCCAGGCGTCGAACTCGTAACGGCGAATGGAGTGTTGCACGGTCGGCGGGCTGAGTCCGATCACAGGGAAGTGGAAGTGGAGCTTTTTAAAAGACAGGAAACGATGCGGATAAGCGGCGATGTCCAGTTCCAGGTCCTCGATCACTTCCGGCGTTATCCATCCGGCGCACAGCTTGGCGCGCGGAAACGCTTCCTTGTCAAGCACCAGGCAATCCACACCTTGCCGTTTGAGGCTCCAGGCACAGCTCGAGCCCGCAGGTCCACCTCCGACGATGATGACGTCTGCGCTTTTCATGCCTGCGTACCGTCGGTTACGCTAGGCTTTAAAAATCACCTTCGGCGCCACGATTTATGATATCGAGGATGATTTTCCTGACCTGCAGGGCTTCTTCCTTCAGTTCTGGCGGGAGTTCTTTGCCGCCGTGAATCATGAGGTCCATGTTCAACGTGTACAGCCATAGCTTGCCACTGCTGTCTTCGACCAGCGTGATACGGCAGGGCAGGTAGGCGGAATAGGCATCGTTATAGTCCATCATTCTGGCCGCGGTCATGGCGTTGCAGAACATGAAAATCTTGATGAAGCGTGAGGGTTCGCCGCTCATGGCCTCGATCTCTTTGTAGAGAGGGAGCTCACCAACATTCTTGAAATTGTGCTCGTTGGCAACGAACTTCATGGTGTCTTCGACATCTTGTGCGGACAGTCCGTCCTGTACAGGTATTTTCCAGACGGTCGCCTCGGCACCATCACCGGTTTCCAGTAGCCTCTTGCCGATAGCCGCGTAGGTGCTCAAGGCCTGATTGTCATATTCCATCAGTGATTTCATCTCGGACGGATATTTGACGAATCCTGCGATCAGGATTGCCGCAATGGCCAGACCCAGGAGTGCCAGAAGATTCCAGATAAATTTTATCATGACCAGATCCTTAGTTATTCAGGTGTTTGTATAAGTTTAGTATCAACGGATGGATTCGTATCCGCCGTCAAGACCCTTTTTGCTGTAGACGATTTGCCACAACTGGTTGCGACGGGCGCGGTCGGAACCTGCGGCACCCAGCAGGTAATAGCGCCACATGCGGTAAAAACGTTCGTCATAACCAAGATCTTTCAGCTCCTGACGGTGTTTGTCCACGTTGGCCATCCAGGCCATCAGCGTCGGATCGTAGTGGGTGCCGATATTGTGCAGGTCCTCAAGGATAAAAACGTCTTCGGTGACTGCATCTATCTGCTGCAGTACAGGTAACACGCCACCAGGAAAGATGTATTTGTCGGTCCAGGGGTCGACTGACAGGGCCCTGGTGTTGGTGCCGATGGTATGCAACAGGTACAGGCCATCGTCTGACAGGTTGCGTTCGACAACTTCCATAAAGGTTTTGTAGTTTTTCGGGCCAACGTGTTCCAGTATGCCGATTGAGACGATGCGGTCAAAGCGCTCTTTGACATCCCGGTAGTCCTGGAAGCGCAGATCGACATTCAGGTCCTTGTAGCGTTGCTGGCCATACTCGATCTGTTCCTTTGAAACCGTGACGCCGACCACCTCAACCCCGTAATGCTCGGCCGCAAAACCGGCAAAGCTGCCCCAGCCGCAACCGAGGTCGAGCACCCGCATGCCCGGCTTCAGTCCCACTTTACGGCAAATCAGGTCCAGTTTGGCTTCCTGGGCGTCGTCAAGATTATCGGCGTCTTTCCAGTAACCGCAGGTATAGACCATGCGTTGATCCAGCATGAGCTGGTAGAGGTCGTTGCCGATATCGTAGTGGTGTTCACCGATACGGAAAGCACGGCCGGGACTTTGCAGATTGACCAGCTTGGCCCAGAGCACGGGCAGCAGCAGTTTCAGTGGTGAGATACTGTGTTCCAGGTCGGCACGCAGCACCTTGTAAATGAAATCATCCAGCGCCTCGCAGTCCCACAAGCCATCCATGTAGGCTTCACCGAGCCCCAGCGGGCCGCCGCTTAAAACACGCCGATAAAATGCCGTGTCATTGACCTGGATGTCAGTTGGATTGTTGCCATTGATTTCGACGTCGGCCAGCTCCAGCAGACCGCGAATCGTGACCTCCGCCTTGTTCACTTTTCCCCACCCTGAAATGCAACTAGAATGTCAGGGGGAGTATCATACGGAAAGTTTCATCACTTGGCAGGTTTTCCGAGCAATTCCCGGATCAGCTGCCGTGCCCGTTCATGATGGCTGCCCTGCCAGTAAACCTGACCACACTGCTCACATTGCAGAAACTGGTCGTAGTAGCGTCGGGTTTTCGGTTCCAGCTGATGGTCGACGGTTTCCTTCAAAGCCGTCTTCAAGCGTCCATTGCACCGGGTGCAGCGGGTAAATGGCCGGACTATTCCATGCAGGTCAAGCCGTTGCAGCACTTCCCGAACCTGCTCCCTTGGCTTGACAGCCCGGACATAGAAGCCGTGGGTGATGATTTTCCGCTGCAGCAGACGGCGGTCACGGGTCAATACAATGCGGTGTTGTTGCTGACTGATCCGGGACACAGTCGCATCGTTAAAATCATTCCGGTACAGGCAGTCCAGGCCCAGTAATCTGAGATAGCGAGCCAGACGCCCCAGATTCGAGTCGATTACAAAACGGGGGTCCCTCAGTGGGGCGGGGCGCAGGCGTATCAGCGACGAAACATCCAGGCTTTCAAACACCGGATACACGCTGATTCGGTCGCCATCCTCGACGATATGCGAAAAGTCCACAGACCGGCCATTCACCAGGATCAATTCGATCTCGGGGTGGGGTACACCCAGTGATTCAATCATGTCCTTGATCGAAGTGCGCCGCTCAAAGCGGTGTTCAAATTCCACCTTGCGCTGCGAAGGCGGCAGAAAATCATTTAGCTCTTCGTAGAATCTGAGGTGTGCGGTAGCCATACCCTGGTATTTTTGTATTATGTCATTGAATCAAAACTGCTATTTCTATAACCCGCTCCGGCCATGTCTGACAGTCACCCGCCAGCCCCGCATGCATAAGAATGCCATCAATCCCCGCAATTGCAATTCAGTGGATTGAGCGACACTACGCAACGCCACCCTGCAACGCGAAATTCCGGCAGACGTGTTGTTGTTTGCAGATGGTATAGTTAAACGGTCACCTGAATAAAATCGGGTATTTTTCAGGTAAAAAAGGAAACTAGAAGGTGAAGCATAAAGTACGACGGCCTCCGCGTATCGGTCTTGCGCTGGGTGGTGGCGCATCCAGAGGCTGGGCACATATCGGCGTCATCAATGCATTATCGGAGCTGGATATCCACCCCGAAATCGTGTGTGGCTGTTCAATCGGTGCAATAGTAGGGGCCTCATACGTTTCGGGTAATCTTGAGAGCCTGGAAAACTGGGTCTGCTCGTTAACAAAAGTAGGGCTTGCCAGATTCTTTGAACTGAATCTGTCCTTAAACGGTTTTGTCGATACTGAAAAGCTGCATGAGTTTTTCCTTCAATACGTCTGTGGTGAACAACAGTCTATAGAGGACGCGACAACAAAATTTGCCTCTGTTGCAACTGATCTGGAAACAGGAAGAGAGATATGGTTTACCAGTGGGCTGCTGATTGACGCCGTCTGGGCATCCATATCCCTGCCAGGTCTTTTCCCACCATTTCAGGACCAGGGGAGGTGGCTGGTAGATGGCGGCCTGGTGAATCCGGTTCCGGTGTCCGTCTGTCGTGCCTTAGGTGCCGATACGGTGATATCCGTTAACCTGAATGGCGATATTGTCGGTAAGCATTTCATTCAGAACAACAACGAGCAGGAGCCGGAAACGGAGAACATCCTGGATAAGTTTTCAAAAGCCGTTAATAAGTATTCAGCATCCCCCGGTCTGTTCGATGCAATCGCCGGTTCTATCAATATTGCCCAAGACAGAATAACGCGCAGCAGGCTGGCGGGCGATCCGCCTGATATCATGCTGACTCCAAAACTGTCACACATCGGTCTTCTGGAATTTTACCGGGCGAAAGAGGCGATGCTGGAGGGAAGAGAATGCGTGATGCGACTGTTGCCGGAAATACATCATGTACTAGGCAAATAAGACTTTTGGCTCTTCCCGTGATCTAGTGGGTCATTCGGGCCTTGTAGAGCCTAACCGCGAAGGACGCGGTTAATTCTCTTGTGTAGTGGGCATTTTACCCACTTGATCCAGTAAAGACCCTAAAAGAGAATTCCTTCTCCCTCCGGGACAAGGTGAATCGCCGTCAGGCGAGACAA
>CBFDBP010000179.1:0-7344 GCA_965603065.1 uncultured Gammaproteobacteria bacterium
GGCTCAGCGCTTTCTTACGGTTCATGGTGTGGTAGGAAATCTGTTCAGACTAGGCCAGCATTTCACGCGAGCCGCTCATTATCGCGAGTTTCGCTCAAGGGCATTCTGTGAGTGGCAGGTGGTGACGTGCGCCGAAATTATGGCCTAATTGTAAAGGGATTTAACCGTCGATCGGTTGTGCGGCGTGGATATCGTTAACTTGACAACACCGATAACGCTGTTCAGTGCCTGGTTTAATCGGTTTATTTCAAACTATATATCCAACTGATCACCTGGTTCTGCAGTTTCTCGGCAGACTTCGTATGCGCCTGTGGATCATTATGTAACAGCACAACAACATAACGTTTTCCTGTCGCGGTGGTAACGTATCCGGCCATCGACTGGACAAAATCCAGCAGACCGGTCTTGATATGCGCACGACCCACCAGCGGTGTGTCGTCGAAACGATGCGCCATGGTACCGTCGTAGCCTGAAACGGGTAAGGCAGCGATAAACTCCGGCATGTAAGCCTGCTTATATACATGCAGTAAGAGTTTGCCCAACAGCCCGGCGCTGATCCGTGCATCTCGCGATAAGCCGGTACCGTGATCCAACTGCAGGGCGGGATGATCCAGGTCGTGTTCGACGAGCCACGCTCTCACCGCGGCGATGCCTTTTTCCGTGGTGCCAGGCGGATCAAACTTTTGCGCTCCAATGGAAAGTAATATCTGGCGTGTCATCACATTGTTACTGAATTTGTTAACCAGTCTTACGGCTTCGGCAAGGGATATGGATGACTCTTCCAACACTTTCCTGGCGTCCGCCGGCACGATGCCCTGGGTTATCTTGCCATCCACACTGCCACCTAACTGGCTCCAGAGGGGTAGGAAAAAATGCTGGTAATGATCCCGCGTTCCACTGACACGACGGTAGAGCGTCCGTTTGTTACAGGCCCGCGCATAATTCCCGGTGAAGGTCACTTCAAGCATGCCTGCATTGTTTCTCGTCTCCAACGACAGTCTTTTCTGCCAGGCGTTGCAGCGGCCATTTACCAGTTTCACTTGGTTGATAATCTGTAATCTGGGGGACTGCGGAAACGGGGTTATCTTTACCGCCTGATCCGTCCCAGTATCGTCAATGTCAAAATGGAACTCTGTTGCCTGAAAACCCACCAGTACTGCGTTAGGTCCAACGTTGTAAGTTCGGTAAGGTTGTTGGTCAAAAGCAGCATAGTCTATCTTACCGGGCTCGAAGTAAGAGTTATCTATCAGTACATCACCCTTGATGCGGTGTATACCGTGAAAGGAAATCCGATTCAGCAGGCGCCAGAAACGTTCAGGAGTCAGATAAGGGTCACCGTTACCACGAAAATACAAATCACCATTTAGGGTATTCCCTTCGATATTGCCGGTATACATCACTTCCGTGGACCAACGGTATCCCTGTCCAAGCAAGTCCAGGGCGGCAGCCGTGGTAACCAGTTTAATGACCGACGCCGGATTGAGAAACCGATCTGCGTGAAAAGCAACCAGTGGCTTGTTATCTTCCACACCCTGAATGAACAGGCCAATGCCATCAGTAGTGAAATCCGCGCCTTTTATCGCCACTGCCAGTTCCGATGGCAGCGCTGCCTCGGCAGCTGCGGCAACAGGCAGAAACAACACTAAAATCACCCAAGCAGAGTGCACAATCTTCATCGCAAACGAAACCATACGTGTTGGTATTCCCTGATACGCTGGCTCGATAGCCGGCATCCGGTATTATCACTACAGACTATTCGCCTGTCCTTCCCGATAATTCGTACTGATTGATAGTCCAGATGTTTTCACTATTATCATCACTGGCGCACGCATCTGTCACTGAAAATGGATAGTCCCGAATCGCGATTGGTACAGCCGCCGGCGCTTGGAAAGGTAGTGGAAATTCCAGAAGTCGGTGGTCTTCATCATCATTATGAAGGGTTGGCGGCTTGACTGAGTGCGATATGGATATTCAGGAAGGACAGGTATGGTGGTCTAGCGAAAGTTTATTCCCATGCGTGCCTGGCAAATGGCTGGAGGACGTCTGTGTCAGTTAACGTCTTAACAGCTCAGATGCTTCAACGGCACGCCTGACCGACATCAGATTACAACAAAAGCAATCGGTCGCCCTGACACGCACGTATTCTATGGCATTGTGGGCCAGTGCGATCGCACGAAGTACCGCGGATTCAACGCAGTCTTGCCAGCCCCTGAGAATATTAATCCGTGGTGCTTGCGGGTTTGCAAACATCGTCACCTCCGAAATGGAATGCTTGATAGTTTCCAGTTGAAGCATACAATAACAAGCATCGAATCTGAATGTTGTGGTCGGAAGGGTAAACCGAAAGATTCGCTGGACCGGGACACCGGAAATAACTGCGGACGACAGCATACACGCCGAACCATGAGCACCATAGACCTTCTGCGCCACGGTGAGCCAGACGGAGGACTGCGTTACCGAGGTGACGCAGTGGACGATCCCTTGAGCGAGCGCGGCTGGGCCCAGATGTGGGCTGCGGTAGGGGAGTTCTCCGACTGGACCCATGTGATCAGCTCCCCTCTGAAGCGCTGTCGCCACTTCGCCGAGGCCGTGGCAGAACGTTACCGCCTGCCGCTGGTGGTGGACGGGCGCTTTCGGGAGATGAGCTTCGGCGCCTGGGAGGGGCGCCGCCATGAAGAGCTGCGGGAGGCCGACCCCGATGCCTACTACGCATTCTTTCGGGACGCCGTCAATCATCGCCCGCCGGGCTCGGAGCCCCTCGACACTTTCTACGCGCGTGTCCGAACGGGCATCCAGGCCGTGTTCGACGAACACCCCGAAGGCCATATCCTGTTGGTCTGCCACCTGGGGGTGATGCGGGTGGCCACCGCCCTGGCCCTGGAGATGCCCTTGTCGGCCCTTTACCGCATGCACGCCCCCTACGCCGGCCGCATTCGCCTGCGCCGCACTGCGCGCGGCATCGAGCTCTGGTTCGGTCACTGACAACGCTCCAAGGTGGACCTCTGCTGGATGACCCGTCACTCGCGGTGGTACCTGTCGCAGGTCGCGGAACACGCCAATCGTCCGAGGGGCATAGCCCCCACCAATTCGCCTACCGCTTCCCCTCATGCCACACGCCTAACAGGTCGGAGACGGCGTGGCCGGAGGCGGCGGTACACACGGCCTCTGCTAGGCCGCAGTCTTCCGCCGAGGAGCGGGTGGCCACGGTGCGGGCCAGGTAGGGGGCGTGGGCCACGTCCACGGAAAACGTCCGGTAGCCGAGCCCGAGCAGGACCGGGAGTACCCCCGGGAGCTGGGGCAGGATCCCGCAGAGCTGCAGCCGGTTCACGCCCGGCCCGGCCAACTCGGCGGTCAGGCGCAGGAAGCGGTACAAGGCCGGGGCATAGGGATCCAGGTGAGTGCGCACGGCAGGGAGATCCCGATCCGCGCCGAACAGGGACTGCATAAGGTCGTTGAGGCCGAACCCCACCAGATCGGCCGTGGCCAAGAATCCTTCCACGGCCAGAGCCGCGCCCGCGGTCTCCAGCATTGCCCCCACGCTGACGCCGCGGTCCGACAGAGCCGTGTTTATTGAAGCCCGCCGGTGCTGGAATTGCTCGACGGTGTCCACGTTGGGCACCAGCAGGCCGATGGTGAAACGCCGGCTGAGGGGCTCAAGCGCCTGGAGCTGTGCCTCCACTACGGCCCGCACCAGGGGATGCCGGTACAACCGCGAGCCGTGCAGGCCGATTGGACCGGTGTCGGGCAGCGCCGACGCCCAGCTCGGATGTTTGTCGGCAGCCAGGTCCAGCAGGCGGAAGGTGACCGGCAGGGGATAGGCCGCCTCCAGCACCGCCTCGAATGCCTCGGCGTAGAAGGCCCGGTCCGGCATCATACCCGCGTCAGGTAGCAGGAACTCAGTGCGCACCAGGCCAATGGCCGCCACGCCCCGCTCAAGTGCTAAGTGGGTCGCCGCGACGTTGCGCACGCTCGCGCGTATATCGACCAGCTCACCATCCAGGGTGCGCAGGTTGCCGGGCACTGGGGGCGGGAACGGCGTCAGGTCCTCGTCGTCCGCTTCCGATGGCAGCAGCCGGCCGGCCGCCCCGTCCAGGATCACCTCCAGTCCTTCGTCAAGTTGCAAGGCCTCCTCGGCACCGATGATGACGGTAGGGATGCCCCGGCTCAGCAGGCCGATGCTCGCGTGTGAAAAAGGTGCGGCGTCCAGGAGCACGCAGCCCGCGGGCGACGCGGACATGCCCTGAAGGATCTTGTGGTCGGCCAACAGGATGCCCCTGCTTGCGGGATTGCGGGTCAGTTTGCCGCGCACTACGCCGGGGACGAAACCCATGCCATAAATGGGACTAACCAAGGTCGAGTTCATGTATATAGCATAGCTGTCCTTCCCGATAATTCGTACAGCTTGATATGCTTGACCTATTTCAGGAGACACGTCAATCTGAAATCTTGGTCATCGGTACTGCCAAAGAGCATCCAGCATCATGAGAGCCGTTATTTGTGTGCTGGCGGCGTGATCAGCTGTTACATGGGTATTCGGGAACTCGTGGTGTCCGGAATGTGGTGCCAAGATGTTCCGTGAAGGCTCTTACCACCATGAACTGTTCAGGAAGAAAAGGGCCAATAAGGATAAGCAGGGTTGAAGGAACAGAATAGATGAAACGTCAAGCTATAGTAGATGCTTTCAGACTGGTGGGTCTCCTCCTGCTTATATCCCCTTCATTTGCAGTAGAGGACGAAGCTTTTACTGAATCCGTGGTTATCTTTAATACCATTTGTGCAAAATGCCATGAAGCAGAATGCAGTGGGCGACTGACTTTTGATGAAGCATTTGAAAAATCTACCAGCCATATCCTGCGATACTATGGACCGGCATCCGAAAAAAAATGGTTACAAAAAGAGTTGTTCGACATCCTCAATTACATGAAAGGAAAATGCGCCTATTATCCAATGAAAGTCAAACTTCCTTTAACGAGGGACTGGAGAGGCGAGATATTAGATAGATTCACGACATCGATGGAGAGCAATTACTTCATCCCGGTAGGAAACTTTTCTCCCGGGCAGTACCGCATTGAGCTTGAACTTGATAAGGATGTAAAGATCATTGCGCATCTGATATCCGAGGAATTCGAAATGGTGATTGAGGATTGTTATCCATCGAGTGACCGCCGCCTAAGTATTCCATTTCTCATTGAAGACTTGGGGTACTACTATTTCCGCATGTATCCACTAGAACCTGTCAGGATCACCAGACTTGCAATAATCTCACTTGGAAATAAAGGCCAGTAGGTGTGTCTGGCAAATTCTTAATAACACCTCTATTGCAGGATACTGCTTGAAAAACAGACTGAGTGCCTCGTACAGGTTATAGCCTAACGGTAAAGGGATGAAACCGGCAATCGGTTCCCTGGTTTGGATAACGTTAACCTGACAGTGCCTCGTCGGTTATTCCGTGATGCCCATCGCCAGTGCGACGATCAGCACCGGCGGAATCACGAATCGAATCATGAAGCGCCAGAAGCCGAAGAACAGGCCGTCCTGGACGTTGATCTCCTCGAGCTTAAGCGCTTTGGGTACGAGCCAGCTGAAGAAAATCGCCGATAACGCCCCACCGACCAGCAGCAAATTGTTCGCCGCCAGCGTGTCGAGCGTGTCGAAGATATCTTTGCCATCGTACGACGGAATCCAGTACAGCAATCCCAGGTTCTCCCAGCCTTCCTTCCAGACCGAGAAGCCGAGGATCGATGCGATGCCGACGACCCACGCAGTTCCACTGGCCCACAGCACGCCCTGCTTGCGCGGAATGTTCATGTGCTCATCGAGCCAGTTCGTCACGCCTTCCGCCAGCCCCAGGCAGGATGACAAGGCCGCAGCGATCAGCAACACGAAAAAGATCGAACCGAAAATCTGGCCGCCGGGCATTTGCCCGAACGCCAGCGGCAACGTCTGGAAGATGAGGCCCGGGCCGCCGTCCGGCGTGAGGCCGTAGGCGAAGACCAACGGGAAGATCGCAAACCCTGCCAGAACGGCAACGCCGGTGTCCATGAGAATGACGTAGGTTGACAAGCGTGGAATCGAGAAGTCCTTCGGCATGTAGGCACCAAAGACGATCAGCGAACCCATGCCGATGCCGATGGAGAAAAATGCCTGGCCAATTGCTGCCATGAGCGTGCCGAATGAAATCTTCGAGAAATCGGGCTCGAGCAGGAAGCGCAGCGTCGCACCCATGTCACCTGCGAACACGCCGTAGAGGACCATGATGACGATGGCGCCGAACAGCGCCGGCATCAGGATCTTGACGGCGCGTTCCAGCCCGCTCTGGACGCCCTGGCGGATCACGATGATGATCAGCAGGTGCACCGCGGTGTTCCAGAACATCAGCATCCAGGGATTCGCGAGCAGATCCGCGAACATCGCACCGGTACTGTCTGCATCGGCCCCTTCGAACGCGCCGCAGGCTGCCTTGACGAAGTAGTCGAGCGTCCAGCCCGACAGAACCGTGTAGTACGTCAGGATGACGAACGCACAGAAGATGCCGAGATTGCCGATGAATCCCCAGCGGGCGCTCTTGCCGCATTCGGCGGCGACGTTGATGACGCTTTGCGAAGCGCTGCTGCCGCCGCGGCGACCGATCGAGATCTCGGTGATCAGGAGCGGCAGACCGATACCGAGCGCGCACAGCAGGTAGATGATCAGGAAGGCGCTGCCGCCATTCTCACCGAGCTGGTACGGAAACCGCCATATGTTGCCCATGCCGACCGCGAATCCGACCGCGGCCAGCAGGAATCCCCAGGTCGAAGACCATTGTTCTTTGGAACCGGATCCCACCGCCATAGAAAGCTCCTTTATTCTTTCTTTTCCGGACACTTACGTGTCCTGTCCTTCCAGATAATTCGTACTGACTGATATTCTTGACCTTTTTCTGGAGAAGCGTCAATCTGAGGTTTGTAGTCATTGTTTCTGCTGAAGAGAACCCAGAACATCACCTAACAGCCTTCAACTTCGGCACTACAGCCTGATCCAACAAATCAATCGTCTGCTTAAACCTCTCATTCTTGACGAATGCTGCGTATGCCTTCTCGGTTGTCTTGACAGAAGCATGGCCCAGCAGATGTTGAACGTCTGTGATAGCAGCACCCCTGCTCAACAGACGAGTGGCAAACGTCTTTCGCAGATTGTGTGAAGAAACATCAATGAGGCCGGCTCTCCGAAACGCAGCTTCCAACGCTCGATTATTCTGTATCGTTTTATGATCACCAAACCGACCCGGGAATACATACTCACCGTCAACCGACTTCTTTCGATTCAGGAGGGGCCATGTAGTAGATTACGCGATCGTTGAAGTGC
>CBFDBP010000180.1:0-7336 GCA_965603065.1 uncultured Gammaproteobacteria bacterium
TCTGAATTGCGTGAAATCACTCGCTCCTAGCCTTGCTTGAGCTCCAGCACATCGGTCATTTCTTCGGCCAGGGCATTCAAATCATGCGATTCAATGAAGTTCTGGCGCGCCTTGGAGCGTGACAATTTACCCGACGAGGTGCGTGGCAGCGTGTGCAGTGGCACCAATTCAACAAATACGTCAATACCGAGTTCCAGATGGACCAGGCGGTTCAAACGGTCAACCAGGTTTGCCCGTATATTCGGATCTGTTTCACGGCACTGGACGACCAGCACACAGATTTCTTCATCCCGGGGACTGGGTACCGAAAATGCCAGTGCATCACCCATGCGAACTTCCGGCTGGTGTTCAGCCAGATATTCCAGATCCTGCGGCCAGATATTACGGCCATTGATAATAATCAGATCCTTCTTGCGCCCGGTAATGATCAGGCTGCCGTCAACCTGGTAGCCCACATCGCCAGTATTCAGCCAGCCGTCTTCAGACAAGGCGTCGGCCGTCTCTTCCGGCGCATTGAAGTAACCGGACATCACGCTATCGCCACGAACAAATATGGTGCCACTATGACGATCAGACAGTACCTTGCCTTCGTCATTGCGAATTTCCACTTCGTATCCCGGCAAGGGCTTACCACACTCCACAAAGCAACGCGCTCTACCCGGGTTCTCCAGGTTCGCAATCGGCAACGCTTCCTGATAGTCCGAGTGGTGATCGCCGTCCACACAATCTGTGGAATGCCCTTCGAACAGAGGCGAAAAACTGATCGCCAGTGAACATTCAGCCATGCCGTAGCAGGCCAGGAAGGCTTTTTCGTCGAATCCCGCCGGCGCCAGTGCGGAGGCAAAACGGGTCAGCGTTTCGGAACGAATCATTTCCGCTCCGACACCGGCAACACGCCAGTTACTCAGATCATACTTGTCTGCTTCGCCGGGACGCAGCCGCCGTGTGCACAATTCAAAACCAAATGGCGGACTGAACGAAATCGTTGCCCGGGTCTTCGTCATCAGGTTCAGCCACTGACGCGGACGCATGGCGAATTCACGCGTATCCAGGTAATCCACCGAAATCTGTGCCGCAACAGGAACCAGCACCAGACCGACCAGGCCCATGTCATGATAGAACGGCAACCACGAAAAACACCGGTCTCCAGGTCCCATCTTGACGCCATGGCGAATAATGCCCGCCAGGTTACTGAGTACGGCTTTCTGCTTGATGACAACACCGCGCGGGAAACGGGTGCTCCCCGAGGTATACTGGATGTAGGCAATGTCGTCCGGTTCGACCGTTGGCAATTCGATATCAGTTTCCGGCAGAGCATCGAAAACTGACGGATCTCCGATCAGCTTGAGCTCCAGCCCCTCACCCGCCTCTTCGAGAAAGGACGCATAACCACTCGGTGCCATCGCGACAGCGGCTTCACTGCATTTCAGCAGACCATGCAACTGGGTAACATATACCGTATGTCCGCCCAGATTGACCGAAGCGGGCAGCGAAACGGGAACCAGGCCCGCATACTGACAAGCAAAAAAGAAACGCAGGAAATCCGGATTGGTCTCTGCCACTAATGCGACGTGATCACCCTTCTGCAGGCCCATGCCCAGCAGCTTCCGCGCCAAAACACAGGACTGCTCCCGTAACTCTGCATACGGAAGCGTCGCATAAAGCTCACCCCTGCCCGTGTAAAAATTTGCACCGGTATCCCCCTTGGCCGAGTAGTCCAGGGCTTCAGTCAGGGTGGCAAAATCAGCGGCACGAAATGGCAGGTTATGTACAGTTGGTGTCGATACTGTGCCCAAAAGACTTTTCCCTTTGAGGTTTACGATTTCTGGTTCCCGTAGAATAACGGGAACACCCCAAAAAAGTTCACTGACCGCCAGCAGGTAACATTTTGCTGCCATGCAATCGGAAAATACGGAGATTCCCTGTGGCAACTATCGATCTGCAAACAACCGTTGTATTTTCCCAACGAATCTGTCCGCATCCTGCTAGCCTGCCAGTCGGTTGTGCATTATTCCTACAATAGGGTAAAAACACAATGCTTTTTTCAAATAATTTTCAGCGTTCGATCGTCACCCGGGAAAATTATTTGAATTTTGTCGTAATTTAACTACAAAACAAATCTCAACAACTTCACGAACTGTATTGCCTCCAAACCCCCTAAATCCTGCCTACCCTGAAAGCAATTTACAGGCCATGCTGATCACAATATTTTTGAAATAGCAGTTTACTCGTGTCAGCGTACGCAAAATGCGACCTGTTTCACACATACGGCCACCATCTGGCGGGCCGCAGATTTGCCGGGTATGATCGTTGCCTTTATACAACGAAGATGTGTTTCGATGCCCCAGCCTAAGGACAAACTGACCATCCAGGCGGTCAACAACCGGACCCAGCTCAAGGAGTTTATTCAGCTGCCGCAGGCATTATACCGGCAGGACGCCAACTGGGTTAAGCCTTTATTTCTAGAGCAAAAAGAACGCTTTAGCAATAAAAACCCGTTTTTTCAGCACGCCCGCTGGCAAGCCTGGATTGCCAGACGCGGGCAACGTCCGGTCGGGCGAATCAGCGCACAGATCGATGAGCTGCACCTGCAACGCCACCAGGACCAGACCGGGCACTTCGGTTGCCTGGAGGCGGAAGATGATGAGCACGTATTCAAAGCCCTGTTTCAGGCCGCCGAAAACTGGCTCAAAGCCGAAGGCATGCAACGCGTCACCGGGCCGTTCAGCCTTTCCATCAACGAAGAGTGCGGGCTGCTGATCGACGGCTTTGACACCCCGCCACGCATCATGATGGGGCATGGCCGCCCTTTTTACGGGCAACAGGTCGAAGCCCGGGGCTACAGGAAAGCCAAGGATTTGATCGCCTATCACTGCCCGCCTGATTACGAGACACCCAAAGCAATGGCAATGCTGGCTGAAAGGGCCGCGAACCGGGTGCGGATTCGCCACCTGAATCGCAAGGACCTGAACAACGAATTGAAAATTCTACGCGATATTTTCAACGATGCCTGGTCGGAAAACTGGGGATTTGTCCCTTTCACCGAGGCTGAGTTCAACGAAGTCGGAAAACTCATGACCCTGCTGCTTGACGACGACTTCGTTCAGATTGCAGAGGTCGACGGTGAACCCGCCGCCATGCTCATCGTGCTGCCGAATATCAACGAAATCATCGATGACCTGAATGGCCGCCTGTTTCCCTTCGGTTGGTTAAAACTGCTCTGGCGTTTGAAAGTGAGGTATCCAAAATCGGCCCGAATCCCGCTCATGGGTGTCATCCGAAAATACCAGCGCAGCCGTCTGGGCCCGACTCTGGCCTTCATGGTGACAGATGCCGCCAAGCAGCCGGTGATCCGCCGCGGCATCAAGGAGATGGAAATGTCCTGGATACTCGAGGATAACGCCGGTATGCGCAGCATCATTGAAGCGTTGAGTGGCGTGGCCTACAAAACCTATCGACTGTATGAAAAGAACCTCTGAATTCACGCCGACTCAATTTACCGCTGTTATCCTGGCCGCCGACAGGAATCCGCATGACCCACTGGTACAGGCATCCAACGCCTGCTGCAAGGCCCTGGTGGAAGTCGATGGGGTACCCATGCTGCAGCGTGTTGTCTCGGCACTTCGGGACAGCGAACATGTTGAGAACATCCTGCTTTCCGGACCGGCACGCGAACAACTGGCAAGCAATGCATTTCTCGAAAATGCCGTTAACACGCGGCAACTCAGCTGGCTGGCACCACAGAACAGTCCCAGCAGCAGCGCCTATCAGGCCATGCAAAGCTTGCCACAACACAGCCCGGTGTTAGTCACTACGGCAGACCATCCGCTGCTGACCGCCGAAATTGTCGACTACTTTCTTGCCAACGCCCTGCAGACCGAGGCCGATGTCGCCGTTGGTGTCATAAGCTTCTCCGCGATAACGAAAAAATTTCCGAACGTAAAAAAGACCATCATGCGACTCAGGGACGGCGGTTACTGTGGTTGCAATCTTTTTGCTTTCCTGACTCCGCAATCCCACCGCGTGGCGGCAGCATGGCGCAAGGTCGAACAACAGCGCAAGAATCCCTTACGGGTTGTCAGTCAACTGGGGTGGTGGTCGGTGTTGCGTTACCTGCTCGGCCGCATGACGCTGGATAAAGCATTGGCTGAACTCTCGGAGCGCCTGAAGGTCTGTATCAAGCCGGTTCACCTGCCGTTCCCGGAAGCTGCCATAGACGTCGATTCCATTGCTGATCAGAGGCTGGTGGAAGAAATCACCGGCATCGACAAATGATGCTCGTGCTGCAGGGAAAACCTGTCCTGGTCAGGTTGATAACCCCGTACGCTGACCCGAACTGACCAATGGTCGTCTTCGCGCCTGATCCTGTACAGGTAATATTGAGCGCACCGCCCGGCCTGGCGGCCGATCGCCGACGCTGAAGGAATACCGAACACGGGTATGTTGCCTTGACCATGCGGGATTCCGGCCTCGACATTGCGATGGCTGTGACCGTGTAAAACCAGTTCCGCGCCCTCACGTTCCAGAATAGCGCAAAGCGCCTTGCCATCGGTCAGTCGTTTGCGCCATTTCTCATCTTCCACGCGCGGTGGATGATGCAACAATACAATGCGAAACAAACCCTGTTCAGCCGATTGTCTCAATAACATCGATAAACGCTGTCTCTGTTGCGGCCCCAGCGAACCGGTTGCCAGAAAGGGCGCTGAGGCACTGGCGCTCGACAAACCGATCAGTGCGACCCCGTTGCGGATGCGCAAACTCGGAAACAACTGTTCATTGCCCGTATCCGAAAATTCCGCAACCTCAGGATCGGATTGCATATAGGGCTGCCACAGTGAAAACGTACTGGTCCAGGGCGACCGTACGTAAGCATCGTGATTACCCGGAACCACGGTCACTCGATCCGCGGCACCCAGACGATCCAGCCACAGGCGCGCCTGCCGGAATTCGTCCGGCAGGCCGATATGCGTTAAATCCCCGGTAATGACGATATGTTCCGGCCGTGTCTGTCTCAGGTCACACAGCAATGCATCAAGCACTTCGCTGCGGTGTTCCGCGCGCCGCTTGCGGTGCCAGGACAGGTAACCCAGCACTCGCTTGTTCATCAACTGCCGCCAACGCACCCCCTGCAGCGATGTCAGATGCGGGTCCGAAAGCTGCGCAAAATACAGCCCGGCATGTTCGGGAGCCTTCATCTCAGGCAAATTATTCTCACGCAAATTTGTTGATTTATCCACATTGATTTAGGATGCCGGGCGAACCCAATTAATAAGCTTGCGCCAGTCCGTTGAATACCAACCACCCCGCAAACAGTCGCCCCACCATCGGCCTGATCAGTAATCCACACAGCCGTCGCAACCGCTCACAACTTGCGGCCGTACAGGGCATTGTCGCAAATCACCCGAATATCCACCATCACATCACGCAAAGCGCCGATGAAATACCGCTCGCACTTCGTGGTTTCGCGCAACGGGGCGTGGACGTACTGGCTGTCAACGGTGGAGACGGGACGACAGCACAGGTATTCAGCGAACTTCTCGAGCAACGCCCTTTTGCCGGATTGCCTTCGGTTATCCTTCTGCCAGGTGGAACCACCAACATGAATGTCGGCGACGTCGGTCTGCGGGGCAAGTTGACTGGAGCTGTGCGCCGCATGACCAACTGGGCCGAGCAGGGTTCGGACGATGTCGAACGCCTGACCCGCCCCATTCTTCGTGCCGAAGGCTCTGTGGACGGAAAAATTGCCTGCGGCATGTTTTTTGGTACGGGGACCATCATTGGCGGTATTGAATACTGCCACAACACTGTTCACAGCATGGGTATCATCGATGAACTCGGCCCGGGCGTTGTCACAATACGCACGATCTGGGGTATTGCCCGTAAAGAACCCTATTTTTCCGACCCGACCCCGATCCGCATCGAATTCGATTCGGCCACAGATACCCAAACCCGGCAAGTGGTGCTGCTTCTCATCAGTTCACTGGAACGATTGTTCCTGGGATTACGCCCCTATTGGGGCGTTGAAAATGCCCCGCTGCATTGCACCTGGATGCAACAACCTACACGCAAAGTGTTTCGCGCCTTTCCTTCTGTGCTGCGCGGCAGACCCAACCGACATGCAGGCCAGGAAAACGGGTACTTCAGTCATAATGCACGGGAGATCCGCCTGTGGATAGACGGGGCCTTTACCCTCGATGGCGAAATTTATCACGCCAGTACGGAACACGGCCCTGTCACCGTCAGCAATGGCGGCGATATCGAATTTATACGCATAGGTCGTTAGGGCCTGTTAACACGATGAAAACGGCAGCGACACATAAACAACTGGGTAGAGCCATTGGTGATCTTACCCCTTCACCGCAGCACCCGGCCCTGGCTCAACTGGTTGCATCCCTGAAAGACAGGCACGGTGATTGCGTCACCGCTGTGCTGTTTTATGGTTCCTGTCTGCGTAGCGGCGACCCCTACGACGGCCTCGTCGATCTGTACCTGATCGTCGATCATTACCGTTGCGCCAACTCCGGCCTGGTCAAGGCCTTGTGGAACTGGCTGTTACCGCCGAACGTGTTTTATGCAGAATTTGCCCACAACGGGCAAACAGTGCGCAGCAAGTACGCCATAGTCTCGCTTGCCGACCTGAACAAGGGGACCTCACAACGCTGGTTCCATTCCTACCTGTGGGGACGTTTCAGCCAGCCGACGGCTGTTGCCTGGTGCCGTGACGACACCACCCGGGACATTATCGAAAACAACCTGGCACAATCAGTGGTGACTTTTCTGAACCGTGTGCTACCCGCTCTACCACCACAGGGCAGTATTCAGTCACTGTGGAGCAATGGACTGCGACTGAGCTACGGTGCAGAACTGAGGGTGGAATCAACTGCACGCGCGCGTGAATTAACCGAAGCCAACAAAGCCTATTACCAGCAGGTTACCCGTCTCGCCGCTCCGCTGTTGAATGTTCCCTGTGCAATTTCCGGAGCCCCTCGGACACAGGACTACCGGACTGAGATTTCTTCAGTTCGACGCTTTAGCAGCCGGATCGGTTGGAAAATGCGCGCCGTGCAGGGCAAACTCCTGTCGCTGGCACGATTGATAAAGGCGCTGTTTACCTTCGACGGCGGGCTGGACTATATCGCCTGGAAGCTGGAGCGTCACTCCGGCGTCCACATTGATATCCCGGAAAAAGTGCGTCGTTACCCGCTGATTTTTATCTGGGGACTTTTCTGGAACCTGTACCGGCGTGGTATATTTCGCTGACAGACTGATGACTAACAGGTGCGCAAGTTAGGCGGTATCAGCTTTCGGGACACGCTGTACCCCAGGGCACCCTCTC
>CBFDBP010000181.1:0-7276 GCA_965603065.1 uncultured Gammaproteobacteria bacterium
TTATTCACTTGCAAAGACCGCCTGTTGAGTGGAAAGCATGCTAACTCACAGGCGACCGATTGTCCCGCCTGGGAGCAGTGGGTACGGTCAGGCTACGGCCCGTTTTTTGGCAAGGTGGCTGGCTCCGATTGTGGCGAGAGAGATGTCAGCTAGTGGCTGTCACTGTTCCAGCTGTTGCGCGAGCGGCCGGAACTGCAGGCTGTAGAACATCTGCAGGTAGCGCTGGGTTTCCGCGCGTTCCAGGTTGCTCACGTATTTCCAGAAGCCATAGATGCGGGACAGGGTCATCATCTTTTCGGCGTAACGGTCCCAGGTATAGCGCTCTGCAACACGTTGCAGTCCAGCATCGGAGATGCTTTTCCAATAGTCGTCCTGCTGTCTGCAACGCTGGAAGAATTCCGCCATGTTGGCGGCCGCCTGGTCGCCGTGGTTGGGATCGATATGAAAGCCTGAGACACCGTCTTCGATAATTTCCAGCGGACCACCGAAACAGGTGGCGAAGGTCGGCAAACCCGAACTCATGGCTTCAATCACCGTCAGACCAAAGGCTTCAAACAGCGCGGGTTGGACAAATGCTCCGTGATGATCGGCCACGAAGCGGTAGATTTCGCCGGCGAGCTGTTTTTCCAGATGCAGACCCAGCCAGCGCACCTGGTCATCGAGGCCATGGCGCGTCATGAGTTCATGCATATTTTCGATTTGGCCACGTTCTTCCGTGTCGCTTGAGCGTGCCGGATCTATGTGTCCGGATATCACCAGCAGGTTAGTCCGATCACGTAATTCAGCCGAACTGCCATACCATTCGACAAGCCCGGTGATGTTCTTGATGTGATCCATACGCGCCATGGTGAACAGCAGCGGTTTGTCTGTATCGCCAAAGACACCGCGGATGTTCTCCGCTGTCTGCTGACCGAATATCAGTTGTTCGATAGTGGTCTCAAGGTGGGTCAGGCGTCTTTCGCTGTCACTGTAAGGGAAGTACACGTCGGCGTCGGCACCCGGTGAAACGATGTTGAATTTAGGGTCGTAGACATCGATGCCGTCCACCACGCGGTACAGGCCCGGCATGGTGAATGCCGTGTGGCTTTCATATTGCCCCAGCGTATCATCGGTACCGGCAATCTCCTGGTAGGTGCTGGTGATAATGAAATCCGCTGCGTTCATGGCGATCAGGTCAGCGGTGAACTGACAGGAAAAATGGTAGTGCTCGTCATTGTCATGCCAGAACAGATCAGAGTAGAGGTATTTGGTTTTCTCCAGGGCGTGGGCAATATTGCACTGGGTGGTGCCGAGGCGTTGCGAGATCAGCGAGGCAACCAGGTTGCCGTCGGAGTAATTGCCGATAATCAGGTCGGGTTGGCCGCTCAATTCAGCGATCAATTCCCGTTCCGCTTCGGCCGCGTAGCGCTCGAGGTACGGCCAGATCTCGAAGCGCGAAATCCAGTGCGGGATCACTTCACCGCTGGCGTTGCGGAAAGGCACGCGCAGGATGCGTGCGTTATTGGTGCCGGAAATCGCCTCGATGCGCTGGTCGCAGGTGGTACCTTCAGCCTCCGGAATCAGTCGGGTGAGGACCACGATCTGCGGTTCGATGTTAATGCCCTGTTCGTGCAGGCGCCGCCGCATTTCGCGTTCCAGCGCGCGCACCTGATCGAGGATATAGACGACCTGGCCACCGGTATCAGGACGCCCGAGGACATTGGACTGGCCGAAATACCCGTGCGGTGAGAGGATCGCCAGGGAAAATATCATCGGTACCCGTCCGAGGAACAGTTCCAGCGCCGCCGGGGAGGGCGCTTCCAGGATATCCAGCAGCAGTCGCATGGATTCCCGGATGCGTCCAGCCTTGTCCCCCCAGCCGGGCTCGAATCCGGTTGAGCGAAGATCATGGGCAACGCTATCCCAGGGTGTATCCTGGTCCAGTTTGCGCAGCAGTGTCTCAGCCTGGCGCAAGGCCTTGCGCAGGTCGGAGACGCTTTCCACATCGTTATTGAGCATCAACTGCTGACTGCGGTATTTATGCACACGCAGAAAGTCCAGCAGTTGCTGGTCACCTTTGCCGAGATCCTGGAACAGCTGGCTTGACAGGCGACGATTGAGGAATTCGACCCCACGACCGATTGATTCGGATTCATGCAGCTTATAGAACTCGCGCGAGAAGGGTTCCAGGTCCACTTCCAGCATCCATTGATTGTCGGGACCACCGATGGCAAGCCTTTCCTTGAATGCCAGAAATTCGGACACGCCGATGGTCTCCATGTCCAGTGTTTCAGGATGAATGCGGACATACATCCAGCGCGCTACGCGCAGGCGCAAGGCAAAACAGATCCAGGCGTCGTCCATCGCCGCTTCCTGGCACCAGTCGACCACTGTGGCTATGGGGCTTGTGCACAGCGTAGCGGTTTCGTCTTCGCTGCAGACCTGTGCAAAGGTGTCCTGGATACTGCTGCGTAACAGGAACCGTTGGTTCAGAGCCCTCAACTGATGCAGAAAGTTCAGCAGTTCGTTTCGGTGACTGCTGGCATAGGCCTCGGCGGCCCGCAGAGGATGAATTCGTCCGTTCATGGGGCGGGTAGTTCCCGGCTTTCAATGGCGAAGATAACGGTTTGGTTTATGACATTAATCTGCATTTGCAGCATCCCCTGATTCCATAAGCCAGGATTCTACTTCGGGCCGGTAGTGGGCTAAGCCCTCCAGGATGCCGGCGCTGTAGTTGCCGTTCATGCCCAGAAAACCACCCTTGGCAAAATAGATAGCGTCGAGATTATCTGATCGTTCTGCATCCGCCCTGGCTGCTTCACGAACCGTTTCTGTCGCATTCAGAACCAGCACCGCCGGTATTCTGCTGGTGAGCACTGGCAGGTCGTTTCCTGAATCGCCGGCAAACACGGTGTCCTTTAGCGCATAGCCCAGTCGCTCACGCAGAAATTCGATGGCATGTAGCTTGGTGGCGCCACGCGGCAGAACATCAAGCAGCCCGACTGCAGCGGGTTCATCGACGCTCCAGATAAGGCTGGCATTGACGCCGCGTTGCCTCAGGCGGTCCTCCATTTCCCCGATCAGTTTTTCTTTGTCTTCGTACAGGGAGACATAATAGCTCACTTTATGCGTGTTCTGCTTTTCGCGTTCCTGCAGGTTCAGTGGTGTGAGGTTGTGAAACAGCTCGCGCAAGTCGGCGTGGGTCTGTCCTGCCCAGTCAGGCGTGATTTCCTTTTCCCAGTCCCGCCATATCGTCCAGTCTCCGGCACGCAGATCATAGATTTTGGTGCCTACGTCGCTGATTACCATGTCGGGTTGGGGCAGGCAGTAGCATTTGATCGCTTGCTGCACGAGCAGAATGTGGCGCCCGGTGACATACACCAGCGACACGTCCGGACGTTCGGCCAGTCGGGAGAAATACCGCCTTGCCTGGGGAGATTCGGACTGCGCCCCGTTCGGCAGCAGGGTGCGGTCGAGATCAGTACATAACAGGAGTTTGTGTTGATTCATTCGGGCCCATCAGCGCTTGGTACCGTGCAGTTATTGAAGAAGTCGTAATGGTCCAGAGCCTCGAGTATGCCTCCGGCGTACGATTGTTCGGCGAAGTAGATGCGATCCATGTCGACCAGCTGCGACAGCTCTTCGTCGTGGCGGTTGGCGACGACGGCGGCCAGGGTATTGCCGCGCATCATGTCCTCATCGGCTCCCGAACCGCCCGCGGCCAGCACGTGCTCGAGGGGAATGTCCCAACGGTTTGCGAAGTAGCGAAGCGCGAAGCCCTTCGACGCCCTGATCGGCAATATGTCCAGAAACTGGCCGAAAGCGAGATTGACATTGACAGACTGTTCTTCCTGATGAAGCAGCTTGTTGATTTCATCCAGACCGGGTGCTTTCCGAGGGTCAATATAATAGCTGATCTTGAAGCGGCTCTGTTCCGTTCTGGGCTGCAGTTCAATCCCCGGCAGTGGGTCCAGCACGCGGCGTACAGCGTTGGGTGTCCAGTGGTACTCGATATGCCGGCGCCAGCCCCTGTCCTGCGTCAGCTTGGGTGCGTAATGGATTTCAGTGCCACCGCTGGTAATCAGCACATCGGGTTCGGGAATGCCGTACTGTTTCATCGCTTTCAGCGCCGATTCCAGACGCCGGCCGGTGGCAATACCAAAGGTGGCACATTTGCGGTTTTCGCGCAGGACTTTGACGAGTACCGAGAGGGATTTCGGGTCGCCGAGCAGGTTCTGATCGAGGTCGGTGAAAATAGCCCTGTCGTGGTACAACATCGCGCGGCGTGTGCGGGGAGGTTGGCGAACCAGTGCCTCGGTTTTATCGATGATGGGGCGAACCACTTCCAGGTAGCGAACAACGTGGGCTTGCCATGAGTAATGTTCGCGTACGCCCTGCAGGCCGTTGGCCGATTTTTGTTGCCAGCCTTCCCAGTCAGACAGTACCTGCAGCAGAGCGTCAGCGATTGCCGACGTATCCAGGGGGTCGACGAGCAGCCCGTTTTCGCAATTGGAAATGATATCGCGTGGGCCACCGTCTTCCGTTGCCACGATAGGCAGTCCGCTGGCGGCGGCTTCAATCAGTGTCAAGCCGAAAGGTTCTGTCAACGCCGGGTTGACAAATACGCCTCCGGAAGCCGCTGCAAGGCGATACATCAGCGGTACATCCTCTGACCCATGATGTTTCGGGTAGGCCACTTTACCATACAGGTCGTAACGGTCGATGAGCAGCAGCAGGTCGGTCAAAACTTCCTGCGCCCCCTCGTCCAGCTCTGAAATGTCATCCCGGTTGCCAGCCACGACCAGCAGGTTGGCTGCAGTCTGCAGCTCCTCGGATTCTCCAAAAGCGCTGACCAGCGCGCCGATGTTCTTGCGTGTGTCAGGGCGCGACAATGCCAGGATGATAGGTTTTTGAGGGTCGCGGAGGAAACGGCAGATTTCCTCCGCAATAGGGTTCTGCCACTCATCGCCCTGAGGCGGATGGAAGTGGAGCAGATCAGTGCCCGGCGGGATTACGCGCATCTGGTCCGGTTGGTAATGGTCATAGAGCTCGTACTGCTGCTCGATTTCCTGGTAGGTGCTGGTGATAACCCGTTCGGCACTGGCCAGTGTCTGTTCTTCGGCTTCGATGCGGCGGGACATGCTGTAACGCTGTTCGATAGTCGTGGAATCAAGACCGGCTGCCAGCAGGCGTCGGCGTTTGACCCGGCCGAGCGAATGACCGGTGTGAATCAGGGGGACGCCAAGCTGGTGCGACAGGCGGCTGCCGACATAGCCGCCGTCCGCATAATGGCTGTGAACAAGGTCAGGGAGTTCGCCGATGGAGCGAAGGTAAGTCAGCGCATTGTCGGTAAAGGTATCCAGATGATCCCAGAGTGCTTCCTTGGGCAGGTAGTCTGCCGGGCCGGCGTCGAGCCGAACGATCCGCGCACCGTTGCCCAGTTCTTCAACTGCCTGCGCATAGTCATCATCGATTTGCGCATCCTCGATCCGTCTTGTCAGGAGCGCCACTTGCGCGACCTCTGGCTGCTGTGCCAGGGCACGGGTGACTTCCAGTACATACTTGGTCTGGCCGCCGGTGTCGGCATCCCGGCCAAGCTCCAGGTTCTCGCCCCGGATCAAGCCGTGAATACTGATTAGCAGTATGAAGAGCCCGTCATTCTCGTCATTGTTTTTCTGGCCGTTTCGGCTGTTGCCTACTTCATCATCCATCACGATCCTATCGGGAGTTTTACAACGCGTGTCTTTATCATACTAAAACAGACAATTATAAGAAACGACGGTCATTGCCAGTTGAACAGGTTCGAAAGCAGCCGCGTCAGTCCGCAACTGGTGACGACAGATCCATGTCCGATTTCCTGCGTCGATGCACATTGTCATTCCGGCCAACGATGTCGTCGTCTTCGCGAGGGGACAAGTGCTTACCGATGCTGATTCTCCATAGTGCTGCCCGATAGCTGGCAGAAACTGCAGGTGCGTCGGTTTGAGCTGAGGTCCAGGCGAAATTCAGGGGAGACAGGCATGACGTAACGCTGATGATTTCCTGATTCAGGTGGGTGCTGGATTATTGTTGACAATACGAGTGATTCGCATTACCATTCATGTCGTCAGTTGGAGGTTGTATGTACATTTGCATCTGTCAGAAAATCACTTGTGGTCAGATTCGGGCTGCTGCCAGCGCAGGGGTTAGCAGCATTCAGGATTTAAAGCAGCAACTTGGTGTTGCCAGCCAGTGCGGAAAATGTGCCCGCTGTGCGCGAGGCGTCCTCAACGAGGCGCTGGAGTGCAAGGCGCAGAAAGACGCGTCACAGTCATCCTGACTGCGATCAATACATTGCTTTCCATGCTTGACCTCTGTTCGGGTCGCGCTATAGTCATAGCACGTTGCGTTGTTAATAGTGTTTAAATTCAGCTGAGCGGGAGTCTTTGCATGAAAGGCGATAGTAAGGTTATTACGTACCTCAACAAAGCGTTAAAAAACGAATTGGTCGCCATAAATCAGTATTTTCTTCACGCCCGCATGTTCGAAAACTGGGGCTTGAATGAGCTCAACAAAAAAGAGTACGAAGAATCCATCGATGAAATGAAGCATGCGGATGCCTTGATAAAACGCATCCTGTTTCTGCAGGGCCTGCCGAATCTGCAGGATCTTGGCAAGCTCAAGGTGGGTGAAAATACCGAGGAAATCATGCGCTGTGACCTCGCCGTTGAACTTGAAGCCGTACCCCTGCTGCGCGAGGCCATCGAATATTGCGAGCAGGCCAGGGACTATGTCTCACGCGAACTTTTCGAGGATATCCTCGCCGCTGAAGAAGAACACATAGACTGGCTGGAAACCCAGCTGGAACTGATAGAAAAAGTCGGCCTGCAGAATTATCAGCAGTCGAAAATGTAGTGTTAATAAAGGGTTAATTCCCCCGTGACCGCGTCAATCCGGCTGGCGCCGGCAGGGCCGATTGCGCAGGCAGTCAGCGTTGGCGTTCCCGCGAACTCCGTTCGTCCGCTGTCAGTTATCAGGAAGCTCTTGAGGCCGTGGCGCAGGGCGCTTTCATGGTAATCGAGCAGATCCTGTTCCGAGTTGACTTGCAGACACACCTTGGCCATACCTTTTGAAAGCCATGCTGTTTCATCAGCGTTCAGGTCGATACTGATGTTTGCGTTTTCATTCAAGCGCTGTCGAATCTGACTGGCCAGGAACTCCATGGAAGCATGCGATCCCTGGGCAATCTCTTTGCCTCGTCGCATTTTCAAGTCCTTACGAATAAGAATCACCTGTTTTATTCTTTCCATACGTCACC
>CBFDBP010000182.1:0-7272 GCA_965603065.1 uncultured Gammaproteobacteria bacterium
GCGCAGCAAGACAAGGTGAATCGCCGTCAGGCGAGAGAGGGTCCTCTGGAGGAGAGGGTCCTCTGGAGAAGAAGGTCCCCTGGGGGACAGCGGGTTCCGAACAGTGGTGTCGACTAGACTGATGTGGTCATGTGTTTGCACTGTTGTGATTTTCCACCAGACATGTCAACAGTTCGCCGAGGTGGCTGAGAAAGAGCGTACCCATACAGGGATTAAAGCGGTTGATCTCCCGGCTGCCAATGGCGAGCAAACCGCTGTGTGCGCATTCACCCAGTGGGACAACGGCTGTTGATTCGATGGCAGCTGCCTGATCCTTGAATATAATATCCAGTTGATCCTGTTTGAGACGACCACATTGCGGTTTTCCCTCGGCGCATGCTGTCGGAAACCGTACCTTCAGTGCTTCGTCGATAACCAGATTCTTTGCACCGGTTTCACTCTGCTGGGTTTCATCAAGTCCCGGCAGGTGGAGTGCAATGGCATCGGCTTTGAATTCGTTGCGCAAATGGTCTCTCAGGGCGTCCAGCAATTCGACCAGCGAGTCGGCTTTGAGCAGATCGAGAGTCATCTGGTGCATGCGCTCGTTCAGACGGTCGTTGTCCTGCGCCACATCGACCAGTTCCAGCAGTTTGTTTTTGAGATCCTGATTTTGATCACGCAGCACCTGAACCTGCTTTTCGATCAACGATACGGCTTTCCCAGTCGAATGCGAGAGGCGGAGCTCTGTCAGCAGCTCGGGATGGCTATCAAAGAAGTTCGGATGGTTGCCGAGAAAGCCGGCCACCTGCTCGGTGTCAGGTTCATCTAATCTGCTTTCGGCGTTGGCTTGAGTTGTCATAGGTCAATTTTGCCCTCAAAAACAAATGTGGCGGGTCCCGTCATCAGTACCGCTTGATGCTCCCCCGCCCAGCTTACCACAAGATCACCTCCGCGCAGCTCGACGGTCACGGTTTCGTCCAGTGTGCCCTGAATCCGGCCTATCACAACGGCAGCACAGGCCCCCGAGCCACAAGCCAGGGTTTCGCCGACACCACGTTCGAAAACCCGCAGTCGAATGCGTGAGCGGTTCACGATTTCCATGAAGCCAACGTTCACCTGGTTCGCAAAACGCGGGTGCGCTTCGATCTGGGAACCCAGTTTCGCGACTGGTGCTGAATCAACGTTTGGTACTTCCAGCACCGCATGCGGGTTGCCCATCGAAACGGCACCGATCTCCACCGTTTCGCCTTTAACCGACAAGGCATAACGCTGTGCACGAACCATCGCCTGAAACGGAATGTCCTGCGGCTCCAGGTGAGGGGTGCCCATATCGACGCTAACCTGGCCATCGTCCTGAATGATCAGCTCTATACGCCCAGCTTTGGTTTGTACTGGAATCCGACTCGCTTCTGTCAAGCCTTTTTGGCGAACGAAGCGGGCAAAGCAGCGGGCTCCGTTGCCGCATTGTTCCACCTCGCGACCATCGGCGTTGAATATGCGGTAGCGAAATTCGGTGTCAGGCTGTTCAGGTGCTTCGACCAGCAGCAACTGGTCACATCCGACACCATGTCGCCGATCGGCAATATGGCGAATCTGCGGAGCGGACAGTTTAACGTGCTGATTGATCGCATCGATCACAACAAAGTCATTGCCCAGGCCGTGCATTTTGCTGAAAGACAGTTCCATGGCGTCAGGGTACGGGCAATAGAATGTGTCTTCAAGCCGAGTGTAGCCCGCCACTGGTACTGACCCATTCAGAGCTTCCCCACGAGGTCAGTGCAAGGCGCCACAGATTTGCAGTCGCGGGCAAAGCATACCAGAATCCCCTGCATGGAAAATCAAGTATACGCGACTGCCGAACCGGCAACGCAATCAGCAGAGGTCTTGCGCTTGCCGCAGCTTGGCCTGGAGGAAATCGCCAGCTTGCTGACACCTTATGGACTGGTCTGCGAGCAAGTCGAGAACAATGCCGCAATACCAGGCAGCTTCTGGGGAGACTCGGAAGCAGGTCTGGTTACCAACAGACTGCTGGTACGTGCTGATACGCCTGTCCATTCCATGCTTCATGAGGCCTGCCATTACGTGTGTATGACGCCGGACCGGCGCGATGGCCTGCATACCGACGCCGGTGGTGACTACGACGAGGAAAACGCGGTGTGCTATTTGCAGATTCTGCTGGCTGGACACCTGCCTGGGGTTGGGCGTGAGCGGATGATGCAGGATATGGATGCCTGGGGATACAGTTTCCGTCTGGGCTCGACACGTTCCTGGTTTGAACGCGACGCGATGGATGCGTATCAATGGTTGCTGGCGCACGGCCTGGTCGATGACCTCAAACAGCCGACGTGGAAGTTGCGGCAGCTGTAGGAGCGGTCCCCTGACCGCGATTACGATAGGGATTAAACATCGCAGTCAGGGGACCGCTCCTACAGACGACCGAAAACGATAAAATGCCGGTCGCTGACCACTTCAATCTCAAGCTGGTCGATGCCCTGTTGTCTCAGCTGCAGCATCACTTCATCGGGGCGGTAGGCGGCCAGCAGTGAATTAAAGAAATCCTTTTGCAAAACCTCTGCTTCATTGGCGGCATAAGTTTTTAACAGCTGTTCGGCTTGTGCGCGGCTGTCCGGCCGCAGCAGGTCCATGACAAAAACAAGCGAACCCGGCTGGCCGTATTCAACAAGACTCCTCCACAGCGTGGCAGGATCATTGAGGTGATGGAGCAGGCTGTTGGAAATCAGGATGTCGTACGATTGCAGGGGTAGTTGTGCATTCGGCAGATAGGCAGGAAAATATTCGATACACCCGTCCAGCGACTGTGCCTCGGTTTCTGCACGAGCCAGGGCCAGCATGGATTCGGAGGCGTCGACAGCATGGATGTGGCATTCCGGAAATGCCCTGGCAAAGCGCCGGCAGATGTCGCCGGGCCCACAGCCGAGATCCAGTACCCTGTCGCCGGGTCGTGCGTCAGCGAAGCGCTCGCGGAACAGCGCGACAAAGTGATTGTGCGGCTCGCTGAAATCAGCCCTCGCGTAGGCCAGCGCCTGCTCGGGTTCGTCCATCAGTTCGGCTTCGGGAATACGCTGCATGGCTACCAATGATGCCTGAGATCGACGAAAAAGCCATAGTTTCTGTTTTCAATTCGCGGTTGAAAGACACTGCCTGCCGGAGCGCCGTTGATGGTCAGGGTTTCGAGCCCGCTTTTGCCAAGATCCCAGCTTTCGTAAAAGGCCTTGAGCCCGGCGCTCAGTCGGGGAGATAGTTTGTGCCTCCAGGCCAACTCCGTTATCCAGCCCCAGCGCTCACCCAGGTCGAGGCTTGCCGAATCAAAGGTACGGTGAAAATCTACATCCACCTGGGGGTTGAGTGTTCGTGTCAGCCGTCCGTCCAGGATCCAGCGATTGGCGCCACGCCGCCACTCCAGATTCAGGCCGGTCTGGGCACTCCACCAGTGATAGGTTTCGTCGAGTCCGGAAATCGATCCCACAGATTGAATATCACGCTGCCAGTGGCGATAACCGCCACCGGCATACAGCAAGGCCATCGGTGTTAATGAAAATGGAAGTCGGTAAGCAGCCCGTGCCGAGATGTCCCAGACTTTCTGGTCGCTTGAGCTGTCGATAGCGGCGCCGGACTGGGTCTGGCCGTCATAGTCGACATCGCCGCTATAGTAGGAGGCCCGAATGCGGGCCTGCAGCTGATTTATCTCTGCACTGACGGCGGCATCGATACCAGGTAACCAGCCCGATTCCTGGACCAGCTTGTCATCCTGCCGGTTGAACTCCTTGAGGTCGAAATTCATCAGGCCGACGCCAAGGCTGCCGGAAAAGCCGTCGAAATCAGATTGGTCCGCAGAAAACGCGACTGTCGACACCAGGGTCAGCAACAAAGCCGCAGCGGCGAGTTGAGGTGTCACTTATGAAACCTTCCATGGGCAAGACAGCAGGGATCCGTTCACACATTGTTCCGGCCACAGGGACGCGGGTAGCGCGCCCCTGTGGCGCTATGGTTCATGCCCTACAAGGCACCCCAGGTCGTGTCAACGAAAGTCTCTGCAGTACCGTTTCCGTCCTCGTCGATTTCGAGTCGGACATTATCCGCGCCCATGGCAATCAGTGTTACCCGGCTGTTGTTGGCACCGGTAATGGTTGCCTGGCCGGAAGACGGATAAGCAGCGAGGCTGTCTGCCTGAAAGACGGTGTCGGTCACGATGGTGACAGAGCCGCCGATTTCCGGGCTGCTGACGGTGGCATTCAAATCGAGCGTATAAGTCAGGGTGTCTTCCGTAGCCTCAATACTGAAGTTGCTCAGGCCGGCGGCCACGCCACCCTCCGTGACCTGGATGCTGCTGCCGGTAATGGAATGGGTGAATAGCAGACCGTCACTGGTGGATTCAGCCATCGTCATACCGCCATTGAGCGCAATCGATTCCACACCTTCCGTGACGGTGAAATTATTCGCCTGGATGCTGAGTTGCAGGCTATGGGGGGCCGACTGAGGGTCTCCACTCACGCTGACGTTGTTCATACTCACGCTGCCATTCATGATCATGCCGGGTTCTGTACAATCGTTGGCGGCGAAGCTCATCGAATCGCCAGTTGACAGCTGCTGGTCATTGTCAGCATCGTCAAACGTTATGGTCATCGACCCGCTGTTGGTACAGGCTATGGTTTCTGACACAACCACACCGGTCAGCGACGTTGCTGGGTTAGCCGAGGCGAGCTGCGGTATCGTTTTGACCTGTGAAATCAAGATATCGACCAGGTCGATGCCAGGGGAAGCAGTTTGTGTGACCGCACCGGTTAAAAAACCTGTGGCCCCGCTGCCGCCGCCTTCAAGACCAGCTGTCGTTTTATAGGATGCCGCTGCAACTTCTTCTGCATTGGTGGCGCTGATGGTCACCGGTGCACTGCTGGTGGTGACGCTGTCGCTACCGCCACCGCCGCCACCTCCGCCGCAGGCGCCGAGCAGGGCACTGGCAGAAACAAACAAAACGGCATTCGCAAAATTCGTACATTTAGACATAACTCACCCCTTAATCTGGAATCTTAATTAAGCGGCCGTTTTGGGTATGTCCTTGAATTGTGATTCAGTGCACAAAGTTACAGCGTCTGCGCGCTGCTGGAGTAGTCGGCATTTCTAACCACGAAGGACACCAAGAGCACAACTGATTGTTCCTTAGTGACCTTTGTGGTTTGGTTTTTGAGAGGCCCGGATTGCTCATTGAAAATCAGGAATAGATTCCTGAGAAAACAGCTCTTCCAGGGTCTCGCGCCGGCGAATCAGGTGTGCCTGTTCGCCATCCACCAGGATTTCGGCAGCACGCGGCCGGCTGTTGTAGTTGGAACTCATGGTGAAGCCATAGGCACCGGCTGATCGTACCGCCAGCAGATCACCCTGCCGGATAGACAGTTCCCGCTGCTTGCCCAGAAAATCACCGGTCTCGCAGACCGGGCCGACAACGTCATAGCATGTGCCGGGCTGTGGGCGAGGAGCGACGGCAATAATGTCCTGCCAGGCGCTGTACAGCGCAGGGCGGATCAGGTCATTCATGGCGGCGTCAACGATGGCGAAGTTCTTGTCTTCACTTTCCTTCAGGTACTGCACCTCGGTCAGCAGGATGCCGGCATTGGCAGCTATGGCACGTCCGGGTTCAATGAGTATTTCCTTGCTGGTATTTGCCAGGCGTGCCATCAGCGGCCGCACGTACTGTTGAGGTGACGGCGGATGCTCGTTCTGGTAGCGCACACCGAGTCCGCCGCCCAGATCGAGGTGATGAATCTCAATCCCTCGATCTTCAATGTGTTGCACCAGTTCCAGCACCCGGTCCAGGGCGTCGACAAAGGGCGAGATCTCTGTGAGTTGGGAACCGATGTGGCAATCCACGCCTTCGATCCTGAGGTGCCCGGCATCGGCGGCCTGTTGATAGGCGTCCAGGGCATATTCAACCGGGATGCCGAATTTGTTTTCCTTGAGACCGGTGGAAATGTACGGGTGGGTGTTCGCATCCACGTCGGGGTTTACGCGTAATGATACGGGCGCTAGCACCCCGTGGGTCGCGGCGACCTCGTTGAGGCGCTTCAACTCCGCGGATGACTCAACATTGAAGCAGCGGATGCCCGCTTCAAGTGCCTGTTCCATTTCCACGAGCGTTTTTCCGACACCGGAAAAAACCACCTTGGAAGGGTCGCCGCCGGCGTGTAAAACACGCGCCAGTTCACCGGCGGAGACGATGTCAAAGCCCGAGCCCAGCCTGGCCAGCAACGCCAGCACGGCGACATTGGAATTGGCCTTGACTGCATAACAGACCAGGTGCCTGTGTTCGCCCAGTGCCTGGTCGAAGGCATTCCAGTGCCGTTCCAGTGTGGCGCGGGAGTACACATAGAGCGGTGTGCCATAGGTGGCTGCAAGTTCCGGTAAATCGACCTGTTCCGCAAACAGGCGGCCACTCTGATAGTCAAAGAAATCCATTACTTTTCGTCCTGATCCTTTGGCTGTTCTCTGTCCGGGTGATAGAGATTGCCGTCCTGTCCGCAGCCGGACAGCATGGCCGTGGCACCTGCCAGGGCGATTATCAGCCAGAGGAGGTATTGTGCCCAACAGGGTTTCATAACGGTTTCCTGGTCACGTGATTGGGGCGAGTATACGAAGGTGGCGCGAAAAGCCCAAATTATGTCCTGTATCGGTTAGCCAACCGGGCAGTTACTATATTCGAATGAATGAAGAAACGGGATTGGAGATGTTGGAAATTGAGCCTGAAGGACCGGCAGGCTGCGCGGTGATCTGGTTGCACGGTCTGGGTGCCGACGGACACGATTTTGAACCGCTGGTTCGACAGTGGGGGCTGGCCGATGAACTGGGCGCACGTTTTATACTGCCGCATGCCCCGTGGCGTCCGGTCACCCTCAATGGCGGTATGGTCATGCGGGCCTGGTACGATATCTACGATCTTGGCTTCAATGCTGATGAGGACAGGCAAGGCATCGGACGGGCGCACCAGCAAGTTCTGGATTTGATCCGGCGCGAACAGCAGCGGGGCATCCGTAGCGACAGAATTCTGTTGGCAGGATTCTCGCAGGGCGCGGCCGTTGCCCTGCATACGGCGTTACGTTACCGGCCAGCGCTGGCCGGCGTATTGGCCTTGTCAGGCTATCTGCCACTGGCGGATTTACTGGCGCAGGAAAAGTGTGCCGATCACTCCAGTCTGGTCATTCGAATGGATCACGGTGACCAGGATCCGGTCGTCTCATTTGCCGTGGCGGAACGCTGCCGGGACTTGATCGAGTCGCAGGG
>CBFDBP010000183.1:0-7271 GCA_965603065.1 uncultured Gammaproteobacteria bacterium
TCCTTTGTACGCCGGGAAGGACGACTGACAGCCGGGCAGCAGAGGGCGCTGGAGACACTCTGGCCCAAATATGGACTTTCGACTGAAAACGAGCTCAAGCCGGCAGAGCTTTTCGGACGTTCCGCCCCCGTTACCCTCGAAATAGGCTTTGGCAATGGCGCCAGTCTGACAGAAATGGCGGCAAACGAGCCAGACTCGGACTTTATCGGTATCGAAGTGCACCGTCCCGGTGTGGGCCACCTGTTGAGAAAACTTGAAGAGCGGGGTCTCGACAATGTTCGCGTGTTTTGCCACGACGCCGTGGAGATACTGGAGCAGAACATTGCCGATGGCTTTCTACACCGCGTCCTGCTGTTTTTCCCGGACCCCTGGCCAAAGAAAAAACACCACAAACGTCGCATTGTTCAGCCCGCTTTTGTTGCGCTTGTGGCGCGCAAACTGAAAGCAGGCGGCCACTTTCATCTGGCGACCGACTGGCAACCCTACGCCGAACACATGCTCGAGGTCATGGAAGCTTCGCAGGATTTTATAAACTGTGGCGAAAAAGGGCGGTATTCAGATCGTCCTGATTACCGCCCTGTCACCAAGTTCGAAAAACGCGGCCAACGGCTTGGCCACGCGGTATGGGATCTGGTCTATCGGCGCGCCTGATCAGGATCAGGCCGTCGCCGCCCTCACCTGCCTGATGGACTGGTCAGGATTCAGCGGTGAATCTTCCACCGCTTCATCACCCAGCTGTTCACGCGCATAGCGGATGGCGGCGGTGCGCGTACGGAAGAAATGATCTTCGCCAAGCTCCTGCTTCATGCCCGAGCGCTCGAAGATCTGCATGGTCTGCCCCTTGGGTCTAGCCACCAGAACGGTGATGCCGGCTGTTTCGAGGCGTTCATGAAGGACACCGATAATCCCTTCGCCGGTGGCATCGACCTGGTTAACGCCCTCAAGATCCAGGATGACATACCTCAGATCCGGCTTGCTGGCGACATTTTCCAGCACCTGGTCCTCAAAGTAACCGGCGTTGGCGAAATACAGCGAACCGTCGAAGCGCAACACCGAAATATGCTTGCAACGGGGCAATTTGTGAATTTTAGCGTCGCGGAAGGTGCCATCTGCGTGCAGGGACAGTTCGGCGAAACGCGGGCGCATGGTGCGATACAGGAAAAGCCCCAGCGACAGTATGACACCGACCATGATGGCCTTTTCAAGGTGCGGCGCCAGAATCAGCGTCAAGGCAAAAGTGATAATGGATACCACACCGTCGTGCATCTGCACTTTCATGGCGTGTTTTATGGGTCCGATTTTGACCAGGTTGGCGACCGCCATCATGATCACCGCGGCCAGGGTGGCCTGCGGCAGGTGGTACAGCAGCGGTGTCAGGAACAACAGGGTGATGGCCACCACGCCGCCGGTCACCACGGAAGAAAAACCGGTTTTCGCACCCGCGGCAATATTGACCGCCGAACGCGAGAAGGAACCCGATACCGGGTAAGCACCAAACAGACCCGAGGTTATATTGGACAGACCCTGGCCGAACAGTTCCTGGTTGGTATCCAGTCGCTGGCGGGTCTGCGCGGCCATGGCCTTGGCGATGGCAATCGCTTCCATGAAACCGATCAGGGCGATGGTGACTGCGGCTGTCGCCATCTTGAGGACCAGCGGCATATCGAAATCCGGTAGCGTAACACCGGGCAGACCCTGGGGAACCTCGCCGACCACCTTGCCGCCGGCGGCCTGGAAGCCAAAAAACCAGGAAATGACCGTCGTCACCACCACCGCGGTCAAGACATTGGGAAGCTTCGGCGTGTACCGCTTCATGAGGATCATGATCGCCAGTGCGAAAACCCCCATGAGCAGGGTCAGCATGTGGGTATCCTGCCCGGCGGCTACGACGACCCGCCACACGGTTTCATAATGGTGTTCAGATTTTTCGACGCTCACGCCGAACAGCTTGCTGAGCTGGGAAGTGGCGATAATGATGGCGGCACCGTTGGTAAAACCAACCACCACCGGGTGCGACAGGAAGTCCACCAGCACGCCCAGCCGGAATACACCCAGCAACATCTGGAACACACCCACCATAATGGCCAGCACGGCAGCCAGCGCCAGGTAGAGCTCCATGTTGCCGCCCGCCAGCGGCGCAAGCGACGCCGCCGTCATCAGCGAAACCACCGCTACCGGGCCGGTTGCCAACTGGCGTGAAGAGCCCATGAAAGCTGCTATCATGACCGGGATAAACGACGCGTAGAGACCGATATAAGCGGGTAAGCCGGCAAGCTGTGCGTAAGCCATGGACTGGGGAACCAGCACCAGGGCCACGGTGATGCCGGCTATAACGTCTGCCCGCAAAGTACTCGTATGACGCAGTTCACCAATCCATCCGGTGAATGGCATAAACATCTTTTGCAAACCGGCGAGTAACCCACGCACGTCAGCCATAGTCGTTCTCCGCGAATTTACAATCTGGAAAGTCGTTACCGCCAGCTGGACCAACGAGCCGGCGAAAAGGAGCCGTGTATTGTACCCGATTCCATCATGGTTTTCTAATGCAGCCCGGGTTATCGGATGCCGGCATCGCAGCGCCGGCGTTTCCACCCAAAACAACCTTTATCCATATATAGTTACATTAGAGGTGTCGCCTGACGCGGAAAAATGGTTCAATACGCGGTCCCGGCTGAAGGCCGGCAGCCGTATGATTTTTTAATATTCTCACTTCGCGGCAACAAAAATTTCCTGCGCTCTGCCCGACGATACTCCGGCAGCGCGCAAAAGCTTTCGGTTCTAGTTTTTAGGAGATTGGCATGTCCAGGAAACACCCAGTGATTGCAGTGACCGGCTCTTCCGGTGCGGGCACCACCACGGTAAAAGTGGCTTTTGAACACATTTTCCTCCGCGAAGGACTCAACCCGGCGGTCATCGAAGGCGACAGCTTTCACCGCTTCGACCGCGTGGCCATGAAGGAAGCCATGGAAAATGCGGAACAGGCCGGTGATTCCAATTTCAGCCACTTTGGCCCGCAGGCCAATCTTTTCGAAAAAATCGCAGAAACTTTCCAGACCTATGGCGAGACCGGTGGCTGCGAACGCCGTTATTACCTTCACAGCAAAGAAGAAGCCGAGCCTTTCGGGCAGAAACCCGGCGAATTCACCCCCTGGGAAACGGTTGCCTCCGGCACCGATTTACTGTTCTACGAAGGCCTGCACGGCGGCGCTGTCGACGATAGTGTCAATATCGCGCAACATGTCGATCTGCTGATCGGCGTCGTACCCATCGTCAACCTGGAGTGGATCCAGAAAATTCACCGCGATTGTGCCCAGCGCGGTTACTCTGCTGAAGCGGTTACCGACACCATCCTGCGCCGTATGCATGACTATGTGCACTACATTACACCGCAGTTCTCACGTACCGATATCAATTTCCAGCGTGTGCCGACGGTCGATACGTCCAACCCCTTTATCGCCCGCGACATTCCGACACCAGACGAAAGTTTTGTGGTGATACGTTTCCGCGACCCGGACAAGCTGAATGTCGATTTCCCGAACCTGTTGACCATGCTGGACAACTCGTTCATGTCACGGCGCAACTCTTTCGTCGTGCCCGGTGGAAAAATGGGTTTTGCCATGGAAATCATCCTGGCTCCGATCATTGAAAAGATGATGAACGACAGAAAAACCGCCTGATCCCTTCATCACTCGGCAAACCATGAACGGGGGCGCGCAGCAGCTGTCTGACGCCCGCGTTCTTTCATCGCTTAACATTTCCCCGCTTACCGTCGAAGTGTCTGAACTTTGACGCCTGCCGATGTGTTTTACCACCTTGCACCTCAGGCAAGGCCATCTATACTTTTTACCGGATCACCGGCAACAAGGTAACGGCCACTGCTTCGCTGTTGGAGCTTATTGACAGCAGGCGGGGTGACTGCGATAAAACACCGTCATGCACCATCTCATGCAAAACATTGAACGCTATCTGTTGTCCTGCCGTGAACTGACGGCCTTCCGTTCTCAGAATGGCTGGATCGACAAAAATTCCCTGTACTACGAAATCATCGAGCAGAATGACAGCCACGTCATAGCTTTTGTGCAATTCGAGGAAATCCTCTTGGGAAGCTCCGCTCGTGTAGCTGCACGCATACCGTGCCAGGGCCGCCTGTGTCTAACGCTGGACCGCTACGGACGAGTCAGCCACGCCAAACTGGTGTGAACCTGCTGCAACTATTCCGGTCTATTCATTGAGACCCGGACAGATTGCACCATGCCGCTAAGTTCAGTTGTGCTTTTATTTATGGCCATGCTGCTGGCCGCATTGTTACTGGAGCCGGCAGCACGCCTGATTCGACTTCCGCTGAGTGCGGCACTGGTCGCCGGCGGCTTCGCGGGTTCTCAATGGATCGTCAGCCTGGGAATTGATACCGGATTGCGCTGGCATCATTTCCACGACCTGGTGTTTTTTGTATTTCTGCCAGCGCTCATTTTCGGCTCGGCCATCAACATGGACGCACGCCTGTTGTTACGCAACCTGTTTCCAATCCTGTTGCTGGCCTTACCGCTGTTGCTGATGGCTACCGTGCTCAGCGCCGCCCTGCTGTTTATTGGTATCGGCCACCCGCAGGGTTTTCCCTGGATTTCCGCCCTGATCTGCGGCGCCCTGATCTCGGCCACCGACCCGGTTGCCGTCAGCGAACTGTCAAAGCGACTGCCGGTACCCAAACGCCTGCTCACGCTCATGGAGGGTGAAAGCCTCTTTAACGATGCAACCACCGTCGTTTTGTTCACGCTGCTGTTATCGGCTGCGATGACAAGCGACCCGCAGATCGAACTACTGGACGCCGGCATGGTTTTCCTGAGACTTGTACTGGGTGGACTGGCTGTTGGCCTTCTGTTCGCTTTTGTCGCCGGCCTGCTCATTCGCTGGCTCGATCGGGCCGTCGTTGTCAGCCTGCTGGCAGCCTATGGCAGTTACCTGATTTCGGAAACCCAGCTGCAGGTGTCCGGTGTTATGGCGTGCCTGGGCTGTGGCTTACTGCTCAGTCATACGCTCAGCCGGTTAAAGACAGACCAGTTGCAGCAGGTGAATGCCTGGTGGAAGCAGCTTGGCTGGATCGCCAACAGCTCCCTGTTCCTGCTGTCCGGTGCCACCATAACGCTGCTGATGTTTGAAGAGCGCTGGCTGGCCATGCTGCTGGGTATCGGCGCAGCGATCCTCACCCGCAGCATGGGCGTGTGGGTCGCGGGCGGCCTGACTTCGGTCATGCCGGGCCAGCAGCCTGTGACGAACGCCTATCGCATCATGATGTCTGCGGGTGGGCTGCGCGGGGCGGTGACACTGGCACTGGCACTGTCCCTGCCGCTCGAACTGGAAGGCTGGTGGACCGTACAATCGATCGCCTACGGCGTTGTGTTGTTCTCCCTGTTCATACAGGCACCCGGCATTGAACCCCTGTATAACAGACTGCAGAGAAGTGGCCGTTTATAGCTACATATATACAAACCCGCTTTCGATCAAACGCTCGACCTCATCGGGTCCAAACGGCACCTGGCGCAAGAATGACGGCACTTCATCAGTCGCTATACCAAGATTACGCATCTGCGTCTGACAGATACTGATATTTACCGCGCCGAGGGCAGCCAGTTTGGCTGCGTGGTCGACAATCGCTTTATATTTTTCGTAATTCTTTATGGCGAAGAACTCAACTTCCGGACCATGCAGCACGAGGTTAACCAGCGCCGTCTCATCGCCAGTTCGCGGGCGATCAAGCAGTTGCTCAACACGGGCGAACAGTATCTCCAGTTCTTCCTGCGTATGCACACTGATGTCAGCGACACGATTTGGCTGCTGCTCCACAGGGGGTGGCACAATGGGTTCCAGCTCCAGTTGCAAGGAGCCACCCTGTTGCGACGATTGCCGTTGTTCATTTAACAGCATATCGACAGCGAACCAGAAAACCGCCGTGACAAAAACCAGTATCAACAGTTTACGTAACATCAAGCCAACCTGTACCAAGTAAGTGAGCTGGCGAGTCGGGGTGGTGGTGTAGAACCGTCGGCAGCACGAGCCCACGGATGGGCGAAGTTTGGGCACCAAAAGCAGGCCCCCTGGAGGGGATGCAGGAGCAATTGCCGAGGGATGCTGCCGTCGAGCCTACAAAGATGTATTTACGGCGTGTTCTACACCACCACCCCGGCTCGCCAGCGCCCTAACCACTAAACCAGCATGTTGTATCAGCCGGCAGCATAGCGCAAGCATATCCGCTACAATCGCGATATGGCCCGCTATCCGACACATTTAGAGGATTCAGCCCGCAGGCAGGTGTCTGCCTGGTTGATGCTGTGCTGTGCCATGATCTTCGCCATGGTGATCCTGGGTGGCGCCACGCGCCTTACCGGCTCGGGCTTATCCATGGTCGAATGGGATCCTATATTCGGCGTGGTTCCGCCGCTCAACCAGGAGGAGTGGGAGGCTGTTTTTTCCAAATACCGGGAATCACCGGAATATCAGAAAATCAATATCGGTATGGATCTGGACGGCTTCAAATCAATCTACTGGTTTGAATTTACCCACCGCCTGCTGGGACGCTCGATAGGCACGCTATTTCTGCTTCCGTTCCTGTACTTTCTCGCTCGCCGCATGTTGACACCGAGACTCATCCCGCGGCTGGCATTTGCTTTTGTACTGGGCGGTTTACAGGGACTGCTGGGGTGGTACATGGTCAAAAGCGGGCTGATCGATCAGCCGCACGTCAGTCAATACCGACTCACGGCTCACCTGAGCCTGGCACTGATAATTTACGGTTATCTGCTGTGGCTATTACTCGATTTGCTGTTCCCGCAGCAAGAATCAGGCGGCGCTCAGAGCGGTTTAAAAAAGGCCGCGCTGTTTTTATTCGCACTGGTGGCAATAACGATTGTATCGGGTGGTTTTGTTGCCGGCCTCAAAGCCGGTTTCGCCTACAACACCTTCCCCAAAATGGGCGACCAGTGGCTGCCACCCGCCGGCTGGATACTGCAACCAGGATGGCGCAATCTGTTTGAGAACATTGCCACTGTTCAGTTCGATCACCGTGTGCTGGCTACACTGACCCTGGTTTCCGTGCTCGGGTTCTGGGTTTACGCGGTGAGAAGGCCGTTACCAGCCATGGCGAAAACCGGGATTCATGTCCTGTTACTGGTTGTCATCGCTCAGGTGGCACTGGGAATCTCGACACTACTGCTACACGTACCCGTTGCGCTGGGTGTCACCCATCAGGCGGGCGCCTTAACCCTGTTGACCGTTAC
>CBFDBP010000184.1:0-7269 GCA_965603065.1 uncultured Gammaproteobacteria bacterium
AAGACATGACTGAGATCGTTAGTGGCCATAGACAAGATTCGGCAGCCATAAGGCAATACCGGGAAATGCCATGACGATGGACAGACCGAAGACCATCACGAGAACGAAAGGGATGATGGAATGATAAATATCCACCAGGGTGATTTCTTTGGGAGCCATTGCCTTCATCAGAAACAGGTTATACCCGAATGGTGGTGTCATATAGGCAATCTGGCAGGTGATTGTGTAGAGGACACCGTACCAGATCGGGTTGAATTCAAGCTCGATGATCAGTGGTATGTAGAGCGGGGCCACAATCACCAGCATGGCTGTGTCATCCAGAAACATGCCCAGTACGATATAGGAGAGTTGCATTAAAATGAGAACTTCCCAGGCAGTCAGTTGCCACCTTTCAAGAAACAGGCTTTCAATGGCTTTTACCGCGCCCAGTCCGTCAAACACCGCACCAAAGCAGAGAGCCGCCAGTATGATCCACATGAACATGGCGCTCACACTCAGGGTTTTCTGCAAAGTTTCATTGACGACGTCTTTGTTCAGGCGTCCTTTCATCCAGGCCGCCATGCTGGCAGCCGCGGCGCCGACTGCGGAGCTTTCCACCAGGCTGGTGACACCCATAAGGAAAAGCCCGATAACCGAAAAGATAATGACCAGAGTCAGGACACCGGCTCTCAGGAGTTTTATTTTTTCGGGCCAGTCAAGATTTCTCTCTTCTCTGGGAAGCGGGGGACCAAGTTCAGGTTGTAACTTGCAGCGTATCGCGATATAGGCGATAAACATGCTGGCCAGTAGCAGCCCGGGCAGTACGCCGGCAAGCCACAACTGGCTAACCGGCTGTCTGGCAATCATGCCATAGAGTATGAGTACGATACTGGGCGGTACCAGGATGCCGAGAGAGCTGCCCGCCTGTATAACGCCGGTCACCATGCGCTTGTCGTAGCCGCGCTTTAACATTTCCGGCAACGCGATGCTGCTGCCGATCGCCATGCCGGCAACACTCAGTCCATTCATCGCAGAGATGGCAACCATCAGCACGATGGTACCTATCGCCAGCCCGCCATTGAGACTGCCGGCCCAGACATGCAATGCGTGGTACAGATCGCCGGCGATGCCTGATTCAGACAGCATGTAACCCATGTAGACAAAAAGCGGAAGCGTCAGCAGGGGGTACCAGTTCAACAGCTTGATACTGGCACTGAACGCCATCTCGGAACCGCCGTCTCCCCATAGCAGCAGCGAGGCTGCGGAAGCGACAAATCCAACAGCGCCGAATACCCGCTGCCCGGTCAGCAGCATCAGCATCAGGCTGGAAAACATCAATAACGCAATGGCTTCATGGCTCATTACAGGGTCTTGCCTTGCGCCGCTGCCAGGTCTTTAAAGAAAATCGCGATTGCCTGAAGCAACATCAGGAATATACCGATGGTCATGATGATCTTGATTGGAGCCATGGGCGGCGCCCAGGCAGAATAGTTTTTCTGCCCGTATTCCAGCGCATATTCCGTACTCGACAGCCCGCCGTACAAAAGGACGATAAGATAGAAGACCAGACAGAAGGCGGTGATTGAATCTGTGAAGGCGCGTCGTTTGGGGGTCCACTTATCGTACAGGACATCCATGCGGACATGCGCGCCGAGTTGCAGGGTGTATCCGCCACCCAGCAAATAGTAGGCCGCCATGGTGAATTGTGCCATTTCGATCACCCAGACGTGCGGGGTATCGAAGACTGTCCTGGAAATGGTCGAGAACAGCAGAATGCCCATCATAACGAAGATCAGGTACATGGTGAGACGACCGACGGTCCTGTTTATCAGGTACACGTATCGCATATAGGCTTTTATTGCTGCCGGCAAAACGACCTTCCTCGCTTTTTACGCTACGGATCAAAGCATTCTCCGGCTGTATTATCAGCCGGAGAATGTGACCTGTTTACGTTTTGACAAATATCGGTTTCAGGGGGTTCTCAGCTGCACCGGTACGGGCTGCCCGCTTTCGCCATGGTGGCGTTATAGTCTTTGAAGATCTGCACCACCCTGGCCGTTCTGGGACTGACTTTTGCGATTTCGTCCCAGAATTTCTGTGCCTCGCTCTCAACCTGCTTCCACTCTTCGTCGGGGATCGAGGTAAGTTTCATTTTCGTTCCCTTGGTACGCAGTTTGGCTTCACCGCCCCAGTACCAGTACTGACGGTAGTAGTGCGAGCTGTCCATGCACAGCTGGAACAGGGTTTTCAGGTGCTCCGGCACTTTCTCCCATGCGTCTGAATTGGCGAAATAAGAACCGCACCAGGCACCGGAAATGTTATTGGTCAGGAAATAATTGGTCACGTCGGCCCAGCCGACCGTGTAGTCCTCGGTGATACCTGACCAGGCGATACCATCCAGTTCACCCGTTTGAACGGCGACTTCGATGTCTTCCCACGGCAGGGTGACCGGAACAACGCCAAAACGCGCCAGGAACTTGCCCGCTGTGGGGAAGGTGAATACCCGCTTGCCCTTGAGGTCCGCCAGGCTGCGGACAGGGTCCTTGGTGGCAAAATGACACGGGTCCCAGGCACCGGCACTCAGCCAGGTGACGCCATCGACTTCGTCATAGGCCTCTTTCCATATTTCATTCAATCCGTACTGGTGAAACAGCGTGGGCACGTCCAGGCTGTAGCGGGTTGCAAACGGGAAGTAGCCGCCAAACACAGCGATATCGACGGGTGATGACATGGAGTCGTCATCGCTCTGCACCGCATCGATGGTGCCTTTCTGCATGGCACGAAACAGCTCGCCGGTGGGGATCAGCTGATCGGAAAAGTAGAGATCAATAATCATTTCGCCATTGGCCGCTTTATTGAATGCCTCGATTGACGGCTTGATCACGTGTTCTGCCAAGGCGGGTCCTGCGTAAGTCTGAAGACGCCATTTAATGGCGGTTTTCTTCTCTGCATGTATAAAGGGGGCATTCACGGCCGCAACGGTGGCGGCAGTACCCAATCCTGCTTTCTTGAGAAATTCGCGTTTATTCATGCTTATGTCTCCTGAAGAACTTTTGGTGGTGGGACGGCTTAATGACCGGATAAATGACAACCGGTTCGGCCTTGTTATTCGTCGTCATAGTTGCATGAGTATTTTTTTAATGTCAAATATATCTGGTTGAACTGTAAGACCCATAAAAAAAGGAATATTTCACATGAGATGGTGCATGGTATTTTCGATGTCGTGCCTCATAATGGTGCGCGGTTATGGGGAAGACCAAATCGCAAGCGACGATCGCGGCGCTTCTTTGTCAGTTTTCAACAAGCCCCGAAGCAGCAGCCAAGTAGGAGTGGGTTGAAAAAGATGAGTTTAACGGTTGCTTCCAAATACCTTCTTGAGTAAATCGGTACTGCGGGCGACGGGGTTCTCTCTAATCAAGCGCTCCTCGTCCGCCAGCTTCACAAACAAGCCGTCCAGGGTTTTCCGGGTGACATAAGAATCCAGATCAAGACTGTCCTGGTTTCCGAACTGGTTTAGAAATCCCAGGCCGCCAACAAGCCGTTTATAGGCTGATGTCACCCCAGTTTTCTGTGTTGCGTCCTGGACAATAGGCAGGATGGCAGCGGAGAGTCGCTCCTGATTATGTTCGCGAAAGTAGCGGGTGGCGGCATCATCCGGACCATTCAGAACATCCCTGGCATCCGCCACTGACATCGTCCTGATGGTTTCAACAAAGATTGCGGTGGTCTCCGGCACCGCCCGTTCCGCTGCGTGATTCATGGTCGCCACGAACTCGTCGGCAATGGCATCCTGCCCGGCCGCACGCAATCCCCGTTCGAGCGTCTGCAGACGATCCGGCATAGGAATCCTTACCGCCGCATCATTGAGAAATCCACCGTCCTGCCCCAGTAGACTGGTGGCCCGCTCGATGCCGACATTCAAGGCCTCTTTGAGGCCTGCTGTGATCTCTGTCTGCGAAAGACCGGACACTGCTGCATCCGTTGGGCTGGTGCTCGGCAGAGACTCCTCAATCTTCTTGACCCAGTCGCCCCATCCCGCCTGTACGCCCTGACTTGTGGCCAGGAAATAGAACAAAACAGCTGTGCTTCCACGCCTTGCGCCGGTCTTCATCGTATGTGCTCCTTCACTTTTTCGCTACTCGGGATTTCGACTCCATCCTTGATACTCTCGCAAAGACGCGAAGCACGCAAATGGTAAGCAAGTTTATGCCGCTACTTCCACTTTTCGAGACTGTCTGCAAGCTCATATTTCCTGCCGGATATGCACGACGTGGATCCTGCGGCAGTGGTTGGTCGTTAGTCGCAGGGTGCGCCTTCGATCAGAGCCGGTTCAGATGGGTTCTTGGGTGACCAGAAGGGAATCAAATTGCGTAGTTTTCCGGGTTGACTTTTTGTCGCATGGTGTTCTGCTTAAAAAGTGTTATTCACAGCAATTATAGAATGGTGAAGCATTGTCGGCACGAAACGACATTAACTTGACATTCAGTCTACAAATAATGTGTAAAATATTGATATAAAATGATATAAATAGATTGTACAAAAAATAGCCAATTTGACAAGAGGGCCGATTTTATAAGGATTAGTGCTCTTTTAGTCGATTTCATTCACATGCTTATCCACAGCTTTTGTGGAAAACTTTTATAGTCTTGCGGAAGATTATAAATATATTTTATTGATAGATTGTATTTGCTGTTAGATTTGGTCCGGAATGGGCGCTGGACGAGTCCGCGGCGATGCCGCCGCCAGCGGTTACATGCCAGGTCGGCTCGCCTGATTACGGAATCAACGGAAATGATTCATGCGATCCGAGGGCAGCGGAACCCCTCACCGCACCGCGGACCTTTCCGCTCGCCTTTGTCGGCCCATAGGCCAGGTCAGCGTAACTGAAATAGCAAAGACTATTCCTGTTCCGGCGGTGACCTGTATGGCAGCTATTGCGATGCCTGGTGTCAACAGGCAATCTAACCATGGCAGGTTCGCAGTTACTCTAACGGTGTAAGGTTTACAGATGGCAAAGTATCGATTGGCAACGACCTGGTGCCGTTTAAAAGGAGTGCACTACACGCATTCCCGAAATCCTGCATCGCTACATTCAACAGCGTGCCGAGCAGGAGGGCTATGTCGAACAGCTGCTCAACCTGCGGGTGGAGTTTGCACAGGCCGGCAACTCGTCGCTGGACCTGGCGGTGATCGCCGACTTCAAGGGCGAACTCGGCGATCTCTACAACCGACTGCGACGGGCCATCCAGCGCTGGTGTGTCGATGCCTGTAGTGAGTATGGCTGGGAGATCCCCTTCCCTCAAATGACGCTGCATGGCACGCTGGCCAGAGCTGACCAGCCGGGTGTCTGAGGCGTAATATTCATGAATCTGGATGATTTTATCATGGCCAACGAAGTGACCATTCGCCTCGGCTTTTTTTTCGGCGTTTTTGCTGTCGTGGCGTTGTGGGAGGTCGTGGCGCCGAAACGGGAGCTGACGGTATCGAAGGCGGTACGCTGGGCCAACAACCTCGGACTGGTGTTTCTGAACAGTTTTGTCCTTCGGCTGCTGTTTCCCGCGGCTGCGGTGGGTATGGCCGCCTTTGCCAGTGCACAGGGCTGGGGCCTGTTGAACTATTACCCCGTTCCCGAACCGCTGGCCATTGTGGTTTCAGTGATTGCCATGGATTTCATTATCTGGCTGCAGCATGTGCTGGTGCACGCGGTACCGGCATTGTGGCGCCTGCACCGCGTTCACCACGCGGATCTTGACTATGACGTAACCACCGGTGCGCGTTTCCACACCATCGAAATCGTGCTTTCCATGTTGATCAAGTTTGCGACCATAGTGGTGCTGGGCCCGCCGCTGCTCGCGGTGGTGATCTTTGAAGTCGTCCTGAATGCGACCGCCATGTTCAACCATGGCAACATTGCACTTCCAAAAGGTCTGGACCGGGTGCTGCGCTGGTTCGTGGTGACGCCTGACATGCACCGGGTGCACCATTCGGTGGAAGACGATGAAGCCAACAGTAATTTCGGTTTCAACCTGCCCTGGTGGGACCGACTGTTCGGTACCTATCGTGATCAACCGCGTGCCGGTCATCAAGGCATGACCATCGGCATTCACACCTATCGGGCGACGAAACAGGTGTCCTGGTTACCCGGCATGCTGGCCTTGCCTTTCATTGGCAGGGTCAGCGACTATGCGATCAATCGCAGATCGTGGGGCAATGGCAATGAATAGCAGGTTTATACGCATCGGGCTATTGCTGATGCTGGTGGCGGGTATCGCCGTGACGGTGATCTATCGGGACCGCTTTGACATTGCCGCCCTTGAGCGATGGATACAGGAGGCCGGTATCTGGGCGCCGCTGTTGTTCATGGCTGTTTACGCTGTTGCCGCCGTGCTGTTTTTACCGGGCTCTGTGCTAACACTCGCGGGCGGTGCGCTGTTCGGGCCGGTGCTGGGCACCTTCTACAACCTCACCGGTGCGACCATCGGTGCCACACTGGCGTTTCTGATAGCGCGTTACCTGGTCTCCGACTGGGTCGCGGAAAGAACCGGTGGCGGTTTGAAACAACTGATCAATGGTGTGGAGGGTGAGGGCTGGCGCTTTGTGGCCTTTACCCGTCTGGTGCCGCTGTTTCCTTTCAACCTGCTCAACTACGCGTTGGGGCTGACACGCATCAAGCTGTCACACTACCTGCTTGCCACGTACATCTGCATGTTGCCGGCCTCCATTGCCTATAGCTATCTGGGTTATGCCGGTCGTGAGGCGGTCGGCGGTGGAGAGGGCCTGATTCGAAAGGTGCTATTGGCACTGGCGTTGCTGGCGGTGGTTGCGTTTCTACCGAGCCTGATCGGCAAGTTGCGACGAGGTGCCATGATCGACATTGCCGACCTCAAACAGCGACTGGATGCGGGAGCGGACGTGCTGGTGCTTGACGTGCGTACAGCGCAGGACTTTGTCGGCGAGCAGGGTCACATTGCCACCGTAACCCATATTCCCCTTGAAGAGCTTGCTGAACGGCTGGAAGATATCAGCGAATACCAGGAGCGGCCAGTGATTATCGTTTGCCGTACCGACCGTAAATCTGCGAAAGCCGCCCGGATTCTGGCACAGAATGGGTTTGCGGACGTGCATATCGCCAGAATGGGAATGACGGCGTGGAATGAACTCGGTTACGCCGTCGAGCACTGATTCCGTGGTAAAGATAACTGATAGGTGGTGGTCTTCTAACTATTATTAAACCGGCGAGAATATAGCCGACGTAGGAGCGCCGTCCTTCGGCGCGATATCGCGGCCAGG
>CBFDBP010000185.1:0-7202 GCA_965603065.1 uncultured Gammaproteobacteria bacterium
CCCTCTCTGAACCCTATTTGGGCCGGCTAATGGGCGACCCCTTAAATTAATAAAGACGAAATGTTTTTCGGTAAAATCCGCTTAAACGCGTCAAGCGTCATCTCACCGTCGTCAGGTTCAATGCTGATAGCGTGTCGAACAGCCGCAGCGATCAAGTGCATGATCAGTGATGATGAAACTAAAACCTGATGCGCATCACACCCGGGTTTTAAGCGTTGAATGACGTTGGCAAGAATCCTGGCGAGCGCGTTCATATCATCTGAATCAAGCTTCTGTAACTTGCGATCACTTTGCGTCGCATGCCATATATCTTTCATCAGGGGCTCGTTAACAAACATCTGATAATAACCGTCAGTTATTCTCAATAACGCGGAATGCAATTCCTTCTGGTTACTGACATTCGCTAACTCCGCCTCCACACAGGCACGTCCCTCCAGGTTAGAGCGTTCTGCCAGGGTGCCTATGATGGCGACCTTATCTGCGAAGTATTGATACAGCGAACCATGGGGTACACCTGCTCTTTCCACAATATCACTCATCTTGAACGACTCACTGCCTTTCTCAGCAATGATCCCGGCCGCCGTCGCCAGGATGAGTTCGTAGCGTTCCCGACTGCGTTTCTGGGTGGGTACCAGGCGCTGAATACCGAGCGCGGCTTGCTCCACCTTTGGCTGTGTTGTTTTCTTGTCTGTCAAAACGGTGCCTTTTCAACAATCGTATCTTGACAAGCATAATACGAGAGACTATCGTATATAACAAATACGAGACATTCTCGCATTAGTGCACAACGCTGGCGTCTATCAAGCAGTCTCAAGGACGCGATTAACACGCTAACACATTGATCAGGAGAAATATTATGAACTCCACAAGCGATCCGATAGTTATTATTGGCGGAAACGGTAAAACAGGCGCCCGCGTCAATGCGCGGTTACAGTCCCTCGGGTATTCAACCCGCCCGGTCTCAAGATCAACAACCCCCGCATTTGATTGGGATAATCCTGAAACATGGCGGGCGGTATTAAAGGGGACACGCGCGGCTTATGTGACCTATCAGCCGGATTTAGCAGTACCCAGAGCAGAATCCGCTATTAAAGCGTTTGTCAAAATGGCGATTGAAAACGGATTGGAACACGTCGTACTGCTGTCGGGACGGGGAGAGGAAGGTGCCCAACGCGCTGAGGAAATCCTCAAAGCCAGCGGTATTTCATGGAATATCGTCAGGGCCAGCTGGTTTTTCCAGAACTTCAGCGAAAGTTTCATGCTGGAGGGTATCCTGGCTGGTGAACTGGTATTACCAGCCGGAGCCACCGTTGAGCCTTTTATTGATGCCGATGATATTGCTGATGTGGTCGTCGCCACGTTAACCGAACCGGGCCATCGTGACAAAGTGTACGAAGTCACCGGCCCACACGCGCTAACTTTTGCACAATGCGTCGAAGGTATTTCCGCGGCACTTGGCCGCCCGGTGACATACACGTCGATTCCCGTTGATCAATTTATGGATGCCTTGAAAGAAGAGGGTGTTCCTGAAGAGATGCAATGGTTACTGCATGAATTATTTACCGTTGTATTTGACGGCAGAAACTCTGAAGTGATGCCGGGCGTTCAAGAGGCACTTGGCCGGCCGGCAAAAGACTTCAAAACCTATGTACAAAACACCGTTGAATCCGGCGTGTGGTCTCCTGTGATGCAGAAGGCAGGCGGGTAGTGTCCTCATCAATGACCACTTTTCTGCTGTGGGCCGCTGCACTCGGCAGCGGCCATATCGCCGGTGTTTAATTGGCTCAAAGGGTTTTGCTTGAAAAACAGACTGAGTGCTTCGTACACCTTCGGGTAGGCGTCATTGAGTAACCCGGGATTCTCGAAAAAGACTTCACTCAGTACGGCAAGAAACTCGGCTGGCGCGGTCGCGCCATAGCGGCTCAGCCCTGGTTTCGGATTCTTCTGAAAATCCGCATACGCCGCGGTAAACAGTTCGGACCAGGCCTCGGCGTGCGAGCGCTTATGCTGGGGAGGGAAACCGTCTGCTGCGCCGTTCAGCATATCCAGCTTGTGGATGAACTCGTGGATGACCACGTTGTGCCCATCCAGTGTACCGGCGGATTCGGTATCCTCCCATGACAGGATGACCGGACCGCGTTGCCATGCTTCACCGATTAGTTCGCTTTTGACGGTGTGCACCAGGCCGAACTCGTCAACCACTTCTCTTTTCGGGGCAAAACCGGCTGGATAAACAATGATGGTTGTCCATCCCGCATACCAGTCGATGCCGAGATGCAGGATGGGTAAGCAGGCCTGCAGCGCAATGAGCAGCCGCATTTCCTCGCTGAGCTCGAGATCATGTGCGCCGACGAATGACTTTTCATGCAGGAACAAAATCGCAAGACGGCGCAGACGATGTCGTTCCTCATCAGATAAATGATCGAGCAACGGCAACTGCTGGAAGGCATTATCCCAGCTACCGGAGGATACGGTGCTACGCTTGACAATTCTCTGCCGCCGCCATTGCCTGAAGAGTTTGAACATTTAACAGCCAGAAATGCCGATAGGCCCCGGGGCATCAGGCAGGGCGCAACAACCTGCAATGGTGCACAAAACGGCGACAATGATACTTATTCGGGCAAGGCAGGTCATATGAGAAATGCAGGGTAGCAGCACCAGCCATGTATCGCCAAATGGTTAGTTGAAAAGACGTAGGTTACTTCAATCCTCTTCCCAGGGTGCAAACCCGATAGGCCGTTTTTGACTTCAGGTTGCGCAACACACAGGAAAGCATCGACACACCCTGTTCGGTAAATGCATAGGGCGTGTATTTTTTGTGTTGGCCGCGCTTCCCTTTGGCAGGCCATAGTTTAATCTAATATTGCTTGATCGACAGCCTGATATATCAGGCGCGGCTGTCACACCCCCGGGGTAATTCCCCCGAAAAATAAAGGTGCTCAAAAGTAGTAGTTTCCATTATATTGATAGTGTTGCAATCCTCTCTTCTCACTTGCGCATAACATAAAAATTGTTCTGAAAATCGTGTTCGAGCCGGTGAACATCGATGGCATTAAATCCGGCTTTGTGTAACATTTCCTTTGCCAGTTCTTCGCCCCACATGGTCCCCAGCCCGGCGCCGCCCTGCGCCAGTGAAACGGTCATGCAATGCATGGTCGACAGCGTATAAAGCAAAGGTGCGATCGGGTGTTCCAGGTTGTTTTCCAGTTGGCTCGATGCGCGGATATCCTGCATCAGGAAAGTGCCGCCGGTTTTCAGTGTTTTGTAAATACCATTGAGCACACCCTGGGGTACGGCCTGATCGTGCACCGCGTCGAAGGCGGTGACAAAGTCAAAGCGTTCGGTGTCGGCGCTGTGCTCAAAGTCGCTCAGGTCACGTGCTTCAAACTGAATATTGGTCAGCCCGGCAATTTCTGCCTGCCGGTGCGCCTCGGCCAGTGCCTCCGCAGACAGATCATAGCCGGTAAAGTGTGAGTTCGGGTAACAGGACGCCAGTTGGAGCAAGACCCGCCCCTTGCCGCAGCCGATATCCGCCACACGAATGCCGGCTTCCAGTTGCGGGATGATATGACCGATCAGCGGCAGAATGTGTTCATCCAGACCGGCCAGCACGGTTTGTCCGCTGTCTTCCGCCATAACTTCGTGAAAACGCGGGTAATGCTCGTAGCCAACGCCGCCACCCTGGCGAAAGCAGTCGACAATCCTGTCCTCGACCTGGCCAAGGATGCCGATGTACTGGGCAAACACCGCAATATTGTCCGGCGCAGCACTGCGTGTCAGTAAGGCAGCATGGCTTCCCGGTAACAGGTATTCATCCGTAACGGGCAGGTATTTCACAATACCCCCGGTTACCATGGCGCCCAGCCATTCCCGCACATAGCGTGGATCAAGACCGGCATGCGCCGCGAGTTGCTCACAACCCGGGCTGGCTAGTTCAGCCAGGCTGTCAAACAGGCCGGTACGATGCCCGATAGACACCATTAAAGACAGCGCCCCCTGGTTGAGCATATCCAGCAACTGATCGGCAAATTCGTCCGTTGTATTGGCTTCGTCACAGATTGGCATACATACGTTACACATGATGTTCCCTCGCTTTGCGGTTAAACACGGGTTGTCCCGGTGATAAAGATAGGGCAAAGGTTTTTAGGCAAACAATACGGAAACCGACTTTATTTAGTCTATATAACACCATGTTCTAACTGTATAAAATAATTTGCCCCGAACAGGGCGAAGGGATTCACCCCCGAATGGCCGTTGTTTCTGACCAGAGGTACGACTAAACAGAACCCATGGGCTACAATTTGTGCAGCTGCAAAACAGATCGGGGGTCGGTGATGCCACGTGATGGGTCGGTTACACGTAACAAGATAATGGATGTCGCGCAGAACATGGTGCTGGATGTGGGCCTGTCGGGCACGTCAGTGGAAAAGGTCATCGACGAAGCAGGTGTCCCAAAAAGTACCTTTTTTTACCATTTCAAAACCAAGCACGACCTGGCTGCATCCCTGATTGAACGCTATGCGGAAAACGACCGGCATCATTACAGCGACGCCATGGAAAAGGCCGAGCAACTGGCACGCGACCCGCTGCAACAACTACTGATATTTGTCGGGCTCTTTATCGAGATGACAGACAAACTGGAGGAACCCTTTCCCGGCTGTCTGTATGCCTCTTACTGTTACCAAAGCGGTGCCATCTCGGCGGACATCATGTCGAACATCAAGGACATGATGCACTTCTGGCGCCAACGACTTTGTGAAAAGATCGATGCCATCGTGGCACTGAATCCCCCACGTATACCCATCGAGAACTACCAGCTGGCCGACCATCTGCTGACGACCTTCGAGGGGGCCTTTATACTGTCAAAAGTCATGAATGAGCCAAAGCTGGCTTCGCAGCAATTGATACAATGCCGTAATTACATTGAGTTGCTTTTTGCTCCCGCGCCGTGATTCCGGGATTAAAAAGGGATCAGTACCCTTTAAAACCTGGTTGAGAACGCAAATGCAACACTGTCGCTATCCTTCCCGACATCTTCTTTGGAACGGCTCGCTACATAGGCCAGCTTGACGCCGGACCTCGAGCCGATCGGCAAGCCGGCGCTGATACCGTAAAGCAGATCCCGCCTTTCGTCATCTTTCTTATCCCCATTAATACTGGATTCGCCACCACGATCATGCGCGGCGCCGAGCGAAATCCACCAGCGCTGTGGCGATGTGTAGATAAGGTGGGTCTGAAGCGCGTACAACGGATCCTGTTCCCGTTTCTTGTTACCGAAGAAATCATCGTTGTCGGTGTACAGAAAAACCGAGCCTGTCAGCTCATAGGACCAGTGACCACGGCTGTGTACAAAACCCAATTGCGGCCGGAAAACAAAACGATTCTCCCCCAGGTTCAGCAGCTTGTTCTGCTTGTATTCGCCGAGGGGGAGGGTGACAGCCAGCGCGGCACCAACAACGGTATTGACCGGATGAGAAGCCCGGTGCGTCTGGAATTCCTTGCCCTTGAGTGCCGGTGCGCCCAGAAAGTTGACTGACAAACGAACGCGGGGATCTCCCGGCCCTCGTCTCTCCGCAGCAGCCGGTTCCCCCGCCAGCAATCCCTCCCAGCGGGCATCCTGATAAGGCAATCGGGCATCGAAACGAGCGGATTGACCCCACAGGTCGAACGCATGCAGAAAGGATACGATGACCGTTTTGACATCGGCGCTGACATCTTCGAGTTCGAGTACCGGATCTAATGCGATATCGGCATCGGTATGGATGACTCCGGCACCGAGAACGTTCATGCCGACCGGCAGAGGCGTCCACCGGCGGGGTTCGATATCCTGCGCAAAACCAGGCACCGTAAACAATAGAAATCCCAGCGCCGTGCCAATAATGATGCGTGGGTGTCGCATTTTCCGGACTACCTCCTGAACCGGTCACCGTGGAACAAATCAGACCGTAGTTGTTCTACGGCAAGCAGTCATAATAAACTGATTATGTCACAGCTGGAACACGCACTCGTTGCGCGAAGCACATCCGATCATTACACAGTAGCCGATACAGGTTTCAACTTAACTACGCTAGAATAGTGCTCATGAGTGAAAATAATCCCTGTCCCTGTGGTTCCGGTTCGCCCCTCAATGCGTGCTGCAAGCCTGTGATTGATGGGACAGCAAAGGCAGCGACTGCCGAGGCGCTGATGCGCTCCCGCTACACCGCCTATACCTTGCAGGACATTGACTACCTGGAAGCCACCCTGGACCGCAATCAGTTACGGGACTTTGACAAAGACGGTACTGCAATGTGGGCCCGGGACGCCGCTTGGACGGGGCTTGAGATTGTAGAGACTTCCGCGGGTTCTTCGGACGATAAGGACGGCAGCGTCGAATTCAAGGCCCGCTATGAGCGAGATGGCGTGATACAGGAACACCACGAAGTATCCCGGTTTCGAAAAATCGATGGCACATGGCTGTACAGCGGTGGCAAAGATGTTGGCCCCGTGCAGTTTCAGCGCGATGCACCTAAGACGGGCCGAAATGAACCCTGCACCTGTGGAAGCGGCAAGAAGTATAAAAGATGCTGCGGCAGATAAGCTGAGAACCGGTAACACAGGCAATCACCACCACGCTTCTGATCCTCCCTCCGTCTCCGTTAATTCAGGCTCGTGGGCGACAGTATATACGTCGATGATGGCGGTATAGGCCGGCGGCCCGAACGTTCTTCCATGATCGACCCATTGATCCCGCCAACTGTTGGTGGTTTCGTCGACATTGCCGAATATTTGCTGCACATTTACTGTAAAAACACAGTGCTCCGGTTCGGCGGTCTTACGACCAGGGTGAGTCCGCCTGAGGCGTCACCGCCAAGCTGTTTGTTCCAGCCACCCCAACTGATGGTTTTCTCAATCAGGTCTTCTGCCAATGCGTTCTGATGAATGAGGGCCGCGCATAAAATGAGCGCGAACATTGCGACGATATAACGTGCGACAAAGGTCGCTTTCATGATGCCTCCTCCCGGTACGGACCAACCGCGCCGATTCGTTCTCTGCACAATGAGTCGCTAAGCCGTACCGGTCACAAACGTCGGAACAACACCTGGATTTCCCGGGCGTCGGCTTTAGCGAATGCTCGCCTTCTCTATCGCAATGTTTACACGCAGCGTTGGCGCCTTACTGTGACGTTTTACGAGAACCGAATATGAAATATTTACAATAGG
>CBFDBP010000186.1:0-7180 GCA_965603065.1 uncultured Gammaproteobacteria bacterium
ATGTTCCTGGCCGGTATCGTGCCAGGCGCTGTGCTGATGATTATGCTGGGCATCTACGCTGGTTTTACCGGTGCCCGATTCGGTGTTCACCACCACGCGTTTGCCTGGCACGTTGCGATCCGGGCAGTACGACGCGCATACGCCGATATCCTGCTGCCGGTACTGATCATTGTGGGAATTTTTGGCGGTTTTGTCACCATCAGCGAAGCGGCTGCCTGCACGGCCTTATATGTACTTGTACTGGAGGGCTTTATTCACCGCTCCATATCACTGAAAAACCGGCTGGTCCCCCTGCTTGCCGATACCGCCGTATTGGTCGGCAGCATTCTGATCATTCTCGGTGTTGCCATGGGCCTGACCAACCTCATGATTGACGCCCAGTTACCCATGAAACTCCTGGCCTGGATGGAAAACAGCATAGACAGTCAGCTCAAGTTTCTGATCCTGCTAAATATTTTCCTATTGGCCGTTGGCGCCATGATGGATATTTTCTCGGCAACCGTGGTCATCGTTCCACTGATACTGCCACTCGCACAGCGCTTTGGCGTCGATCCGGTACATCTGGGTATTATTTTCCTGGCCAATCTGGAAATCGGCTATTCCACTCCGCCCGTCGGTATCAACCTGTTTATTGCCAGCCAGCGCTTTGAAAAACCCATCCTGGGCCTGTTTCGTGCCGCCCTGCCCTTTCTGGGAATCATGCTGGTGTGGCTGATCATCGTGACCTATGTGCCCTTCATGTCACTGTGGTGGCAATAAGGGCCGCCAAGGGTTTCAGCCATAAAGCAAAATGAGCAGGTATAAACAGGTGGCGATCCCAACAATGAGAAGGGTTGCGGGTTCCACGCTTACGCCTCCGTTAAAACGGATACGGACTCAGTGCGCGCCGGGTCTGCGGGCGATAAACGCGAACGCGAGCAGGACCAAGCCACCCAGCAGCACCATTTCCAGCGTGAAAAAATCGATCAGTCGGTATGCCACTTCATTAACAGGCGCTTTCACGGCCCCCGCATTCAACGCGGTTGTTGCCTCAGCTGACACGGTCACAACAGCCATTGCATGGACCAGGTACCGAACAGTGTGCCGCAAACGTGATTGCTCCATTTCCTTTCTCCCCAATAAACAACTGTTAACTGTTGAGTATCAGCTTACGAATATGGGGAGTTTAATGCTGTGACCGAATAACAGCGGTTTTGTGAAATATTCACATTGTCAGGCGATCTGCCGGTCGCCGCTGCTACGTCACGATGCCTTCAGTATCGTTCAGGGAGTTTCTCGTTGATCACGATATGCTTGTTGGCAACGCTGATGTATCCACCGGTGGTGAGGTCTTTCATGATGCGCGCGACCATTTCGCGTGAGGCGCCAACACGGTTTGCTATATCCTGCTGCGTCAGACGTTTTTCCACGATGAGCGTGCCATCACGATCGGATGCCATTCCCAACAGAGTTTTCGCAACGCGTCCATAAACATCAAGCAGGGCAAGACTTTTGACGTTTTCGCTCAGAACACGCACCCGCCTGGTCAAATCCCGGATCAGGCTGAGTGCAATACCAGGATGGGCTGCGAGCATGCCCTGGAAATCAGGCTTTGAAACAACGGCAAGTTTTGTCTTCTCGGTTGTCATAACAGAGGCTGAACGTGGCGTGCTGTCCAGAAGCGCCAGTTCTCCAAAATGCTCACAGGGCCCCTGCATATTGACGATAATCTCCCTGCCCTCCTCGTTGCTCAGGAACACCTTGACCTGGCCGGAAATCACCACGTAAAGCGCATTCGCTTCATCCCCTTCATTAATCACAATGGTGTTTTTGGGGTAAGTCCGGATAGTTGCGTGCTGAGCCAGAATAGTCAGCTCGGATCCACTGAGCCCGGAAAAAAGAGGGACTTTCTCGAATACTGTTGTCGCCAGGCGTTCCTGCATGTCATGGGCCCCGGTGTTTGATTGCCTGTGCAACAATATCCGGATTTTATGCGGGAATTACAAGAGCCGCGGCCCGTTCCGACTCTGACGGGCACGTCATAGTGTGAATAGTTTACAAAACTGCGGTGCAATACATTACAGCGTACAGGCGCTCTTCCTTGTAGCCTGGATTCATGCCTGAGGTACAGGTACCCCTATCAAGGCGAGGAGATGCAAAAATGAAAACCCACAGAGCTGTAATTGCAGTATCAGTCTTTTGGCTCGCGTCGACCATGCAGGCTGCTTGTGCAGATGACAATGCATGGCAAATGTCAAATCTGTTTGAGCCAGGCCCGACACAGATTGAACGTGAACAAAAGGGACGTGTGATGATTTACCATGGAATGAAGGACACCGACGTCAATCGGGCCATGGACGAACAGTTCGAGCGGGTTGAAACCATGATGTTCACCGGCACCATAGTGACGGATGAATCGGGCCAGCCGCTGCGTGACCCCGAAACCGGGCTTATCGTCGTTGAAGATGACGGGTGCTAGTGTACTGTAACGAATAGATTGACGGCGTCAGAGGGCCTCTGACTGGCCAACGTCTGCTATACTCAACCTGAATAGGAAAATGCGAGAAATTTGGCGTAGGTGACCCGTATCCACCATTAACACAGGACATGTGCCTGAAATATAATAATGTTCAATCGGTTAATGCCAAATGTACTCCGCCGGGCTGTAGTCCCGGTGCTTTTCGTTTTTCCAACCCTGCAGGCAACAGCTTCTTCCGTGGATCCCGAAGTGGAAGCCTGTATCCGCGAGAATACTGCCAAAACAACAGCCATCCAGAAAATTGAACTCCGCTCCACTGACCGTATCGGGTCTGAAAAGATTCTTGTTGCAGATATCTACCTGAAACGCTTTGCCAATGAAAGTTCGGGACTTATTGCCTATTTTAAAGAGCCCGAGGATCTTCGGGGAACCCGCTTGCTGGTTATCGAGAAGGCACCGGCGAACGAGATGTATCTGTACATGCCGGCACTGTTCAAGATTCGGCGCATAACGTCGAAACGCATCTCATCCTCAATGTATGGCAGCGATTTTTCCTACGAAGACCTCGAACGACTTTACGGCATGCTGTCGTCTGAACCGACGGAACAGCAGGCGGATGGACTTATTGATGGACAAGCGGTGTACGTACTGGTTAGCAGGCCATCGGAAGGGTCCGGATCCAAGTATGAATCGGTGGTGTCCTACTTCGACAAAAACACCTGCGTTGTCAGGAAAGTGGAATTTTTCGAAGCGGGGTCCAGACTTCGAAAAGTGCTGCTGGTAGACGCCGACAAAGTGCGCTCGGTGGGAGACATCAAGGTACCCCACGAGTACCTTATGAACGATATCCGTGACAAAACCGAGACCCGTATGACTATCAGGGAGCTACGCCTCGACGAACCCATTGCCGATACGATATTCGATCAAACCCGACTGAAGGATTTTCGTGGCATCGACTGAACCAGCAGGATTCCTCCGCTGGAAGCTCATTCCTTACCTGATTTCCCGGCACACTCACCTGATTCTCATGATTGTTGCCGGCATTACGATTTTAGCTGCGCTGCAGCTTGTGGATGTCACAAGCGGACGGATACAAATCCAGATCGATCCGTCTGCAGAACGTCTGCTGGCCGCGGACGATGAAGCCAATGTTTTCTACGAGTCGACCCGCCGGATTTTTGGCAACGACGAAACCATACTGCTGCTGCTTCAGGCAGAGGATGTCTTTAGCGCAAACAATCTTGACCTTATCTCGCGCCTGACTCAGCGTCTCGAACGGCTGGACGGTGTGATACGCGTGGTATCCCTGAGCAATGCACTGGCGATCCGGGGTACGGAATACGGCATCGATATAGAACCCTACGCGGAACTCGCTGCCGACACCGATCAGGGGCGACGGGAGTTCCGCGAGGGTATCCTGGCAAATCCCATGTACAGCGGCGGCCTGGTAGCCGGGAACGCCCGTGCCACCGCCATCCTCGTCTCTCTCGCTGATATCGGCGGCTACGCGTTTTTCAGTCAGATCGACAAGGCTATCAAACAGATTGTCGCCGAAGAAGCGCTCGACGAACGCATCTGGGTAACCGGTACACCGCTGCTAACACTGGCAACCACCAATGCACTGCTTGACGACCTGTTATGGATCCCCCTGATTGTCATACTGGTGATGGCAGTAGTCCTCGCATTCTGCTTTCGTTGCCTGAAAGGTGTGCTGGTCCCGCTCAGCTCGGTCGCCATCTCCGTACTCTGGACATTGGCGACCATTGCAGCCCTGGACTATTCGCTGAGTATCGTGACGGTACTGGTGCCCTCGCTGCTGATGATTCTCAGCCTCTCCTACTCTATCCACGTCGTTTCTGAATTCCTCGAGGCGGCTGGCGAGACCAGGGACAGGCAGCCTTTAGCCGCTGCTGCACTGCAGCGGGTTTTCCTACCCGTTGTGCTGACCGGTCTGACAACGGCTACAGGGTTTCTTTCGCTCACCTTGAGTCCGCTGGCTGCCATCAGGGAATTCGGTATTTTTTCGGTGATCGGTGTGTGCTATGCCGTGCTGGTCACTCTCACCTACACACCGTCGATACTCAAGCTTATACACTGTAAACCGCAAAAAGCCGCTAGGGCGGAGAAACAGCAATCCGTCTGGTTCGATCGATTTGCGCAAAGCGTCGCACAGTTTGACATCAGGTACAGGAGACCCATATTCGTCGCCTTCGCCCTCACCTTTATCTTTGCAGTGACGGGTATGACCGAGATTCGTGTCGGCATGGAGCACATCACAAACTTCAGGCAGGATTCACCGGTCCGCCGCGCCTATGAAGAAGCCAACGCGCAGCTGGGCGGAGCCAACCTGTTTTACGTTGTCATCGAGACAGGCCACAGGGACGCCGTCAAGGAACCTGTCAACCTGAAAGCCATAAAAGAACTTCAGCTATGGCTCAACGCCCAGCCTGAAATCGGTGGATCACTGTCAATTGTCGACTACCTGCAGTTACTCAACAGTGCCTTCCATGATAACGAACCGGAATATCATTTGATTCCCGATACCAGGAAAGAGGTAGGCCAACTGCTCTTCTTTGGGGCCAGTGACGAGGTCGAGCAACTGGTTGACTCGAGATACCAGCTTGCCAATATTATTGTCCGCAGCACAGCCGTCGACTCTGGTGATCTTGCCACCCTGGTCGACAGGGTAAATGGCAGGCTTGCACAACTTCCGCAACACCTGCAAGCGCGGGTAACGGGCAATCCGGTGCTGATTAACGAGGTACTCGACGAAATCATCCGGGGGCAGGTGCTGAGCGTGTTTGCCGCCCTGCTCATTGTTTACGGCGTACTGGTCGGCATGTTCCTGTCCTTCAGGATCGGGCTGATTGCACTGATCCCCAATATACTGCCGGTCGTTGTCTATTTTGGCGTTCTCGGTTTCCTGGGCATCAGCCTGAACCCAAGCAACAGCCTGATTGCTCCAATGGTTCTCGGCATTGCGATCGACGATACCGTGCATTATTTTGCCCGTTTCAACGAGTTCATGAAGCAGCAGAGCAGCTCCAGGCAGGCCACGATCTCATCACTGCGAGTCGTCGGACGGCCGGTCACCTACACCTCCATCGCTCTTTGCCTTGGATTCCTGGTACTGACGACGAGCGATTTGCGCATGCAGGCCCAGGTGGGCGCCATGGCCTGCTTCGCACTGGCATTTGCCTGGGTAAGCGATTTCCTGCTCACCCCCGCACTGTGCAGCAACCTCAGGATCGCGACCATCTGGGATGCCCTGACACTGGACCTGGGTAAAAAACCGCAGGATACGATTCCCCTGTTCAAAGGCTTATCCAATTTTCAGGCACGCATTGTTGCGCGCATGGCCAGCATCCGTGTAGTCAGTGCAGGAGAACGTATCATTGCGATCGGTGAACCCGGAATAGAGATGTACGCCGTCATTGACGGCAAACTACAGGCCTCTATTGAAGGCAGATCCGGCAGAATCAATCTCGATGCCCACAAGCGGGGCGATATCGTCGGGGAAGCCGGTCTGTTCTTTGCAAAACGCACGGCAAATGTGGACGCCGTCGAGGACACTCGACTGTTGCGCATCACACAGCAGGATCTGGAAACGTTGCGCCGCCGCTACCCTAGAATTGCAGCGCGTGTATTCCACAACCTGAATGAAATACTGGCCACACGTCTGGTTCATGCGACAAAGAGACTGGGCTGAGGGTACACTGGCGTCTCCAGCCTTATTACTATATCGTCACTGGGCGGATATTTATTGGGTAATACCAGCGAATGGTCGAAGCAGCCTTAACTGTTCTTACCGGCACACTCCTCTATGCCGGGGCACATCACCTGTATCTGGGCACCACGCGCACATCCACTCAGCCACACCTGCAACTTGCTGCCATGTACCTGCTGCTTGCGGGCTTCGTGCTGGCCAGCGCATTAATGTATCAATCTCAGGAAATCAGCGCACAGGTCCATCTCGCCAGGATCGCCATGATGATGGCCATCCTGTTGTGGATCGCACTTATCTGGTATATCGCTTTCTACAGCCGATCGAAACCCCTTATCCTGCTGGATTTGCTGACAGCTGCATGGGTCGTATTCCTGATCAGAAACATGGGCTCACCACACGGCCTGCTGTATGCCGACATTGCACCGATGACGTTATATGCCGGTGTTAACAGCTGGTGGGCTGCCATCAAATTCACCATGCTGGCTTCATTGCTGTTTTGCTTTTATGCCGGTTTCCGGATGTTTTTACGGGGTGACAAACAGGCGGCACTGGCACTGGTTTCCGGACTGTCCATTCTGGTCGCAGCCTCGCTGGCAGACCATCTGCTCAACACGTCCGTTATTCATACTTTGCATCTTGCACCTTTTGGCTTTATCGGTTTTCTGCTTGCGAACAGCGTGTACCTCATTCATCTGGATTACCGGAACAGGCGAAAAGCAATCCAGGCACCGGTAATTTACCGCCTGACGTTCAACCCTGGGCAGACATCGTTCGACAGCAAGCTCTCGGATCTGCAGTCACTACCCGATAAAGAACCTGAAGTGGCTGTCGCATACGTACCCGAATCCGCAGCAACCGAAGACCGGGAAACACTGTCATTTTCCACTTTCTTACCCGCTGACGAGGGGAGGCGCCTGCGCCGGGAGGGTGCCCTGGGGTACAAGGTGAATTGCGAAGCAAGAGAAGGTGCCCTGGGGTGCAAGGTGAATTGCGAA
>CBFDBP010000187.1:0-7140 GCA_965603065.1 uncultured Gammaproteobacteria bacterium
CACAGTTGATGACCCAGTCCGCCTGGTAGGCGCGAATGCCTTCCGCAACCTGATCGGTCTGGGAAAAATCCAGCTCCCCCAGGTCGATACCGATGACGTCTTCGCCAGCCGCCTGCAGCGCCAGAACCGTTTCCCGGCCCAGTTGTCCGGCCGCGCCGGTAACCAGGTATCTCATGACGTCCCCTCATAGCGGGGCAGCTTGTCGTCCATATCCCGCAGCAAGCCGTTGCCGGCATCCTTGTCTGAAATGGTGAAATTCTCACCCGGCCAGTCGATGCCGATATCGGGATCGTTCCACAGGATGCCGTGCTCAGAGTGCGCCACATAGAAATCGGTACACTTGTAGAGAAAATCGGCGCTCTCGCTAAGCACACAGAATCCGTGCGCAAAGCCTGGCGGCACGTATAACTGCCTGTGGTTGTCACCACTCAGCTCGGCCCCCTCCCACTGGCCGAAAGTCGGCGACCCCTTGCGGATGTCCACCGCCACGTCGAATACGGACCCGGATACCACCCTGACCAGTTTGCCCTGGGGCTGTTCCAGCTGATAATGCAAACCACGCAGTACACCCCGACTGGAACGCGAATGGTTATCCTGCACAAAACTGACGTCCAGACCCTGCGCGGCATACTTCTGTGCATGCCAGGATTCCATGAAGAAACCACGAGCATCAGCGAAGACATCGGGTTCGATAAGCAGCACGTCGGGAATGCTTGTCGGCGTTATCTTCATGACCAGTCACCTTCTTCGGACAACACATCGAGCAGGTAACGACCGTAGCTGCTTTTGTTCAGGGGTTGCGCCAGTGCATTGAGTTGTTCCGCGCTGATATAGCCCCTGCGGTAGGCGATTTCTTCGACACAGCTTATCTTCAGGCCCTGTCGCTGTTCGACGGTTTCGATAAAAGTCGCCGCCTGCAGCAGGGATTCATGGGTTCCGGTATCCAGCCAGGCGGTGCCACGCCCCAGCATCTCTACGTGCAGGTTGCCGGCTTCGAGGTAGTGAGAATTAATATCCGTGATTTCGAGCTCGCCACGCGGGGACGGCTTCAGACCGGCAGCGATATCGACGACCTGGTTATCATAGAAATATAACCCGGTGACAGCATAGTGTGAACGGGGCTTTTCTGGCTTTTCCTCTATACTGATGGCACGGCCGCCTTGATCGAATTCCACCACGCCATAGCGTTCGGGGTCATGAACCCGGTAAGCGAATACCGTTGCACCCTGATCCCGCTTGACGGCATTAGCCAGATTGGTGCCGAGGCCGTGCCCATAAAAAATATTGTCGCCCAGAATCAGGCAGCAATCCGAATTGCCGATGAAAGAGCGGCCGATGATAAACGCCTGCGCCAGGCCTTCGGGTTGCGGCTGTTCGGCATAGTGCAGATCCAGTCCGAACTGACTGCCATCACCCAGCAATCGTTGGAATAAGGGCACATCTTCCGGGGTGGAGATAATCAGGATTTCCCGGATTCCGCCCAGCATCAGCGTAGACAGGGGATAATAGATCATCGGCTTGTCATAGACAGGCATCAGCTGTTTGCTGACCGCGCGCGTCAACGGGTAAAGCCGGGTACCGGAGCCGCCGGCAAGTATGATGCCTTTCATGCCGTTATTCTGTTCCTGTTGGTTCCTTTGCCATGGTGAGGGGGTAAAAATCAGAGCTTCAGCTTTTCTGATCCCCTCACCCTAACCCTCTCCCGGAGGGAGAGGGGACTTTTACGACACCCTCCGGAGGAAGAGGGGACTTTTACGACACGCCCTGCAGAAAGCGGACTCCACAAGGGGGCTGACACCACCTTCATTATTCCGTGCTGGAATTGGCGGTGTCCAGATAACCTTCACGCAGCAGGTAGAGGTAGATTTCCTGTGCGGCTTCCATTGGCGTCAGACCGGTTGTATCAACCCGCAATTCCGGATGTTCAGGAATTTCGTACGGATCACTGATACCGGTGAACTCGGGTATCTCGCCTTTGCGCGCTTTGGCATACAGGCCCTTGCGATCCCGCGCCTCGCAGGTTTCCAGTGGTGTTGCCACATGAATTTCTATAAAGGCACCGTGTGGTTCGATCATGTCCCGCACCGAGCGGCGCATGGCCGTATAGGGTGCAATCGGTGCACAAATGGCCACACCGGCATTCTTGGTGATTTCACTGGCCACATAGCCGATTCGATTGATATTCAGGTTGCGGTGTGCCTTGGAAAAACCCAGTTCACTCGACAGGTGCTGACGGACGATGTCGCCGTCGAGCAGGGTCACGGGCCGGCTACCGGCTTCAAGCAGTTTGGAGTAAATGATCTTGCCCAGCGTTGATTTACCCGAACCGGACAGTCCGGTGAAAAACAGGGTAAATCCCTGTTTGCTTCTGGGCGGGTAAGCATTGCGCAGGTTGCGCACCACTTCCGGATAACTGAACCAGTCGGGGATTTCTTCACCCATGGCCAGGTCCTTCTTTAGCTGGGCATCGGTGTATTCACTGCAGTCCAGTTTCTGCTCTTCGATTGTTGACACCGGCAGAAATTTGTCCTTGCTCGGCACATAGCACATGGCTTCCAGCGGGATGATCTCGATGCTGAGGTCGTCACGAAATTCTTCGAGCAGTTCCTGCGAGGCGTACGGTGCATAGAACGTGCTCCCGACCTCCTCTCCCTGGCCCCCATTAGACGGTGGCGGATAGGCGTGTTTGGGGCCGATGATCATATGCGAACAGCCGTAGTTCTGGCTGACAATTGCGTGCCAGAGCGCTTCGCGCGGACCCGCCATGCGCATGGCCAGCGGCAGCAGCGACAGCACGGCGAGATTATGCGGGAAATGCTGGCGGATGGCCTGGTAGCAATGTACCCGCGCGTAGTACTGAAGGTCACCCGGCTTGGTCATGCCCACGGTGGGGTGCAGCAGGATGTGGCCCTGGATGTCTTTCGCCGCCTGCAGTGTAATTTCGCGCTGCAGGCGGTGCATGGGTTTACTGGTCTGAAAGGAGACCACCCGGCGCCAGCCCATCTTCTTGAACAGGGCGCGCATTTCCTCCGGCGTATCCCAGAGACTCTCAAAGTCATAATGCACCGGTGACTGAATGCCTTCGATGCTGCCACTGATATAGACGGGGTGCACACAATCATTCAGGTAGCGCACGCCGGGGTGTTGTTCCGAGGTGGTGTTGTAGACTTTTTCAGCTTCACGGCTCTTATCCGGCTGCCAGATATCCTCGACGGTGAGCACGGCCGGCATGAAGCCCTCAGCATCGCGAAGGGCAACTTTCGAGCCTTTTTCCAGCTTTTCGGCGAATTTTGCCGGCACATCGAGCACGATCGGGACAGGCCAGATGGTGCCATCGGGCAAACGCATGTCATCGACCACCGACTCGTACGCGGCTTTTCCCATAAAGCCCGTGAGCGGCGAAAACGCCCCGTTCATCAGCAGTTCAAGGTCGCAGACCTGACGCTGACTTAAGGTAACTGACGGAAAAATCTGTGATTCTGTTTTGAGAGCCTCAGCCCTGTCGGCGTCAACCAGCAGGTTGACCAGCGCTCCCCCGTGCGGTGCTACGAAATATTCCATGTTTGCCCTTCTACATTCAGTGCCATCCTGAGCGGATGGCGTCACTATTGACTGTCGTGTTGACCCATTGCCGTCCCGTTAACTCCCTTGCCCCAGCAGCTGTCGTAAAAGTCCCCTCCCCCCCCGGAGGGTGTCGCAAAAGGTTCTAACCCCTTCTCCCTCCGGGAGAAGGTTGGGATGAGGGGGTCTAAAATCAACAGCTTGCCCCTGTTGCCCCCCTCTCCCTAACCCTCTCCCGGAGGGAGAGGGGACTTTTACTACACCCTCCGGAGGGAGAAGGGGCTACAACCTTTTGCAACACCCTCACGGGAGAGAGGGCGTTAATCAGATCGCAGTGTGTTGCAGCGGCAGATCGTCGGTTCTTTTTACATCAGATTGCCGGGGTTGTGGAGTGTATGCTGGAATCCATGCACGGTAAAGAGCAGAGTAATCGCGGTCGGGCGACCGCTCCTACCGGGTGATTCAACGCCATGCGCTCAGGACAGCCAGACAGGCCTTGTTGAGTGCCCGGGCGCGCTCCGGACTGGCGGCTTCGTTGTAGCAGCGCAGCTCAGGTGCGTTTCCGGAGGGGCGCAGGTGAATGATTTCCTGGTTCTTGAAGGTGATGCGTAGACCGTCGGTGGTGTCGGTATGGTCGACTTTGCCACACAGGTCGCCAAAGGTCTGCTCAATATCGACTGCTGATTCAGACAAAGCGCTGATCCTGGGCTGCGACAACTCCGTCGGGAAGTCTTTCAAGCGGTCGCTGGCGGTGTAGCGCCCGGGTAAAGCATCGATCAGCGCACTGATCGCGCAGCCCTGCTGTGCGGCGCTGACCAGGATGGCGAGTATCGGCAACACGGCATCGCGTGTCGGCAGGGCTTTCATGGTTTGTCCGCCGCGCGTGACATCCGACGCCAGCAGAAACCCGCCGTTGGCCTCATAGCCGCCGACAATGCCCTCATCCTTTGACAGCGACTGGTTCATCCGTTCGATCACGTAGGGTGAGCCGATGCGGGTGCGGTACACCTGATCGAACCAGCCGCAGGCTTCGACCGCTGTATTGCTGCTGACCGGTGTCACGACGACATTAAGACCTATAAAACGTGCGCACAGAACGCCGACAATATCGCCACGCAGCCAGTGTCCGTGCTCATCTGAGATCAGCGGTCGGTCGGCATCGCCGTCTGTGGAGACAATAGCGTCAAAACCCTGCTCGCCGGCCCACTGCTGCGCGAGCCGGATATCCTCTTCGCGGACAGCCTCGGTATCGACCGGGATAAAGGTGTCGGATCGCGCCAACGGCGTCACCACTGCACCAAGTCGCCGCAGAATCAGGCCCAGCAGGTCACGCCCCACGCCGGAGTGTTCATACACGCCCACCTTGAGTGCTTTCAGGCAGTTTTCGGGCAGGAACTGCGTATAGCGCTCGATATACCTTTCGCCGGCAGCCGCATCGACTGCCGGCAGTTCGCTTTCGGCAATCTGCGGGAAAGGCTCCGGCAGGGTGATGATCTGCTCACGAATACGCGCTTCATCCTGCTTGAGAATTTCGCCATCCGGACGGTTGAACTTGATGCCGTTGCGGTCATCCGGGATGTGGCTGCCGGTCACCATAATGGAGGCTGCACCCTGCTGCATGGCATGGAATGCCACGGCGGGTGCTGGAATCATTCCGGCAAAGCTGGGCCGGTAGCCGCCATCTTCGACCGCACGCGCCACCGCGGCGAGTATCCGCGGTGTACTCGGCCTGAGGTCACCCGCCAGAACCACTTTTGATCCCGCGTGAATGACCCCCTCGCCCTGCATGGTCTGGAGAAAGGCGCTGGTATAGGCGTAACACACCGGGTTGTTCATGGCCTCGACCGTGCCGCGGGCACCGCTGGTGCCGAAAGCGACGCCACTGCTGTGCATGAGGTCTGCGATTTTTATCATGTTGTGATTGCCGTAAAGGTTTAGTGGATCGTATTATACAGGAGGCCGTTCCCACGGATGCTGAGAAATATTTACTGGTCGCGAAAGAAGACGGAAGACGATTTTTCACTGCTGTCCGTTTAATCCCCTCTCCCTAACCCTCTCCCGGAGGGCGAGGGGACTTTACAACACCCTCCGCGGGAGAGGGGACTGTTGTGACACCCTCCTGAGGGAGAGGAAATTAACGGGACAACTATGCCGGTGCGCTCACCCACACAGCGTGCACATTGACAAACTCACGAATACCGAAAATCGACAGTTCGCGGCCGTAGCCGGAGTGTCGAATACCACCAAACGGCATGCGTGGGTCCGATTTGGACATATCGTTCACGAAGGCAGCGCCGGATTGAATCCCGTCGGCGGCAATGCGTTCGCCACGGGCAAGATCCCGTGTCCAGACCGCGCCACCCAGACCAAACTCGGTGGCATTGGCCACTTCGATGGCTTCGCGTTCATCCCCGACCTTGATCAGTGTCGCCACCGGCCCGAACAGCTCCTCTGACCAGGCCGCCATACCTGGCCTTACCCCTGCCAGCACGGTGGCCGGGTAAAAGGCGCCGGGTCCGTCCGGCACTTCACCACCCAGCAGCAGCTTCGCACCGGCGTCAACGCTGCGCTGCACCTGATCGTGCAGGCCGTCGCGCAAGTCCACCCGCGCCAGGGGGCCGATGTAGACCCCCGGCTCTGACGGATCACCCATTTTCAGCCGGCCGGCCTTGTCGACAAATTTTTTCTCGAATTCCTCGTAAACGGACTCAAGCACAATAAAACGTTTTGCCGCGATGCAACTCTGGCCGCTGTTCTGGAAACGAGCAACAATCCCGACCTCCACAGCCTGGTCGATATCCGCATCCTCGAGCACAATAAAAGCGTCCGAACCCCCCAGTTCCAGCACACACTTTTTGAGCACTTTGCCGGCCTCGCTGGCAACCGCACGCCCGGCCGCGACACTGGAGGTGATGCTGACCGCGGCGACCAGGGGATTGTGAATGACCTGGGTGGTTTGCGGCACATCGATAATCAGGGAACGAAACAGGTTTTCGGGCAAACCGGCTTCGACAAAAATTCTTTCAATCAACAGGGCACAACCGAATACATTCGGCGCATGCTTGAGTATCGCTGCATTGCCCGCCATCAGGGCGGGTGCTGCAAAACGGAACACCTGCCACAACGGGAAATTCCAAGGCATGACCGCCAGCACCACCCCCAGTGGCTTATAGCTCACAAAACTGTGCTGCGCCTCAGTCGCAACATCTTCCGGGGCAAGAAACTTCTCGGCGTGCTCGGCATAGTACTGGCAGCCCCAGGCACACTTTTCCACTTCGGCGATACCTTGTGGATAGACCTTGCCCATCTCCTCGGTCATCAGCCGTGCATAGTCCTGCTTGTTCTCCAGCAACCGCTCTGCCACTGCTGCCAGCAAACGGGCGCGTTCGCTGAACGGCGTGTTCGCCCAGCCTCGCTGAGCCCTGGAACACTTTTGCAGAATCACCTGTACTTCGTCGCCAGACATCTGCTCAAAACTGCTGACCTTCTCACCGCTGGCAGGGTTGATACTGTCGAAAGTCATTGCCGCCTCCACTGGTCCGGGCCTGTTCTGCTCACTCTACCATGAGCGCCGGATGG
>CBFDBP010000188.1:0-7050 GCA_965603065.1 uncultured Gammaproteobacteria bacterium
CCGTGCTCCAGACGGCCGCATCTGAGGTAATCCTCGAACTCCTGCTGGACATACCCCGGCAATGCCGCGCCCTGTGCCGCCAGATGGGACACGAACGCTGGGCAATATGCTTCGACGATCTGGTAAAGGAGGATCTGAACTGAATTCAGACGGGTTTCTTATTACTTGATTTACAACGCGTTTACGTGTTTATCACGGGTTGATCGACGGGTATAACCTGCCATTGGCCCAGCAGGTCGATGACCTGATTCGCTGCCTCTGGAATTGCCCGGGAAACCACATCGCTTGGTGATTCGCCCCAACCGAGTTGCTTCGGCTGTATACCCAACAGCGCACGGTTAACTGGCAAACGGTCCTGTATGCGGGCGATTGACATGAGGTCAACCAGCCCAACCTCATGTACGCTGCGCTTTCCATGACCAACGAATTCATCCATGTCAGCGCCTGTGAGTAAACGTACAGAGCCTGGATCAGCCTGTAATTGAGCTGCATCAAGTACAATCAGGTTAGTACAGTCTTCAATAAGTGGCGCAAGCGTGAAACTCAGGGTGCCACCGTCAAGGTAGGTGACACCGGGAAGATCCGGGTAGTGTTCGATCAGGTAGTCGAGCAGGTGAATGCCCAGACCTTCATCGGCGAGTAACGTGTTGCCAATGCCCAATATCAGTGTGGTTTGCATGTTTCGGGTGACTATACGGCTATTTCTGAAAAGCGTAAGCTAAGCAGTAGCAGTAACCCGAATAACAAGCAACTGCTTTTTTACCCGCGGGAGAAAAATCATGTGCCTGGGTATACCTATGAAAATCAGGGAAATAGACGGCTATATGGCACGCTGTGAGGCCAAGGGCGTCGAGCGGGACGTCAGCCTGTTTATGCTGCAGGACGACACCCTGGCCACGGGTGACCATGTTGTTGTACATGTCGGCTATGCGATCCAGAAGATTTCGCCCCAGGAGGCGCGCACGGCCTGGGAGCTGTACGACCAGATGCTGGCCGGGGGCTGATGATCCATGCACGAACTGTCTGTCTGCCAGGCGTTGATCGACCAGGTTGCCCGGGTAGCCCGGGAGCAGCGGGCCGCGCGCGTAAGCGTCATTCATGTCTCGGTCGGCCCGCTATCGGGCATCGAACCCCAATTACTCGAGCAGGCATACCCGCTGGCCGCGGCCGGCAGCCTGGCGGAAGAGGCCGAGCTGTGTATCGAGTCGGCGCCGATTCGGGTGTACTGTGACCAATGCGATCAGGAAACGACCGCGACTGCCAGCCGTCTCGTCTGTGCCGACTGCGGTAACTGGCGTACCACGCTTGTCAGCGGTGATGAATTACTGCTTACTCATGTAGAACTATTCCGGGAGCAAGCCCATGTGTGACACCTGCGGATGCAATCTAACCCACGGTAACCGGCACTTGATTGCGCCGGGCGGCAAGCTTTCGAAAATCGAAAACGGCGCAGACGCGGTCAGCGTGCTGACCGGGCTGTTATCGGAAAACGACCACATGGCAGCGCACAATCGCGAGCATTTCGATCGTCACGATGTGTTGGCGCTTAACCTGATGTCGTCACCCGGCTCCGGCAAGACATCACTGCTCGAGTCAAGCCTCGCCACGCTTGGTCGGCGTTATCGCATTGCTGTAATCGAAGGTGACCTGGAAACTGAAAATGACGCCAGGCGCATACGTGCTCACGGTGTTGATGCCATACAGATCGTAACCGGTACCGCCTGTCACCTGGATGCTCACATGGTGCACAAGGCACTGCATGAGCTTAACCTGGATGACATCGATATCCTGTTTATCGAGAATGTCGGCAATCTGGTGTGCCCGGCCAGTTTCGACCTGGGACAGCATCGCAATATAACCTTGCTTTCTGTGCCGGAAGGCGATGACAAGCCGTCCAAATATCCGGTTATGTTCCGTGCTGCTGACCTGGTGCTGCTCACCAAGGTTGATTTGCTGCCGGTGTTTGACGACTTTAGTACGCAGCGTGCGTACGACAATGTGAGAGCACTGGCTAATCCCGCACCTGTTATCGAGTTCAGTAGCAAGCAGGAAGAGCGGCTGGCCGACTGGGTCGGCTGGGTTGACCAGCAGGTTGAGGAACAGCAGCAGCGCCGCGTGCAGGGTGAGACGCTAAGACCTAAAGTGCAGCCAGATGGCATGGCGCTGCACGGACTTTCGGTGTAGACGTCGCCCCCGCATGTCATATAGCGCCCGGCACTGGTTAGACGAAATCCATGCACTTGATCTGCCTGATCGCGTCAAGATTATGAACGTGTGCGGCGGACATGAACGTTCCATCACCATGGCGGGATTGCGCAGTGCCTTACCGGCATCCATCGAGCTGGTTCCCGGCCCCGGATGCCCGGTGTGCATCTGTCCCGAAGAAGACGTTTTCGAAGCGATACAGCTTGCCGTTAATGAAGACATCACGCTGGTGGCCTTCGGCGATATGTTGCGCGTACCTGTCAACGTACCAAAACAGTCGATACGTACGCTCGAGCAGGCCAAGGCTGCGGGTGCCGACATCAGGCCGATTGCTTCACCGCTGGAGGCCGTTCGCATTGCTCGCGATGAGCCGGATCGACGCGTTGTATTTTTTGCCGCCGGGTTTGAAACCACTACTGCCCCGGTTGCTGCCATGGTGGTTGAAGGCATACCGGATAACCTGTCGCTGCTGTTGTCGGGACGGTTGACCTGGCCTGCCGTAGCGATGTTGCTTGATTCGGGCAAGCCCGGTTTTGATGCATTGATTGCTCCCGGGCATGTATCCACGGTCATGGGCGCAGATGAATGGCGTTTCGTGGTTGAACGTCACGACATACCGGCGGCTATAGCCGGGTTCAGTCCGGAAAGTCTGTTGGCAGCGATGTACTCGACCCTGCGGCAGTTGATCGAAGGGCGAACATTCCTGGATAACTGCTACCCCGAACTGGTGACCGCTGAAGGCAATCCGACTGCGCGCCGGCAGCTGTCGCAGGCAATGGATGTCGTTGATGCCAACTGGCGTGGTGTTGGCAGCATTCCGGACTCCGGTTACTCATTGAAGCCGGCGTACCAGGCGCACGATGCCCGTCTGCAGTATCCGGATTACACGGATGATTCACGCAAGCGGGCAGGACAGATGCCGCCCGGCTGTGACTGTGCACAGGTTGTACTGGGGAAACGTTATCCTAACGAGTGTCGCCTGTGTATGGCAGTAGGTGTAACCCGCGACATCCCATCGGGCCATGTATGGTGTCCGATGAGGGTGCCTGCCGTATCTGGTGGGCCAGCGGTGTTCGTGAGCGCGTTGCCGCAAATGCATGAAGGTATCGACCCTGTCAGCAGCAAGCACGCACGCGCAGCGTAGCGGTTCCGGTACCGCACATTGGCGGTTGTCGGGTGTGGTCCAGGGAGTTGGTTTTCGGCCGTTTGTCTACCGACTTGCCCGCGTTCACGGTTTGACCGGGTGGGTGAGAAACTGCACCGGACAGGTTGAAATCATTGCCACCGGCGACGCTGCACAACTGGATGCTTTCGAGAACGACCTGATAAAACAGGCGCCGCCGATTGCACGATCACGCATCGAGTCGTGCGAAAACCTGCCGTTCGAAGTCTTTGAAGCGTTTCAGATTCGTGATAGCGAAGCTTCCGGGTCGGCAGACATTCATGTGCCGCCTGACTATTTCGTCTGCGACCAGTGTCGGGCGGAGATGAATGACCCGAACGACCGCAGGTTTCAATACCCCTTTATCAATTGCACCCAGTGCGGCCCCCGGTACACCCTCATTGAGGCTCTGCCCTATGATCGCGCCAACACATCCATGGCCGGTTTTAAATTGTGTGCTGCCTGCCAGGCAGAATATGACGACATTGGCAGTCGACGGTTCCATGCCGAACCGGTGGCTTGCCCGGACTGTGGTCCCGGTCTGGTTTTCCACCAGGGTGATCGGCTTGTCGACAATACCCGCGCGGCGCTGTCCGCCTGCGTGCAGGTATTGCAGCAGGGGGGCATTGTGGCGGTAAAGGGTGTGGGCGGTTATCACTTGCTGTGCGACGCGGCGGATACGGGCGCAGTGAATCGCCTGCGTGAGCGTAAACCGCGACCACTATAGTCCGTTGCACCACCTGCTGCTTGCTGCTTTTGGCTCGCCACTGGTGGCGACGTCGGCGAACATCAGCGGTCAGCCGGTACTGGCCGTTGGGGGCCACATGAAAAATACAGTCTGCCTGGCATGGGATGACCGCGCCGTGGTTTCGCCACATATCGGTGATATGGGAACAACGCGCAGCCTGGAAGTATTTGAACAGCTTTGCGGCGATTTACAGAGACTCTATAAAGTCAGGGCAGAGGCTTTGACCTGTGACATGCATCCTGGCTACGTAACGTCACGCTGGGCACAGCGGCAAGGGCTGCCGGTTACCGAAGTGCAGCACCATGCGGCGCACGCGTCTGCCCTGGTTGCGGAGGCGGGTGACTGGAGTGCTGATCATCACCTGGTATTCACCTGGGATGGTGTCGGCTACGGCGACAACGGTATGCTGTGGGGTGGTGAAGCCCTGTACGGCCGGCCGGGTGATTGGCAACGGGTAGCCACCCTGAGGCCGTTACGATTACCCGGCGGAGACAAGGCTTCGCGCGAGCCCTGGCGCAGTGCAGTTGCAGCTGCCTGGGATGCGGGCGAGGAGCAGGTCGCTGATCGAGTTATCATGGCAGCGGTGGGTGCCAATGCGAGTAAGCTTGGCCCGCTGCTTTACCAGGCATGGCAGAAACAATTGAACGCGCCACTCACCAGCGCCGCAGGCCGTTTGTTTGATGCGGCTGCCGGATTGACCGGTGTCTGTTTGAATGCAAGCTACGAAGGGCAGGCTCCGATGCAGCTCGAGTCCGTTGCCGGCAAGTCGATTGACCCGGTTGCCATGCCGCTGCGCGCACGGCAGGACGGTGTGTTGGAGGCTGACTGGCGACCGTTGATCAGTCACTTGATGAAGGTCAATGAACCAGTTGATGAAAGTGCTGCACGCTTTCATGAGTCATTGGCTGAATGCCTGTATCAGCAGGTGCTTGAGATCACTCGTCAGCGCCCGGTCGATGCTGTGGGTTTGTGTGGCGGTGTATTTCAGAATCGACGTTTGACCGAGGCCTGTGTGCGGCGTCTCGAGTCTCATGGGATTCGGGTGGTTTTAGGTGGGCAGCTGCCGGTGAATGACGCCGGATTGAGTTTCGGGCAGGTAGTGGAGTTTACTGTCAGCTAACTTTCGAGGACTTATGCAGGACAAACATATATCACTGGCGCACGGTAACGGCGGACGCTACATGCGCGAGTTGATCGAGGAGGTATTCGCCAGGCATCTTGCCAACCCCGATCTCGATATCGGGCTCGATGCAGTACCGCTGTCGCTTGCCGAAGGTGAAGTTATGTTCACTACCGATGGTTTTACCGTCCAGCCGCTGGAATTTCCCGGCGGTAATATCGGATCGTTGGCGGTACACGGTACCACCAACGACCTCGCCGTCGCCGGAGCTGAGCCACTCTACCTGAGCCTTAATGCCTTTATAGAGGAAGGTATGGAGATCGAAACCCTTGACCGTATCATCGCCACCCTGGCTGCGACGGCAAATGAAATCGGTGTCCGTGTGGTGGCAGGAGATACCAAGGTGCTGCGCCGTGGTGAAGGTGGTGGCTTGTACCTGGCGACGACCGGTGTTGGAGTGCGTCAGTCCGACAGGCAGCTGGGCTTCGACGGTATAACTGATGGTGACCGAATACTGGTGAGTGGGCCGGTGGGTGACCATGGTATCGCTGTGCTGCTGGCACGAGAGCAGTTTGGCCTGCGCGGCGATGTCGTTTCGGATGCCGCGAGTGTGCTGCCGTTCACGCGCGCTGCGCTGGCGTATGACGGTCTGCGGTTCATGCGCGACCCAACCCGTGGCGGGCTCGCTACCGTGTGTCACGAAATCAGCCAGCAAACCGGGCTGGGTATCCGCATGCAACAACCGGATATACCGGTTCATGATGCTGTCCAGTCAGTCTGTGAAATGCTGGGTTATGATCCCTTCTACCTGGCTTGCGAAGGACGGGTGGTCGCGGTGATCAGCGAAGCACAAACAGATGCACTGCTTTCCGACTGGCGTCGCTTGCCGCAGGGTGATCAAGCGGCTGTTATCGGTACAGTGAACGGCCTGTCCGACAGGGTGTTGCTGGTCACTGAACTGGGCGGTGAACGAATGCTCGATGAACTGGAGGATGACCCTTTGCCAAGGATCTGTTGATGCGAGGATATTTCAAGTGGCCTGTAGCAATTGCCCTGATGCTGCTCGTGATATCGGGCGGCGGAGTATAGGCAGAATTAACGCCCTTTTGACCATTCGTCAACAGATAATCCACGGGTAACGAAAGGACTTGCACCCTTCCACCCAGGGGTCAGCCGATGCGACTTGCCCCGGAAGTCGTCACATCCATCCAGACGATGGCCAAGGACAATGCGCTCTGGGGCGCAGAGCGGATCCGTGGCGAGCTCCTGAAGCTCGGCATCTGCGTCAGCAAACGCACGATCCAGAAGTACATGAGGCATGTACGTCCGTCGGGCAGTCGTGGTCAGACCTGGCGCACCTTCATCAGAAACCACAGTGGCGACATCTGGGCGTGCGACTTCCTGCAGCTCTACGACATCTTCTTCCGTCCCATCTTCGCGTTTTTCTTCGTGGTCCACGGCACACGCGAAGTCATTCGTTGCAACGTGACCCGCTGTCCCACCGACGCTTTGGTCGCCCAACAGCTGCGGGAGGCCACACCGTACTGCTCCGGGCCGAGGTACCTCATTCGGGACAACGACGACAAATACAGGAAGAGGTTTACCGCCGTGGCCGAAGGCACTGGAATAGACGTTGTGAAGATTCCGCAGTAAAGGCCGACGATCAACGCATCGACTCGATTAAGGAGCAGTACAGGAGCAAGCCCACGAAGCTTGATTTCGAGCGAATCAGGATCGCGATTGGCTCGGCGGCACGCCCCGAGGAATCTGATGTCGGGTCAGTTTGACGTTGAGCCGGTGCGCCTGTCTATCCGG
>CBFDBP010000189.1:0-7037 GCA_965603065.1 uncultured Gammaproteobacteria bacterium
CGAGTTGCTGCTGCAGATCCTGAGAAGCAACAGCCAGGCGTGATCAATGCATTATTCGCCATAGCCACCAGGATCAGTTCACAGTAACAGGTCTGTGCGAGGTATGGCGTCGGACTGGTCGGTTTCCAGGCGAGGTTGACAGTTTGCCAGGTGATTCGCCGGAATCTTGAATTTCTCCACCAGGTAATCTTTGACACTGGCTGCACGCTGCTCGCCGAGCTCGGTGAGTTTCTGCTTATCCACTACCGGTGCAGCAGGGGGCGCTTCCTTTTTGCCGCTTTGTCCGCTGGCCTTGTCCGCCGGCGGCTGGAGGTGAGCGACATCCTGCTGCACAGCCACCCCACACACTTTTACGGCGAGCTTGGGCCGTTCTTTCAGGACTTTGGCGATCTTGGACAGGTAATCCCGGTCGGCGTCGTCGAGGTTTGCCTGCCCCGGCTCGAACTCGATGGGATTGAGGCGGACCTTGCTGGCCGCTTCACCGGCGACCTTGGCGACTGCGATCATGGCGCCATAGGGTTGCAGGGCATATACGAGGTAGGAGGTGGCGCCTGCCGACACGCCGGTGGCGACCGCCTTGGTGATGGCGTCACTGACATCGAAATCGGGATTTTCGGCATCCCCCTTGATGGGAATTTTCAGTTCGATGGTGTCATTCTTGTCGCGCAGGATATTGAGCGCCATATCCAGGGGGACGGGTATCTTGCTCTGCAGGCCGTCCTTGCTGTCGGTACCCTTCACCGACAGCTGATGCATTAGCAGTACTGTCTCACCTTCCATGAGTTTGTCCTTGCTCACCAGTTTGAGATCGGCGTCGAGTGATCCGCTGTCGATTATGACACCCATGCTGTCGGTGGTGTACGGAGACAGGGGCGGGAGTCCGATCCCTTGCAGTTTTCCCTGGATATCCATTTCCGGTGGCTGGAGATAGGGTTTGATGTCACCGCGTGCGTTCACGCTGGAATGCTTGTCGAGTTTGCCATCCAGTTTGAAGCTGGTGGTCTGTTCAGGTTTTCGGCCATCCAGGTTTTCGAGGAATAACTCGTTTATTGTCAATGTTGTCTTGAAAGCAGGAGTAACCGATTCATCGTAGATGGTCGCCGTACTGCCCTTGGAAACATCGACGCGGTTTACGGCAATCGGGGGTGGGCCGGCGGCGGCTTCCGGTTCGCCGTTTGCAGTGGAGTTTTTCGCTATTGTTTCTTTGTGTTCGATACTTGTTTCGTCAGGCGGTTCTTTGCCGCTTTCGCCATCCCCGGTCTCCCCGGCATCTTTCTCTTCACCGGCCAGGGTCTCCAGCAGGGTGACGGCATCCCACTTGCCTTCCTTGTCGCGGTGATACACCACGTGTACGTCGTCTTCCACGATGGTGTCGACGGCGGTGAATCCATCGATGTGGGAGAATTGGCTGATTGACACCTTTTCAGCGTGGAAGATCGCCCGATTGTCATCTTTGGCTGCGGTTTCCTGCTGTTCCAGGGAACGTCCGAGGTCCAGCCCGGCCGTTGTGATCTTTTCCACCGAGACGTGATTTGGCCCCTTGACCTCGAGCCCCGTCAGCTGGAGTTCTTGCACACGTACGATGTCGACCTTTTTGTCCGGGGCAAACAGATCGAGCCCGGATAACTGCAGCTCTGAATTCAGCGCGATGCCCGCCCCTGATTCGCTGCCGGTATAGGAAAAAATGACCTCCAGGTCCAGATTCTGGTACTCGAGTTTCAGCTTTTTCTGTTGCAGGTCGGCAGCCAGTTTGGTCGATGTCAGTTTGCCCTCGCTTTTGACACTGGTCTGCGAAGAAGCGGTATTCAATGTCAGATCCGTGGCGCCATTCCAGCCCAGCGACTGGTTGGTCAGGTGCAGCAGCGCGTGTTGGATATTGATGTCATCGACTGTCAGTTCGCCTTTGGTCCCGACTCGAGCTTGTGAAGATGCTGTGTTGAAGTTCAGATTAATGTTGCCATCCCAGTCCAGTGACTGGTTGGTCAGCTGAATCTGCTCCTGGTCGATGCTGATCTCTTCCAGTGTCAGCTTACCCTCGTTGAGGACATGAATGTCGTCACCCGCCTGTTCGACCTCGAAGTCCCCTTGTACGGAGACCAGGCCGGCAAGATTTACCAACGCCGGTTTTGCCAGTGGCTCGAAGTCGGTGAGAGAGAGTTTGTCGATAGATATCGAGCCCTTGTAGGTGGGGATTTGAGCAAACGGCGCCAGTTCGGCATCCAGTGCCACGGACGCGTCGTTGACGGCACCCCGATACTCGAGCTGCGCCGGCGCCTCGGGGTTCCATTGTGTGAGTCCGCTGAGTTGCAGGGAATCGATGTAGACTCTTTGGTCCAGGGCTTCATCGTGATACACGAGGGTGAAATCTTTCAGCGTCAGGGTATGGACGCCGGCAAGCCAGGCGGATGCTTCCCCGGCATCTTGCTGTGTTTCCGCTTCGCTTTCACCGGCTGGCAGCAGGATGCCGCCGATACGAAGAATGTCCTCGTTGTTGATCAACATGTAGAAACCCTGCAACTCGACCGCCTGTACATCGATATGTTTTTCCAGTAATGGCAGCCACTCAAGCTCCAGCCTGGCGATATCGAAATGCAGGGGTTGGCGGTCCTCAACCTCGATTAACAGGTCCTCTAATACCAGTTCCGCGGTGAAGGGGTTGAAGTCGACGTCGCGGATTTCCACCCGGTCGCCGCCATTGTCCTCAAGCCAGATTCGCGCCTGCTGCTTGATCAGGTAGGGCAGGCCGATCAGGATGCCCAGAAAAACAAGCAGGATCACCGCGGAGATTCTGAACCAGCGGGAGGAAAGCAGCGGGCTGTTCATGGCTTTATACCTTTATTTTTACTATTCCGAATGCTGTTAGCTGCGCCGGAAGCCGAGAACACTACCGGTCTTCGCCGCCGTTGTGGCACCCAGGTAACGGCTCTGTAATCAACCCCGCTGCTCGTGGTGCCATTGACCACTGTCACGGGCGGTGTCGAAACGCTGCTGAAGAAGCGCTTGCTGGGCGGCCGGTGCCGCGCCGAACAGGTACCAGTCGTGCTCGAGTTTCGTTCTTGTGCCCACAATATCCCCCACGCCCTTTCCAATTGCCCCGGCGAGACGATGGGTCTGCAGTTGCAGGCGCGCCTGGCGTTCCTCCGGGGGTGATTCCACCCCGGCAAGGATTTCCATGCGCAGGCAGAGATCCTGCCGCCTGGCCAGGTTGGCCGACAGCTCTGTTGACAGCCGCTGCTGCTCCTCGCCACCAGCCATCACAGCCCCTTGAGCGCGTGCATAGCGTTGTTGTATCAGCTGTTCAGTGGCGGCATTGTCGAGTGCAGACTGAGCGTTCCAGTGTTCGTCGATGGCCTGCAGACGGTTTCTGGCAAGCTCCTGATCCGGCTGTTCCAGCAGCTGTTCCACTTCCAGGCAGAGCGCGGCTTTATCGCGCAGCTGTTCCAGCTGTGTCTGCTGTTGCGCTTCCCGCAGGGCCTGGCGGTGTGCGTCGAAAGCCTGCCTGGCTTTGGCAAAGCGCTGTTCCAGTGCTGCCTGGTCGCTCTTCGCTGCCGGTCCGGTTTCTTCCCATTCCGAGTCCGCCTTGTGAACCTGGCGCTCGGCGTCAGGCAGCGCATCGATGGTGGCGGCGGACAGGGACTCAAGCCATTCGCACAGCTGTTGTTTCTTTACCTTGTTATTTTGCTGAGCTTCGTGGCGTTCGTCCTGCTGTTGGCGGCGTCTTGCGAAGACTGCGTCGCAGGCGTCGCGGAATTCCTTCCAGATGGCGTCTTCCTGCGGGCGCTTGCCGGGCACCGTGGTTTGCCACTGCTTTTGCAGCTGTTTGCATTCTTCAATCGCCGTGCGAATGTCATCTACGCCCTGCAGTGCAACAACCTTTTCTATGAGCGCATGTCGCTGGCGAAGGTTACGCTTGCGTTCCTGGTCGAGGTGTTCGTTCAGCGTCGCCATGGCCTGGTGGTGACGCTGAACGATGCTCTTGCTCTCGCGCCGGTCCACCGGTCCGGCCTGGCGCCAGTCGTTGCTGAAGCGTCGCTGCATTTTAAGTGCAGCCTTCCAGTCCATGTGTGACCAGTCAGCGGATGCCAGGTAAGCCTCCAGCTGGTCACACAGCTGGCGTTTTGTTTCCAGATTCGAAGTGCGCACGGCAGCCTGTTGCTTGAAGTAGGCCTGACACGGCCGGTAGGCCTGGTCGGCTGCCTTGTCGAAACGTTTCCACAGGGTTCGCTGTGTGGCACTGCCGTCGGCGCGCAGACGATTCCATTCCGTGCGCAGGCGACTGATTTCGGTGGCCAGATCAGGCGGATCCATATCACGGCCGATGAGGGCTTCCATATCCGCGCATAAACGCTCCCGGGCCTCGTCGGCACCCCATTTTCGCCAACTCTGCAGTTCCCTGATGCGCGGTGTCACGGCGTGCAGGCGCTGGGTAAAAGGAGCCAGACGTTGCCGGGAAACCCCCAGCGCCTGCAGGTGGCTGAGACTGCTCTGTATGCGGTCGTGCATCGGTCCGGCACGCTTCAGCGCTTTTTCGTTCAGCAGGGCTTGCAGCTGTTCGAGCAGTTGCGGGAGTTTTCCGAATTCTGTTTCCCGTTGTTCAAGCTGACTGCGCAGACGGGCCCGCAACTGCCCCATAACGGTCTCCAAACGCTGTATGGCAGCTGCGAGTTCATCCGTGTCCGCTGAGAAGTGTTTTGCCTTCCAGCGCTTTTCCAGTGCCTTGACCTGTTGCTCGCTGACTGGTTGTCTGGTCTCCAGCAGTCGTTCGGCGTCAGCGCTCAGGGATTGCAGAGTGGTTTCCATTGCCCGGTATTTCTGCAGCAGATCCAGCCGCTGCCGAATACGGTTCAGCGCTTCCTGAAAACGTCCATTCAAGGGTTGCGCCTGGCTTGCCGGCAAGGCCGGCAATTCCTGCCAGCGGGTCTGCCATGTTGTCAGCTCTGCCCGGTACCCGGCCTCGGTATCCGCTGCCAGAGCGGCGGTGTCCTGCACGTCTGCCAGGCGCTGTTCGGTTTCCTCGAGCAGCGTTTGCCGGGCCGTTCGAATGCTCGCCCATTCCCGCTCCTCGGCGTCCCGGGCTGCGCGAAACGCCTCAAATGCCGTCAGAAAGGCCTGTCGCGCTGACGCATAACGGCTCCGGTAGACCTCATCTGTCTCATCGGCTACCGCCTGCCAGCGGCTTTCCAGGCGTTGCAGGTCAGCCTGTTCCTGCTCCCATCGGTCTGCGTGACCCAGCGATTCGATGCGTGCACAGATCTGTTCAGATTCTGCCCGTATACGCGCCGGACGCTCCTGCGCCTCGCGCCGGGCGTCCAGTCGGCTCCGTGCCTCGCGACTGACCTGTTTGTCAGACTTGCGGGTTTGCCGGTAGACCGCTTCCAGCACCGAGGTTTGGGTGATGCGTTCAAGAGCCGCCAGGCGATTTGCCGCGACGGTGTCGTTGATGGCGATGTCACGCAGGACGGATTCGCGGCTTATCCGGTCCTGGGCAGACTTGCGCAGTTCTGTTTCTATGCCATTCAAGGCCACGAATTTCAGTAAATCCGCTTCCGGGTGCCGGGACAGGAAATCGAGACGAAGTTCCAGCACCGGCCCCCCCTGCCGGCTACCCGCCAGCAGTTGTGACAGCCGCGTATGGGCAAATTCGCGGACGTCTTTATCGCTGTCCTGGTGGACGGCGGTATGCATCACGGCGAGATCATTGATGCGCTGCAGCGCCAGCCGTCGGATTGCGGGAATCTCATCTTCACAGGCGATTTGTATCAGCGTGGTTTCGTCGTCGGACGTCAGCGCCTGAACCGCCTGGCGACGGATAGCCGGGTTGGGATGCTGCCATTTTGGCTTGAAAAAGCGTAACAGGGCCATGCAACGGTTCTCTGAATGTCTCTGATTATGGTACGTGGGCGTCGAAAGTCGGATTTTCTCACGAAAACGGCCCCAAGGGAAAATCCATCGTGTAGTCTGAAATTAAAGATAAACCTGGAAATCTCGATAACAGGGACAGAAAGCGGGTAAGGGAATACGACTATGAAATTCATTGCCATGGGGCTGTTTGCCACGGTGTTGCTGATCGGCTTCGCGCCGTTTGCTGCTGAAGCCATGATACTGATTGTCCTTGAGTTTGGGTTACCGTCTTTATTTCAGCCCTGACCTGTTCGTGCCACTGACAGGTTCCTCTCCATTACACTATTCTGGCGGTCGGTCATTCAACTGCATTTGCGATCTCCCAGATGCTGTTGGATTGTCTTTAGCAATTCTTTGATACTCAGCGGTTTTTCGAGATAATCGTTAACGCCTGCCTCCAAACATTGCTCCCGGTCTCCAGGCATTGTCAGGGCGGTCATTGCGATAACGGGTATCTCCCCCAGCATAGAATCGGCCCGGATCTGTCGTGTTGCCTCCAGACCGTCCAGGTTGGGCATCTGGATGTCCATCAAAATGATGTCGGGGTGGGTTTCGCGTGCGGCAGCCAGTGCCTCGACGCCGTCTTTTACCGGGATCACATGATATCCGCGAGACATTAAGACGTTGCTCAGCATGGTGGAATTGGCCTCATGATCCTCGGCCAGCAGGATCGTGGCACCCTTTCCGGACTGGAGGTCATCGACAGCAAACTGAAAATCTTCACGGACACGTTCGACGCTGGCGGACCGTGTCCGCTCCGCGGTCCACGGCAGCGTCACCGTAAATCGACTGCCCTTGCCGGGGTCGCTTTCAACGGAAATACCACCACCATGCAGCTCTGCCATGCGGTAGGCGAGTACAAGCCCGAGACCGGTTCCAGAACCATGGCTGGTAAGGCGGCTATCGAGTTGAACGAAAGGTTTAAACAGTTTTCCCATGTCTTCTTTCGGTATTCCAATACCATTGTCCCATACCGTAAAGGCGGCGATACCCGACTCCGGATCCCCTTTGACCTGCACACCGATGGAACCACCTTCCGGTGTGAATTTGACCGCGTTGCTCAGCAGATTGACGAACAACTGCTTGAGTCGTTGGGTGTCACCGTGAACAAACTGAACCATGGAATCAATATCCGA
>CBFDBP010000190.1:0-7002 GCA_965603065.1 uncultured Gammaproteobacteria bacterium
AACCCCTGCCTGCCGTTTCTGAGGCGCGAAAACCTGTTGAATAAATGGCTGGGTAGGGCGACTTATCGTAGGGTCGTGCGGGGGCGTGCCCCGAACTGATCGGTGGGCGACAAAAAAGGCGGCTGAAAAGCCGCCTTTTTTGTTTACAATGAAGCAGCCTGTCAGCTGCGGCGACGACGGGCGACAGCCACCATCCCCAGCAGGCCGGAGCCGAACAGCCAAACTGCGGCCGGTACCGGAACGACTGACACGGTGGAAGATGACCAAGTGAACGTCGAGTTTTCCGTAGCGTTCGCGGTAAATTCCCAGGTTCCACTGGTGAGATCGAACCCGTTACCTGAAACCGTTCCTGTACCAGACAAGCTCAGGTTTATATTGTTCTGGTTATTTATCGAAACTGCACTCATGCTAAATGTGAATCCTCCAGCTGACCAGATGGAGACAGGATTCGGACTCAGGGGGTTGAACTGGAAGTCGGTCATCGCAACAGAAGTGAGAACGGGATCGTGAGATCGCCTGACGATGTCAGAGCAACGCCGCTATCACCGATAAAATCAATGCCGGTTGCTACGTCCAAGGTGACCGAAGTTCCAAATTCGTCAATGGGGTTGTACGGGCCAGCAATTCCCAAAGAGCCGTTGATGAGCGCGGCGTTAGCAGCTTGATAGCTGAGAAGCAGACAGGCGCCCAGGGCTCCTCCTAATAGTTTTGTCTTCCTCATTGACGATATTCCTCCGATATGTTTATTGTTTAAGCTTTTTGCGCAAGCTCATCTTAACTTACAAGTAGCTTACAAGTTCGATATGTGCCCTGGCAAAAATTACGCCGTAATTAAATATACATACAAAACAGAAAGTTATTGCATTGTTGGCATTAACTGTAAGTGATTTGTAATTTTTTTCGACGTCGATTGGGTTGGGAAATCTTTAATGCTATACAGGAAAATACAGATAAAACAGTATCTTGTAAAATTCAGGGTTCATAGCATCCTGCGTAAGAAAAACCGACAGACGTACGGTTACACCGACACCTGATCTGGACTACAATCGTGTCGGAAGCCGGCCGGGCAGCCGCTGTGACTTCGGTCATGGAGGAAAGTCCGGGCTCCACAGGGCAGGGTGCCAGGTAACGCCTGGGAGGCGTGAGCCTACGGAAAGTGCCGCAGAAAATATACCGCCAGCGCTTCGGCGCCGGTAAGGGTGAAATGGTGCGGTAAGAGCGCACCGCGCGGCTGGTAACAGCCGTGGCAGGGTAAACCCCACCCGGAGCAAGACCAAATAGGGGAGCATTGGCGTGGCCCGCGCTGTTCCCGGGTAGGTCGCTCGAGGTGCACGGTGACGTGCATCCCAGATGAATGGCTGTCCACGACAGAACCCGGCTTACAGGCCGGCTTCCTTACTACTCAATGAGTCCGGAAGTTAGCCGACATAAGTTTGCGGGACCGTCGGCCGCATGGACGCGGCCGTCGAGCGTACAGGGATGTATTAACAGCGTGTCCCGCAAGCTTATGTCGGCTGACTTCCGCACGCCTTATTAAGTTTCTGATATTCAGTTTATTTCTTGGCTGATTCTCAGATAAAAACCGATGGCGTAGTAGCGGCCTCCTAGCCGCGATATCGCGCCGAAGGGCGATGTTCTTACAAGAGATCGGTGCGCCCGGTTTTTAATGCTGGTTTTCAGAACAAATGTTTTAATCGAGTGGTAATGTCATTCACCGCCAAACTGCCTGTATAATGTATAGCGCTGTTCGCATTAAGCTCAAAAATTTTCCGTAAGGCAGACATTCCCGCTACATGGCTGGCAAAGTTTTTATCAAGACCCACGGCTGTCAGATGAACGAGTACGACTCGGCTAAAATGCTGGACGTACTCGCTGCTGCCCATGGCCTGCAAGCGGCGCAGTCGGCCGAAGAGGCGGATGTGCTGTTGCTGAACACCTGTTCAATCCGGGAAAAAGCCCAGGAGAAAGTGTTTTCCCAGTTAGGTCAGTGGCGGGAGCTCAAGGAGCAGCGCCCTGAACTGCTTATCGGCGTGGGCGGTTGTGTCGCCAGCCAGGAAGGCGAGGCGCTGCGCGAGCGTGCGCCCTTCGTCGATGTGGTGTTTGGTCCGCAAACCCTGCACCGTTTGCCGGCCATGCTCAGCGAGGCGCGTGGCAAACAGGCTGCGGTGGTGGATGTGTCTTTCCCCGAAATCGAAAAATTCGATTGCTTACCCGAACCGCGCGCCGAGGGGCCGACGGCGTTTCTTTCCGTTATGGAAGGTTGCAGCAAGTACTGCACCTTCTGTGTCGTACCCTATACGCGCGGCGAAGAGGTCAGCCGGCCGTTTGATGATATTGTTGCGGAGGCGGTCAGTCTGGCGGAACAGGGGGTTCGTGAAATCAACCTGCTGGGCCAGAACGTCAATGCCTATCGCGGCAGCATGGACGATGGCTCGACCGCGGATCTTGCTTTGTTGATTACCTATATTGCTGCCATTGACGGTATCGATCGCCTTCGTTACACCACCTCTCACCCGCTGGAGATGAGCGACAGCCTGATTCAGGTGTACGCGGAGGTCCCCGAGCTGGTCAGTCACCTGCATCTGCCGGTGCAAAGCGGTTCGGACCGTGTGCTCGCGGCGATGAAGCGCAACCATACGGCGCTGGAGTACAAGTCCCGGATCCGGCGCTTGCGCCAGGCGCGGCCGGCTGTCAGTCTGTCTTCGGATTTTATCGTCGGCTTCCCGGGTGAAACCGAGAGTGATTTCGAGGCCACCATGAAATTGATTGAAGACATCGGCTTCGATCATTCTTTCAGTTTTATCTACAGTCGCCGGCCGGGGACACCGGCTGCAGACATGCCGGATGACGTGCCGATGGCTGTCAAGAAGCAACGGCTGGCGCGCCTGCAGGCACGTATCCAGCAAATGGCTGCACAGATCAGTGCCGACATGGTGGGTACCCTGCAGCGTGTACTGGTGGAAGGGCCGTCAAGAAAAAATCCGGCGCAAATGGCCGGGCGTACAGAAAATAACCGTGTGGTAAATTTTGACGCCAACACCGATTTGATCGGCCGTTTTGTGAGCCTGCGCATTACCGAGGCCATGCCTAACTCCTTGCGTGGTGAATTTGTTGCTATAGCCGATCCCGGCGCAGCCGATAAAGCGGTTAACTGGGGTTGATCCCCGCTGTAAACTGTTATTTTGGATCCCGAACCCTCATCCATTACCTTCAGCCTGGAACCCGCCGACAATCAGCGGCTGGCGTCCCTGTGTGGTCAGTTCGACGAGCACCTGCGTCAGCTGGAACGTCGCCTGCACGTGGAAATCAGTAACCGTGGCAACCAGTTCCAGATCGCCGGCAAAGACAGCGCACCGCGGCTGGCCGGCGCGGTTCTACAGGATCTTTATGACGCGACCTGCGACGCACCGCTGACACCGGAACGTGTTCATCTGCACCTTCAGCAGGCCGGTCTGGAGGTGCGCGATGAAGAGGATGCCGGGCAGAACCGGGATCTCGTCATCCACACGCACCGTTGCACAATCAAGGCGCGCGGTGTTAACCAGCCGGACTATATTCACAACATCCTTGAGATGGATATCAATTTCGGTATCGGTCCTGCCGGCACCGGTAAAACCTACCTGGCCGTCGCCTGTGCCGTACAGGCCATGGAGCGTGAGCAGGTGCGGCGTCTGGTACTGGTACGCCCCGCCGTGGAAGCCGGTGAACGCCTGGGTTTTCTGCCCGGTGATCTGAGCCAGAAAGTTGACCCTTATCTTCGTCCTCTTTATGACGCGCTGTATGAGATGCTGGGTTTTGAGCGCGTGGCTAAATTGATCGAACGCAGTGCCATAGAGATCGCACCACTGGCCTTTATGCGTGGCAGAACGCTGAATGACGCTTTTGTGATTCTGGATGAAGCCCAGAATACCACGGTGGAACAGATGAAAATGTTCCTGACGCGGATTGGATTTGGTTCTACAGCGGTGGTCACCGGTGATATCACACAAATCGATCTGCCAAAGGGCGTCAAATCAGGCCTGCGCCATGTTATGGACGTTCTGAAAAATATCGAAGGTATCGGCTTCACCTATTTCGATGCGCGTGACGTGGTGCGCCATCCGCTGGTCAAAAAGATCCTGCATGCCTACCAGCGCTTTGAAGACAATGCTGATGACGAATGATTCGCAGGTGTTGCTTGATCTTGAAATTCAAAACGTCATCCACGAAGCAGGCATCGCTTCGCAACCGGGTGTCCCGGCGCAACATGAATTTCGTAGCTGGGTGATGGCGGCATTGACGCCCGTCAATCACCGCGTCGAACTGGTGATCCGGGTCGTTGACGAACAGGAAAGCCGGCAGCTGAACAGCCGCTATCGTGGTACGGACAAACCGACCAATGTGCTCTCTTTTCCGTTCACGGCGCCCGCCGGCGTTGACAGCGACCACCTGGGGGACCTGGTGATCTGCGCCCCGGTGGTAAAACGCGAAGCAGAGGAACAGCAAAAAAAGGAAATCGATCACTGGGCGCACATGGTGGTACACGGTGTGTTGCATTTGCGGGGCCTGGATCACCAGACAGAGGGGCAGGCCCGGGAAATGGAAGGGCTGGAAAAGCAGATACTGGCAGGGTTTGGGATTAACGATCCATACCAGCTGAAAAATGTGTCGATTTGAAGGGAAAACATGAAACAAGACCGATCTAGCAACGGCTCTACCTATCGGGCATGGATGGATCGCCTGAGCCAGGCACTGTTGGGTGAGCCCAAAGACCGTGATCAGCTGATTCATCTGCTGCGCGAAGCACAGGGGCGTGGGCTGTTCGACGTTGATGCCCAGGGGATGATAGAAGGTGTGTTGCAGGTTGCCGATATGCAGGCCCGCGATATTATGATCCCCCGTTCGCAAATGGTTGTGGTCAGCCGCGATGCCGATCCTGAAGAGTTAATCTCTGTTGCTATCGAGTCGGGGCATTCGCGCTTTCCCGTGGTTGGTGACAGCCGGGACGAGGTGGTCGGTGTACTGTTGGCCAAGGATCTGCTCCGCTATTCGGTAAGCAAAGAGTCGGAGCAGCTTTCTATCCGCGACGTTTTGCGCCCTGCTGTTTTTGTGCCGGAAAGCAAGCGGCTGAATGTGTTGTTGAAGGAGTTTCGCGCCAGTCGTAATCACCTGGCGATTGTTGTTGATGAGTATGGCGGTGTGGCCGGCATGGTGACTATCGAGGATGTTCTGGAACAGATTGTTGGTGAAATCGAAGATGAGCACGATATCGACGAAGATACCTTTATCCGTAAATTCAGCGATACTGACTTTACGGTCAAGGCATTGACGCCAATCGAAGATTTTAACGAATACTTCGAGACGGAATTCAGTGACGACGAATTCGATACCATGGGTGGCCTGGTGACGCACAAGTTTGGTCGTCTTCCCAGGCCTGGTGAAACCATTGTTCTCGATAATTTCAGTTTTCAAATCGTCAATGCAGGTAACCGGCGCATTCACCTCATGAAAGTTATGCTGCTGCGGGAAGCAGACGCGGCACAAGCCGCTGTCGACGCCTGAGTCCATGTCCAGGGTCTGGAAAGGGCTGCTAGCACTGTTGTGTGGTGCGTTTGTACCGCTCGGTTTCGCCCCTTTCAGCTGGTATCCACTGCCTGTACTGGCCCTGGCTGTTTTAACCGTCCTGTTGCGTTCAGCCGAACCCCGGGATGGGTTGCTGTGGGGCTGGCTGTTCGGTATCGGTCAGTTTGGCGTTGGCGTCTCGTGGGTTTATATCAGTATTTACCTGTACGGGGATGCCGGCCTGGCTTTGTCTATTGCGGTGATGCTGTTGCTGGTGGTGTTCCTCGCTGCCTATCCGGCGGTGATGGCATGGGGGCTGGCCAGAACCCGCCTCGGTTCGGGGGGCTGGTTTTTTCTCGCTGCGTTTCCGGCAGCATGGACACTTTCCGAGTGGTTGCGTTCCTGGCTGTTAACCGGTTTCCCGTGGCTCAATCTGGGCTACAGCCAGGTTGAAAGCCCGTTGCTGGGTTACGCTCCCATTATGGGTGTATACGGTGTCGGCTGGGTAACAGCATTCAGCGCCGGGCTGCTGGGCTGGTTTGCGGGTGGTGGCAAACAGGCGCGTATTGCCGCACCCGTCGGCCTGGCGCTGCTTTGGCTGGTCGGGCTGGGTTTGAATCATCATCACTGGACCCGGCCTGTTGGAAGTACGCTGACTTCGACCCTGGTGCAGGGCAATATTCCGCAGGATTTGAAGTGGAAGCCCGAACAGCAGCAATCGACCCTGGAGCACTATGTCGAACTGACCCGCAGGCATCTCGACAGTGATCTCGTGATATGGCCGGAAACGGCGATTCCGGCCTTCTACGATCAGCTTGAGTCATCTTTTATCAACCCCCTGCGCGAAGAGTTGGGGCAGCACGGTGTGGCGCTGGTTACCGGAATCCCGGTGCTTGACCGCAGTCAGTGGGACTATTACAACAGCATCATCAGTCTCGATCAGCCGGACCGGTTTTATTACAAGATTCACCTGGTGCCGTTCGGAGAATACCTGCCGTTGCGTGACTGGCTGGCGAACGTGCTGAGTTTTTTACCGGTGCCGCAGGCTGATTTCAGTTCCGGGGAAAGCCGGCAGCCGCTTTTAGAAGCCGCCGGTTATCCTATCGGTTCTTCCATCTGTTACGAGATCGCCTTTGGTGAGCAGATGATCAATGCACTGCCGGAAGCGGCTTTTCTGGTTAACGTCAGTAACGACGCCTGGTTCGGTGATTCACTGGCGCCTCACCAGCACCTGGAAATGGCGCGAATGCGCGCACGTGAAACCGAGCGTTACGTGTTGCGGGCCACGAACACTGGAATCTCTGCCATTATTGACGCCGACGGGGCCTTGCTTGTTCGCAGTCGCCAGTTTGAATCCGAAACCGTCAGCGGCGATGTGCAGCCACGCGCGGGTGCCACACCCTACGTGCTGTGGGGCAACTGGCCTGTCGTTATCGCCTGCTTGGCGGTTTTCCTGCTGGC
>CBFDBP010000191.1:0-6965 GCA_965603065.1 uncultured Gammaproteobacteria bacterium
AAGATCCGCCGCAGCGGCACGTGCACCGGGCTGGTGACAAACGAGATCGCCTTACCGGCCAGCACCACCGGATCGACATCGACGCGGAAGTCCTCGAACTGCCCGCTCAATCCGACGGGCACGGCGAGACTGAAGAATTCCGGCCTCTTTCCCTTGGGCGCGGCATACACTTTGAGTACGCGCCGCTTGAAATCCACCTGGGCACTGCCTTCGACCCGCATCTTGCTGGTGTCTGCGAACACCACCCGGTCTTGCATCAAACCCTCGTCGATGCGGAAACGGAGGATGACGCAGTTGAGCCTGGAGGCCTTGTCCTTGTCCACCTCGCTGACCAGGGCGGTGATGACGTTCACCGCCCAGAGATCGAAGATGTCAGCGTTGAGATCTTCCGGCCAAATGCCGAAATCGATGTGCCCGTTGGCGTCCTCCATGACGCGGTCCAGATCCGGCCCGCGGGTCTTCAAATCGAGATCGACGCTGATCACCCCCCCGGTTTCCGACTCGGGATCGATGTGGCGCGCCAGTATGCCGTAGTCCAGCTTTTCGACCTTGGCGTTCGCCTCAAGTGCAACGTCCCTATCGGTCGGCGTGAAGGCAAAACTCAGGTCAACCAAGCCGCCCGGAATATCCAGGCTGAGCGGATCGACCGCGAAGCGGCCGTTCTCCAAAGTCGCCGTCAGCGTTCCCCTGCCCAGATTGTCCTGACCCGACAGTACCTCGTCGACCTTGACATCGACCTTCGCGTTGAGGCTGCGCAGCAGGTCTGGCGACACGATGGACCTGCCGCCCGTCGCTGTCTCCGCTTCGGCCCCGGCGCCGCCCGGCGCCTGCTGTTCATCCCCGGCTTTGCTGTCCTCACCGGTCACCGACCACTCGCCGGTATCGAAGTCATCCAATTGAATGCGCTGCGCAACCAGCGCCATGTCCAAGCGCGGCGGCCGCTGGGCGGTCTTGAGGTCCAGCTGTCCGGTGAGGGTGCTCTCGCCCACTGTCAGTTGGAGATGCTGGACATAGTAGCCGGATGGCCGGCTTCCGAACTCCCCGCGCAGCCGGTAAGGGCCGATCGGTGGCAGGTCGGCGTCCAGCAGCTCATCGAAGTCGCTGAAGCGCTTACCACTGAGATCCATCGCGAAGTGCAGGTTGTCCTCCCGGACCGGGACGGGCGCCGCACCGCTCAGTTTAAGCCTGGCCTTTGCCAAATCGACGCCAACGTCCATTTCGAGGCGTTTCTTCGGCTCGGCGAAACTCCCCAAGGTGTCGGTTGTAATCTGGATCTGCACCGGTATTTTGTCGATACGGCCGTCGATGGCCAGTCTGATGGGTTGCCCCGGTTTGGCGCTGATGGCCGCTTCCGGAACGCGGATATTCAAGCCCTGCTCTGCGCCAGGCGCGCTTACCGTCCAGGCGCCGTCCCTGACTCCGACCCGGAAACTGGAGCGCTGCAGCATCTCGCGGGTACTGGCGCCCTCCAGTGCAAGCGCGAGATCGAACCGCCCGGCCGTCACTGCCAGACCCTCGACCACGCCTAGCTGGGCCAGCAGAGTCCCCACGTTGACCTGGCGCGACTGGATGCGAAGGTCGACTTTCGGGGTTTCGCCGCGCAGATCAATCCCGAAGCGGCCATCGAACCGCGTGCCGGCGATAATCGCGGCGATGGGTGCCTCCGCCATGTATCCATCCCTGATGGTGGCGGAAACCGACACATCGGTGATATCGGCGGGCTCGAGCTTGATGCGAGCGAGGGCGATCTCGAGGTCCGAATCGAAGATCTCGATACCCTGCGGAAGGATTGGAACGTCGATGGTGAGGGTCTCGCGTCCGACCCTTTCCGGCTTGGGCTCTTCCGTCTCCGACGTTTCCGGAAACAGGCTTCGCAGCGCCTTGAGGTCCAAAACTCTAAAATTCAGCTTGGCAAAGGTGATCGGTGTTTCCCCTTCCTCTCTAATGCCCGCCTCACCGGCGAAGGCGCTCTTGCCGATGCTTGCCTCGTCGACCTGAACCCGGATACCCGTCTCCGCATCTGTGACTTTTCCCTTTAGCGCATAGGACTGACTGGCTTGCGGCGAAACACCGAGCCACGCGGCCAGGGCGCCGATTTGGCCGCCTTTCAACGCGAAATCGAACTCGGCACCGACATCACCCTCTGCCGGGCGCACCGTGCCGCCGATCGAGAGCTCGGCACCTCCACCAGACGCCGTCAGCTCAAGCGGCCAGCGCCTCTGCAGGAAGTTCTCGATGAAGGTACCGCCCTTGAGCTGGATTGCGAACGCCTCCCCCAGCAGCGAGCCCTGGGCCGTGATCCGCGACTCTTCCGCAGCAGGGAAGCGCAGGTTCGCCGCGTCCAGGGTGAATTCGACCGGTTTGCCGCCGCTGTCGTGACCGTAGGACAGGAACGCACCCGTGAGTGCAAAGCGCAGCTCGGCGCTCTCCACCAGAGCTCCGATGGTCTCGCCGCTCGCCGACAGATCCAACTGCGCGAAATCGAACTTTCCCCGGATGTCCTCTCTCCCGCTCAGCAGTGCCGCCAGTCCACCAATGTCACTCTGCTCGGCGGCCAGGGTTACCGCCACCCTGGGTTGCCCTGCTTCCGGCAGCAGGCTGAGTTCTCCTCTAAACGGCACCTCGGCAAGCGTCACGGCTAGCGGAGCCGACAAGGTTCCATCGGAGACGGTCATCGCCAGGCTCGCATCGTTCAGGCTGGTGGGGGCGTTGACCACCTCGTGGATGGTCACCTTGAAGCGGGCGTCAAACCGATCGAGTGCGTCCAGGGTCAGGATAGTCTGGTCAACGTCGAGCGTGCTGGCAGACTGTAGATCTGCCTCAGCGGATGCAGCCAGTTCCGCCTGCGCTGGCTGTTGTGCGGCTTCCGCCCTGCCTTGCTCTTGCTCTTGCTTGTTGATGACTGCGAAGAACGGGGCTGCGTCGAGGCGGCGGATGTCGATATCGCCCACCAGACGGGGCTTCTCCCCGGCGATATCGGCCTCGAAGCTGGCGGTAACAGCGGTCGCCGCGATGTCGCCCTCGAGATCGGCAAGGCGGTACTTACCTTCGGCCTCTTCGATGCGGCCTTTGAGGGCGAACGACTGGATTGGGGGCAGCCTGGTGCCGAGGATCACCTCCAGATCCGCCATGCTCGGCCCGCTCAGGTCGAAGCCGAGGGCCAGCCCCTTTCCGCGCAGGGGCTCTGCGATCTCGCCGCTAACGGTGAGCCTGGTACCCAACGCCGTTGCTGAAAAATCCAGGGGCCAGGGTGCCCGTGCTTCGACCAGCGCCGCCAGGCTGCCGCCGGTGAAGGTCACCTCGTAGGGCTCCTGCTGCACAACGCCGTACATGAGCAGTTGCATGGGCTTCTGGTTCTCAGCGCTGCCGGTGATCTCCTCGAGCTTGAGCTCGAAGGTCTTGCCGGTCGCGGCGTCACGGTGGGTGACCACGATGTTGTGCAGGGACAGCTCGACGAGTTCGATGAATTTGAGCGCAGACGGTTCGGATTCTTTCCCGGATTTCGGTTTCGGCCCTTGCCCGGGCTTGGCGAACAACCAATTGGGTTCACCCTCGACGTTGGTCTCGAGCTTGACGTGCAGCCCGTCGACGGTGATTTCGTCGATCAGCACGTCTCCCTTCAGCAACGGCAGAACCCGCAGCTTGGCGCGCGCCAGGTCCAGGCGCACCAGGTCAGACCGCGGCCACCCCTCTGGATTACCCACACGAACCCCTTCCATCTGTACCGCGGGCGGCATCGACGCAACCAGGGTGAGAGGACCTTCGATAGCAATCCGGCGGCCGGTGGCCTCCAATGCCGCCGTCTCGATCTTGCCCTTGACCCAATCGAGCTCGACGGAGATTTCAGCGGCGGCGACGATCACAACGACCAGCATCAGCACTGCCAGCAATCCGGCGACGGAGATGACCAACCAGCGCAGGGCCTTGCGTATCTTCCCGGGCATACTGGACTGGGGTGTATCTGGCGGTTTGCGCATGTTTTGTTCTGTCATTCTCTTCCTCCCGACGCAATGCCGGCCGGTACCGACAGCAGCGCATGCGTGGCGGGCACCGCCCGCGTCCCTTTGCGGAACGTCTGATTGACAGTATAGGGCGAGAATATCCTAATCAGGCCTGCTTTTGGAACACCCGTAACTTTTCGCAACAGCAGTGCAACTGGGGATGACTTATCCGGCGGCCGCCTGCGACAGGACGCTGACGAAACAGCCGCTGGCGATGGATCTGCTACAGCAGGGTGTGACTGGTATAAAGCTGATCCTGCCCGCTCAGCGCCAGGCGCTGCCAACGGTCAGGTAGACTGCCGTTTCGTCCGGCCCGCGCGCAACATCCACCCCTGCCAGCAGGCCCAGTCGACGGGCGGTCAGATAGCGCACACCGGCGCCGACGGTATTCTTCACGCTACTTTCACCCGAGCCAAACAGGTCGCTGAACGAATCCTCGGCTGACCCTATACCGGTAAATCCGACCAGACTCCAGCGAGTGCGGAAATTCCATCGCGCCTCGAATTCACCAACCAGTACGTCCTCGCCCTGGTAGCGCATCGCCGAAATACCACGCAGGTCAATAAATGGCAAGGCATAGAAGGGTGTATCACCATTGGCAAAGCGCCCGTCAGCACGCAACCCCAGTACGACATGGGGATGCACATCCCAATAGAAATTACTCGCCACCTTGTACTTCTGAAAGGAATAATCACCGATCAGCTCGCCTTCATGAAACATGGCTTCAAAATCCGCATTCATCCCCCGACTTGGGGAAAACAGGTTATCGCGCGAATCATAGCTCAACAGAGCGCCAAGCCCCGCCAAGGTATTATGATTTACATTATCCTCGGGGACACCCGGCGCAGTATCGCCGTCATCGAATTTGATATCCATATCAACAAAGTCGAAGCGCCCGCCTATAAACCAGTTGCTCTCAGGAACGCGGAACTTGACTTCCTGGAGGAGATACCAGCCATCTGCGTTGAAATCCAGGCCGGAGCCTCCATCACGCTCATTCCCGCTTCCATAGAAACTAAGATTAATGGATGCGCGTGCCAGTGCCCCGGTGTAGCGGATGTGATCCTGTTTCCAGTTACCCAGATGTGCCCCACCGGCCAGCCAGGTACCGTTATTGGTTCCGGCGCCAAACAGTACGCTCACACTGGGCGGAAGACCCAGCTTGTCATCGTCCTCCAGCTGGCTATCCGAAGGCGTTTGCTGTTTGGTATTGGCGTCCTCATCTTTCTTTGATTCGTGGAAAAACAGGGCTGCGACGCCAAGCCCCGGGCCCACTGCAGGCTCGGTAATGACAATAGGCACTGGAAGAAATCCCTTGTTCTCGAGTACCCAGTTACTGGTATCAAACATACCGTCTTTGGGATCAATGAATTTGTCAAAAAACGAAGCAGCGTTAGGCGCACTGCTTGACAGCAAGAACAATCCTGTCAGGGCGACTCGCATCAGCAGCAATTGACAGCGATATGAATTCATCAGGCCTTCCCTTTCCGGCAGTACCGGCCTTTATGTGTTTTATTTTTAGGGGCGGTGCCTCACCGCTCCTACAATTGACTTTCGATCGGCAGTATTCTCAGGAAAAAATCCGATACCCGCTGACCGAAATGGCGCGCCGGCTGAGTATACACAATACCCTCGCTGGATTCCCATTGCAGCTTGTCTTCTTCATTGACAGTGACACGCCAGGCATTCTCGGGTGAGGTCAACAGGTCAAATCCATCCGCGATCATGGCCCCCAGCGTTTCAGACTCCAGATAGATACCGTTCTCGGTATTGATCACCATGGCGCGCGGATCAAGATTCAGGCTGCCAATAAACAGCTTGTCCCTGTCGACAATCAGCGCCTTGAGGTGCAGTGAAATAAACGACGCTGTCACTGGCGGTACGTTCGATAGTGAACGTACATAGTCGGAGGGGTCATGACGAAACTCGTAAAGCTCGGCACCCGTTGCCAGGATCGCCCTGCGGTATTTTCTGTAGTGACTGTGAACCGAAGTATGGTTGTTGGAATCCAGCCCACCGGTGAGAATCTTTACCTTGATACCCCTTGAACTTGTCTGGCCAATAAGCTCAAGTAAATCAGGCGACGGAATAAAATAGGGCGATACAAAGATCATTTCCTCGCGGGCCTCACCGGCCACTTCGTCGATCATATCCACCAGCCTCAGTTCCTCACCGTTGAGTGTGACCGGTTCGTCCTGGAGGAAATGTCCCTTGGCAGTTATCATCTTTGCAGGCAACTCAGCGAAACGGCCGCTCCAGTCCATTCTTTCAAGGGGATAGGATGCCAGTTTCGCGCTGTGCTGCTGCAGGTACTCATCGATCTCGGATCTTAACCCCTCGTACCTGTCAAAACCGGCCTTGTCGGACAGCGCCGCACCGGGATAGGCCGGGTCTGCATTCCAGTACTCGTCAAAAGCCTGCGAGATTTCCTTTTCCGAGAGACCGGTCAGCAGCAAGTCAAAATCCATGTTGTTGTACTTTTCACTGAGACCAAAATAGGGATTACCAATATTGCGCCCACCGATGATGACGAAATGATTGTCGACAATAAACAGTTTGTTGTGCATTCGGCGATTCAGCTCCCTGAAATAAAGCAGGAATTCACCGAGTCCCCCGAGCGCACTTTTCCTCACCCTGCCAGGATTGAAAAGCCTGATTTCAAGGTTCGGGTGTTTGCTGTAAACCGCGATCTTTTTATCAGCACCGGACAAGTTGAGATCGTCCAACAGAATCCGCACCCGGACCCCACGATCAGCCGCGTCCAGCAACCGATCGAGCAACAGACTGCCGACTTCGTCGCGCGACCAGATAAAATACTGAATATCGATTGAGGTGCTTGCATGGTCGACCAGGGCAAGCCGCCATTCGAGTGCATCGCGCGCTGCAGGCAGCCGCATGGCGGCAGTCTGACCAGGCTCCAGATCCAGTTTGCGCACCGTCTCTGCAAGCAGTCCCGTCGAGGCT
>CBFDBP010000192.1:0-6965 GCA_965603065.1 uncultured Gammaproteobacteria bacterium
ATGGCGCGCCCGGAGAGATTCGAACTCCCGACCGCCTGGTTCGTAGCCAGGTACTCTATCCAGCTGAGCTACGGGCGCATTGGAACGCGGCATTATCCATCAGCGAAGTCTAAAGTTCAAGGCCAGCGCACTAAATAACTCCCGCACACCTGACAGAAAATCAGAAGAATATTAACGGGTTAGTCTACGGCCCATTCTCCGGTTCCTCCCTGAGCGGACAGGCCGTATTATTCAGGATTCCTGTCAAACCGCTCAGTGGGGTGAGATACACGCAATGACTACTGATGAAATCAAGCAGGCTGCCGACTCCAATATCATGCAACCGGACCTGAATGATCCGGCGTTGTACCTGAACCGGGAGCTTACCTGGCTGAGTTTCAACCAGCGCGTGTTGCGTGAGGCTGAAGACAGCAGAAACCCGCTCCTCGAGCGCCTGAAGTTTCTGGCTATTGTCAATTCAAATCTCGATGAATTCTTCATGAAACGTATCGGTGGCCTGAAGCAGCAACTCGGCGCCGGGGTGGCCAGGCTCACCGTTGATGGCCGCACACCGAAGCAGCAGATCAATGAATGTTACGAACAGGTCAGGGCGCAGGAAGCGCGGCAACACGATACCTTGCACACCATCCTGGCCGAACTGCGCCAACACGATATCAAACTGCTGTCCTACGAGGAACTGAGCCAGGAAGATGCGACGTACCTCAGGGACTATTACCACGATAATATTTTCCCCCTGCTTACACCGCAGTCGATCGACCCGGCCCATCCGTTCCCCTTCATTTCGAATCTATCCCTGAACCTGCTGGTGAAGACACGCTTTCCCGGTGAAGAAGGCAAGATGTCGCTGGCGCGTATCAAGGTCCCAACCAGTAATGGCGTACCGCGATTTCTACAGTTACCGGAGCGGAATTATTTTGTAGCGCTGGAGGACGTCGCCAAACACAACCTGGACCTGCTTCTGCCTGAAATGGAGATCGCCAGTTGTTACATGTTCCGGCTTACTCGTAACGCCAATACGGAACGTGATGAAGAAAGAGCAGAGGACCTGCTTGCGATGATTGAGTCGGAGCTGCGTGACCGGCGCTTCGCGCCCATCGTCCGCCTGCAAATCCAGGGTGACATGGATGAAACCAGCCGGGGTATGCTGGCGGCAGAGTTCGGCCTGGATGAACAAGCCGACGTATTCAGCGCAGAGCAGGATATGCTCGCTATGCGGGACCTGTTTCAACTCTCTGTAATCGATATACCCGAATTACACGACGCTCCGCACCACCCCGTCGACCACCCCATGCTGCAGAGCAGCCGGAGTATCTTTTATATCATTCGTGACCAGGGGCCATTCCTTCTTCATCACCCGTATGAATCGTTTGCCACGTCGGTGGAACGTTTTCTCAAGGAAGCCAGCCAGGATGCTAAGGTCCGGGCCATTAAAATGACTCTGTACCGGACGTCCAGCGACACCAAGGTCGTTGATTACCTGGTGAGTGCCGCGCGCAATGGAAAACAGGTTGCTGTGGTAGTTGAGCTGAAGGCGCGCTTCGATGAAGCGGCGAACATACGCTGGGCGGCCCGGATGGAAGAGGCCGGCATTCATGTCACCTACGGCGTGGTAGGCCTCAAGACACACTCCAAGATCATTCTGGTGGTGCGCAACGATTACAATGGCTTGAAACGCTATCTGCACATTGGTACCGGCAACTACCACGCCGGCACAGCCCGGCTGTATTCCGACCTTGGCATACTGACCAACGATGAGGATCTTGGCCGGGATGCTGGTGAACTGTTCAACTATCTGACCACCGGCTATACGCCTGACCGCTTCTATCGTAAATTGCTGCCTGCGCCGAAGGTGTTAAAACAGAGTCTGCTGGCGCGTATTGAGCGCGAACGCAAGCTTCACTGTTTGGAAAAACCGGGATTGATCCAGTTCAAGATGAATGCGCTTGAAGATGCCGATGTAACCCGCGCCCTTTACGAAGCCAGTCGTGATGGTGTACGGGTGGATCTGATCGTCCGTGATACCTGCCGCTATCGCCCCGGTATAGCGGGTCTTTCCGACAGCGGCCGGGTCATCAGTATTGTCGGTCGCTTCCTGGAGCACACCCGGATCTATTATTTCCAGAATGGCGGCGACGAAGAATACTTCATCGGTTCGGCAGATGCGATGAAACGCAACCTCGAGTCCCGTGTCGAGGTTGTTACGCCGGTCGAAGACCCGGCGCTTAGAGATGATTTGCGCGACATTCTGGACGAACAGCTCAATGATTATCGCAATGCCTGGGAAATGGATTCCGACGGAAGTTATATGCAACGCCAACCCAGAACCGCCGAAGAGGAAATCGGCTCGCAACAGCGTCTTGCCGAAAAAGCGCTCAACCGTGCAAAAACCAAGGTACGCTACAGGAAAGGTAAAACCAGGCGGCGTATCGTGGGACGTAATCTGCGTTGAAGATATCGCAAAATAAATAATTTCAATGCCCTGAATCCCGTCAGTCCGGCAAGTCCCGCAAAAATGGGATATAGTAATTAGCACAACTGGCAAGTTGCAGTTTAGCTATACGGGTGGCTGCAGTCTAACGAGAAGCCAGAGCGGGGGGTGGAATGAGAAATCTCTTAGTTTCAGTAGATTTATCTGAAATGAGTGGGGCTGTCGTGGAGCGGGCAGCGTGTATCGCTCAATCCTCTGTCAGCAAACTGTGGCTGATGCACGTGGCTCCACCCTCCAAGTCATCCGTACCCTTTAACCTGGACCGCGATATCCTTCGCAGGCAAGTCGCCAAACAATTACGTCTGCAACGTCATCAGTTACGGGATCTGGCCGATCAACTGCGCCGGGAACGTATTGATGTTGTTACCCGCTTTATCTCGGGTACCGTGAGCACAACCATCCTCGCGGAAGCCGAGCGGATAAGAGCGGAACTCATCATTATGGGGTCGCACGGCCATGGCAACGTTTACCACGCGCTGTTCGGTGGCGTGGGCCAGAAGGTGATGCGCAAAGCAACGTGCCCGGTGATGCTGGTGCCGCCTCAGTCCACAAAGCCGCATTGGCACTGGATGCGGCGAGAGCCAGGAGAAAGTCGCGAAATCCCTCAGCAGCGCCGTTAGTCCCGGCAACCTGCCGGATCAAGCCCCCGCTCGCAACTTGCAGTCCATGTTGAAAAACCTCCGTTGGCAAACTCACTGCCGAGGGCTCTATCAGCTTCCCGCAACAGCTCGACTCTCAATTCACCCTGCGCCGCTCTCATACGACTTTCCTACGCGGATGGGCAACGCCCCAGCTGGTATTGAGGCGTCGGAATTTCATGCGGTTGAATCTGAGAATCCAGGGCTTCTGTAACAACCGCCACAACGGGCCGGAGATACCCAGCCCGCGCAGGACGCGCTGACTACGTGGCAACAGGGGAGCGGCAAGACCCGGCAAGACCCAATTACCGGCCTCTTGGGCCTGCTGCTGCAAATAGCCGGGCAGGAAATCAGCCACTTCAGGTTCAATATAGAAAGCAGGCATCAAACCAATGTCTTCGGCTCGAACCCGCCCCTTGGTAATGAGAGCATCCGTGATCGGTATGCCCGGATAGAGGCGCACGCCGGTCATGGCAACCACGGCGGTGGGTTCCATCCGTTGCAATGCCTGGCAGGTGGCGCGAATACTGGCCCTGGTTTCACCCGGCGCACCAAAGATCAGCGTCTGGCATACCTTGAGCCCCGCGTCCATGCAGTAGCGGTTCGCCTGCTCGGCCACACCGGCATTGAATGACTTGGCCAGACGATTGAGCTGCCCGTCATCCACGGCGTCGGTACCCAGCTCAATCCCTTCACAACCGGCACGCGCCATCAACTCGGCCTGGTGCCGGTCGAGTTTGACCGGCGTGGCATAACAACTCCAGCGCACCTGCAGCCCGCGAGCCAGGATTTCCTCACAAAGACTTTCCACATGACCACGAGGAAAGTTCAGTATCGAGTCGACGAAAAAGATCGGGTGCGGACCATACTCCTGCATCAGCGCTTCTATCTCATCGACAGTATCTGCGGCGGCGCGAGCCCGGAAACGGTTACCTTCCAACAGGGGGTAGGTGCAATAGCTGCATTTGAAGACACAACCACGCTTGGTCTGAATATTCCCCACGCCACCACGCCGTATGTAGCGAGGATAGTCGAAGAGATCACGTGCCGGACGATACCCCGCGAACCAATCTGCAGGCCGCTGCGGGGAATCCAGTCGGATTCCGCTTGAAGGATTGCCGTTGTTCTGGTCATTGTTCCGGCCGATGACACCGGGGATGGTGCCAGGATCCCGGCCCAGCGCGAGGGCGTCGATCAATGCCACAAAGGTCTGTTCACCCTCGCCTTCAATCCCCCAGTCACCGTCCAGTGCAGCCATGTATTCCCGCGGCATGATCGAAAAACCCGATCCACCGAGGACCACCGGCGCGTCTGTCAGCGCATGCAGGGTAGCAACCACTTCACGGTGTTGCTCAAGGTAGTCTACGGTACGCGGATAGGCAGCATTATCCACGTTACGCAGCGAAACACCGATGATGTCAGGTTGAAACAGATTGACCTGTTTACCGAGTTCAGAAAGCGGGTTGTTGCCGAAACAGAGATCGGCGACTGAAACCTCGTGCCCTGCATTTCGGGTAGCAGCAGCCACACAGGCGAGCCCCAGCGGAAAGATCGGGTCCGGAATATGCTCCCGATTGGCAGAAACCAGCAATATACGCACGTTACAGTCCCTATTGCGCCTGATTTACCACCAGAGTACCTTTCCTACTGCGGTAACGGTGGCTCTTCATTTCGTTGCAGATTGCAATATCTCTGACATCAAGCATTGCCCATGGTTCGATTTAGTCAAGCTGGAATCAGTCTTGTATGTATCGTGATCTTGTTACTGATGCTGTCATTGCCTGCCGGTGCACTGGAATGGCAACCTGACGATGATAGCTGGACATTTTCCCGTCGCATGGGGGACGTGGACATCTACCAGCGATCGGTCGAGGGGTCCGCATTCCCGGAACTGCTGGCGCATGCCCGAATCGATGCCCCGGTAAGGGCGATCTATGCCGTTATCTCGGATTATGCTCATTTCCCCGACTTTATCCCCTCTGTGGTTGACAGCCGCACCCTGAAGCAACAGGAATCGACCGCATGGGTGTACCAGCGCCTGGGTTTTCCCCTGATGGTCGCCGACCGGCACTATGTGATCAGGGTAAGCGATACACTGGCTCAGGCAGAGGCAGGATACATCAAGGTGGAATGGCATCTGGACAGGGAACAGTCGCGCTCACTGCTCTCGGACAGTGCCGTGCTCCCCGATGCCTTCAGCGGAAGCTGGCAACTGAACCAGCTGCAAGTACGCCAGGCAACCGATGCGACGTATTCAATTCACGTCGAGCCGGGTGGCATGCTGCCGGCCTGGTTGTTTTCGGCTGCAAGTGAGGACTATGTCTTTAAGGTGATAGAGGCTGTACGTCGGGTAGTAAAAGAGCACGGCTACTCAAGAGCGGGTAACAGATAGTCCGGGATCAGAATCGGCTTTATCGTACAGGCTCAAGCACGGAACAGTTTTGACCCGCAACGTATAAAAGTTTAATAATCCAGCGGTTTTGCCGAAAACCCGGCAGTCGGGAGTAGCGGAAGATCAAGGGGATGGCAACAAACGTTTGGCTTTGGACAGTGGCTGGCGCCGTTCCGGGCATCCTTCTGCAAGGGCCGTTTGGTCTGGCGATTGGAGGCATTGCCGGGTTCCTGCTAGGACGCGCCCGCCTGTTAGACGATCGACTCACGGCGCTTCAGAAACACCTGGATGCTACCAGCACTGAATTAACCACCCGCATTTCCGGCCTGGAAGCGCAACTGCAGGAAACGCCGGTTTCTCGGTCCGAGCACTCCGAAACACAGGACATCCCTCCTGAAGCCATCACATCCACACCCGCTGACGAGCCCGCCCTGCCAGCGGACACCAGCATCCCGGCATTCCCGGAATCGGTTCAGGCCGTGGCCGAAGACACAGAATCCGAATGGCTTGCACCACCTCTGTCCCCCACCAAGAAAAGCGGCCCGGACATCGGTCAACGCATCCTGGCCTGGTTCACCGGGGGCAATCCTGTCGTTCGCATCGGCATCGTCATCCTGTTTTTCGGCATATCCTTTCTGGTCAAATATGCTGCGGACCGCAACGTCCTGCCCATCGAATTACGCTTAGCCGGTATCGCACTGGCAGCGGTTGCCGTACTGATCGTCGGCTGGCGACTGCGCGAACGGCCGGGGGCCTATGGACTGGTGCTCCAGGGTGGTGCTGTGGCTGTGCTGTACCTCACCGTGTTTGGCGCCATCAAGCTATACCAATTGCTACCCGGGGGGCTGGCCTTTGTGCTCATGGTCGCACTGGTTTCCCTGTCCGGTGCACTTGCTGTTTTGCAAAATGCACGATCCCTGGCACTATTCGGAGCAGCGGGTGGCTTCATCACTCCCATTCTGCTGTCCAGCGGTGGCGGCAGTCACGTCATGCTGTTTTCCTACTATGCGCTGCTCAACGCCGGCATACTGGGCATTGCCTGGTTCAAGTCATGGCGCATTCTTAATGTACTCGGCTTCGTATTCACGTTTGTCATTGGCGCTGCCTGGGGACACAGCAGTTACCGCCCGGAGTATTTCAGCACGACAGAACCCTTTCTGATTCTGTTCTTCCTTTTTTATGTCACCATCGCCGTACTTTTTGCACATCGGCAGCCACCGCAACTGAAAGGTTATATCGATGGCAGCCTGGTGTTCGGTGTTCCTCTGGTCGGATTCACGCTGCAGAGTGCACTGGTACATAAGATGGAATGGGGGCTTGCTTACAGCGCCCTGTTTCTGAGCACCTTCTACATCCTGCTGGCGCGGGCTCTCTGGAAGCGCCAGGTTGAGGGGATGCGGCTGTTAACTGAAGCTTTCCTGGCGCTCGGTGTGGTGTTCGGCAGCCT